>DATIAY010000148.1:0-16721 GCA_035457825.1 Candidatus Methylomirabilota bacterium
AGTCACGAGGTCGAGCCGCGCCTCCTGCTCGTCCACTATATCCGCGAAGTAGTCGGCCTCACCGGCACCCACGTGGGCTGCGATACCAGCCAGTGCGGGGCCTGCACCATCCTCATGAACGGCTTGGAGGTGAAGTCCTGCACGCTCTTCGCCTTCCAGGCCGACGGCGCCACCATGACCACCATCGAGGGCCTGGCCAAGAACGGTGACCTGCATCCGATCCAGCAGGGCTTCTGGGAAAAGCACGGCCTGCAGTGCGGCTTCTGCACGCCGGGGATGATCCTGGCCGCCTACCAGCTCCTCGAGCGCTACCCGAAGCCCTCCGAAGAGGTGATCCGGCACCAGCTCGAGGGCAACCTCTGCCGCTGCACCGGCTACCACAACATCGTCAAGGCGATCCAGTGGGCGGCCGACAACATGGCCGCCGCCAAGAAATAGGTAGACGTCATGGCGACGGCGACCGAGCGACTCTTCGGCAAGGCCATCAAGCGCCGTGAGGACCCGCGCTTCATCACCGGCCGCGGCCAGTACGTGGATGACGTGAAGCTTCCGGGGCTGACCTACGCCGCGTTCGTCAGGAGCCCGCACGCCCACGCCCGCATCAAAGGCATCAACGTCACCCGCGCCAAGGCCGTGCCCGGGTTCGTCGCCGTCTACACCGGCCAGGATGTCAAGGTAGGCAACCTGCCCTGCGGCTGGATGCTGCCCGACATCAAGGTGCCGCCGCGGCCCGTGCTGGCCCAGGGCAAGGCGCGCTACGCCGGCGAGCCGGTGGCCATCGTGATCGCCGACAGCGCATATGCGGCCAAGGACGGTGCCGAGGCGGTCCAGGTGGACTACGAGCCGTTGCCCGGGGTGGCCAACCCCAGGAAGGCCCACCAGCGGGGCGCGCCCGCGCTCTTCGACGACGTGCCGCAGAACCAGTCGTTTTACTGGACCATCGGCGACAAGAACGCGACGGAGGCGGCCTTCCGGTCGGCCGCCAAGGTGGTGAGCCTGTCGTTCGTCAATCAGCGCCTCATTCCCAACGCCATCGAGCCGCGCGCCTGCCTGGCCTCTTACGCATCGGCGACGAGCGACCTCACCCTGTGGGTGACGTCGCAGAACCCCCACGTCCACCGCTTGCTGATGGCGGCCTTCATCCTCGGCATCCCCGAGACGAAGATGCGGGTGATCTCCCCCGACGTGGGCGGCGGCTTTGGCTCCAAGATCTTCGTCTACAACGAGGAGGTTGCGGTCTCGTGGGCGGCCAAGACGCTGGGGCGGCCCGTGAAATGGACGGCCGAGCGGAGGGAGTCGTTCCTGAACGACGCCCACGGGCGTGATCACGTCACCGACGCCGAGATGGCCTTCGACCGGGACAGTCGGATCATCGGGCTGCGGGTCAAGACGCACGCCAACCTTGGGGCCTACCTCTCGACCTTCGCGCCGCTGATCCCCTCGTACCTGTACGGTCCGCTTCTCTCCGGCGTCTACAAGATCCCCACCATCTTCTGCGAGGTGTGGGGGATGCTGACCAACACTGCGCCGGTCGATGCTTACCGCGGGGCCGGGCGCCCGGAGGCGACGTACCTGCTGGAGCGTCTGATGGACCGATCGGCGCGGGAGTTACGCGTCGATCCGGCCGAGCTGCGACGCAAAAACTTGATTCCCGCCTTCACGGGCGGGCCGGTCTACCAGACCCCGGTGGCCTTTGCTTACGACAGCGGCAACTACGAGCCGGCGCTCAAGCGAGCGCTGGAGATGGCTCATTACACCGAGTTCCGCAAGGAGCAGGAGCAGGCGCGCCAGCAGGGCCGCCTGATCGGCATCGGCGTCAGCACCTACATCGAAGCGTGCGGGCCGGCGCCTTCGGCGGTGGCCGGCTCGCTGGGAGCCGGCGCGGGGCTGTGGGAATCGGGTCAGGTGCGGGTGCATCCCACCGGCGCGGTCACCGTCTTCACCGGCTCACACTCCCACGGTCAGGGTCATGAGACGACCTTCGCGCAGCTCGTGGCCGACGATCTCGGCATTCCCATGGAGCAGGTGGAGATCGTGCACGGCGACACGGCCCAGATCCCGTTCGGCATGGGGACCTACGGCAGTCGCTCGGCCTGCGTGGGTGGCAGCGCGATCTACAAGTGCCTGGACAAAATCAAGGACAAGGGGCGGCGCATCGCCGCGCACCTGCTGGAGGCCAGCGAGCAAGACCTCGTCTTCCAGGACGGCAAGTGGTCGGTCAAGGGAGCACCCGACCGGGCCAAGGCCTGGGGGGAGGTGGCCCTCATGGCCTACCTCGCCCACAACATCCCCCAGGGAATGGAGCCGGGGCTGGAGGCCACGTCCTTCTACGACCCGTCGAACTTCACGTTCCCATTCGGCGCCCACGTGGCCTCGGTGGAGATCGATCCCGAGACCGGGCGGGTCAAGCTGCTGCGTTACGTGGCGGTGGACGACGTTGGCCGTGTCATCAACCCGATGATCGTCGACGGGATGGTGCATGGCGGCATCGCCCAGGGTGTGGGACAGGCCCTGTGGGAGCACGGTGTCTACTCCGATGACGGGCAGCTCCTGGCCGCCACGATGATGGACTACGCGCTGCCCACCGCCAGCCAGCTTCCCTTCTACGAGACAGAGCGCACGGTGACGCCGAGCCCGGTGAACCCTCTCGGCGTCAAAGGCGCCGGGGAGACTGGCACCATCGCTTCCACCCCCACCATCGCCAACGCCGTCATCGACGCGCTGGCTGGGCTCGGGGTCACCCACATCGACATGCCGCTGACTGCCGAACGTGTCTGGGCCGCTGTGAAGGCTGCGAAGAAATAGGAGGCTCGTGCCTATGTATCCTGCCGCATTCGAGTACCACGCCCCCACCAACGTGAAGGACGCGCTCGGTCTGCTCGGTCGCTACAAGGACGACGCCAAGCTGCTTGCCGGCGGCCACAGCCTGGTGCCGATGATGAAGCTGCGCCTGGCCCAACCCAAGCACGTGATCGATTTACGGAAGGTGCCGGGCCTCACGGGGATCAAGGAGGACGGGGGCGCCATCGTGCTCGGCGCGATGACCACTCACTGGCAGATGGAGTCCTCCGCGCTGCTCAAGTCCAAGTGCCCGATCCTGGCCGAGACGGCCTCGGTCATCGGCGACCCGGCGGTGCGCAACCTGGGAACCATCGGGGGCTCGATCGCCCACGCCGACCCGGCCGCCGATCAGCCGGCGACCCTCGTGGCTCTGGGCGCCGAGATGGTGTGCGAGGGCCCGAAGGGGCGGCGCACCGTGAAGGTCGACGACTGGTTCCAGGGACTGATGTCGACCGCGCTCCACGAGGACGAGATCCTGGTCGAGCTGCGGGTCCCCGCCTGGCCGGCCGGTACCGGCACGGCCTACATGAAGTTCCCCCACCCGGCCTCTCGTTTCGCGGTGGTCGGCGTGGGTGCCGTGGTGACCCTCGACAAGGAAGGCAAGTGCACGCGGGCCGGCGTAGGGGTCACGGGCGCCGGCACCCGGGCCGTGCGGGCCAAGGGTGTGGAAGCGGGTCTCACCGGCAAGAAGCTCGACGCCGCGACCATCGAGGCGGCGGCCCAGAAAGCGGCTGAGGGGGTAGACGTGCAGGCCGACCTGCAAGGCTCGGTCGAGTACAAGTCGCATCTCTGCCGCGTGTTCGCCAAGCGGGCCATCACGGAAGCCGTCAAGCGCGCCCGCGGATAGGCGCACGCGGGACCGGGAGCCCGGGGACTGTCGCGCTGACCCCGTGACTCCTCCTGCCCGTCGCTTTCGTCGATGATCGCGGGAATCGTGCTGGCGGCGGGCTTCGCCCGGCGCATGGGGCGCCCCAAGCTCCTGCTGGAGTTCCGCGGCAAGCCGATCGTGCGCTGGGCGGTCGAGGCGCTCACCGGCCACGTCGAGGATCTGGTGGTCGTCACCGGCCAGGACGAAGATGGTGTGCGGGCGGCGCTGGCCGGCCTGGCCGTCCGCTACGCCCGCAACCCGCGCCCCCACGACGGGCAGGGCTCCTCGATCGCCATCGGTGTCGCCGCCCTCAAGCCGTGGACGCGGGCCGTGCTGATCGCGCTGGGGGATCAGCCGCGCGTTCCCGCCGACGTCGTCCCCGCCCTGCTGGCGGCCTGGCGGAAGACAGGCAAGGAGATCGTGGCGCCGGTGTACCGGGGAACTCAGGGAACCCCGGTGCTGTTCGGCGCCGGTGTCTTCGCCGAGCTGAGCAACCTCACCGGTGACGCCGGCGCCAGGGTCGTGGTGGGGGCCCGCGCCGACCGGGTGGAGGTCGTGACCTTCGACATCCCCATGCCCGCCGATATCGACACCCCCGAAGACTACGCGAGGCTTCATGTACAATAGGTCGGCGTGCGCCCCGAGATAAGGAAGATCCAGGAGTTGATGGAAGCGGCCGATTACGTCACGGACGCTCCCGTCGCCACCTCAGTCCACCTCGCCCTCGCGCTGGGCAAGCCGCTCCTCATTGAGGGCCACGCCGGCGTGGGCAAGACGGAAGTGGCCAAGGTCTTGGCCCGGATGCTGGAGACGAACCTGATTCGCCTGCAGTGCTACGAGGGCCTCGACGCGTCCACCGCGCTGTACGAGTGGAACTACCAGAAGCAGCTCCTGCACATCAAGCTCAGCGAGCAGGCCAATGACCGTCCGCTGGCCGAGAGGGAGCACGAGATCTTCTCGGAGCCGTTCCTGCTGCGGCGGCCGCTGCTGCAGGCCATCGTGCAGACCGACCGGGCGCCTGTCCTGCTCGTCGACGAGCTCGATCGCGGTGACGAGGAGCTGGAAGCCTTCATGCTGGAGGTGTTCTCCGACTGGCAGGTGACGATTCCCGAGATCGGGACCATCAAGGCCACGCACCCTCCGCACGTGATTCTCACGTCGAACCGCACCCGCGAGCTGTCCGACGCCTTGCGGCGACGCTGCCTGTACCTCTGGATCGACTACCCGGCCTTCGACAAGGAAGTCCGGATCATCGAGCGGAAGGTGCCGGGCGTCAACGCCCGCCTGGCCCGGGAGATCGCCCACTTCATGGAGGCGCTGCGCCGGGTACGCGTGAACAAGGTGCCCGGGGTCGCCGAGACCCTGGACTGGGCCCGGGCCCTGGCCTCGCTCCACGCCGACCACCTCGACGAAGCGCTGGTGAACGAGACCCTCGGCGTCGTGCTCAAGGACGCCGAGGACATCAAGCGCTTCCGCGCCGAGGTCGCCAAAGCCGGCCTCACGCCGTTCCTGCCCGTCCAGAGCTAGCTTCATGGTCGCGCCTCGCGACCTCGCCAGCGCGATGGTCCGCTTCGGCGCGCTCCTGCGCCAGCACGGGCTGCCGGTGACGGTGGTGCAGATCACCGCGGGGGTCCAGGCCCTCGAGCACGTGGACCTCGGCGACCGCGAAGAGCTGCAGCGCGCGCTGCGCACGGTCTTCGTCGGACGTCCCGAGGAGATGCCCGCGTTCGACCGCTGCTTCGACGCATTCTGGCAGGTCCAGCCCCAGTTCGAGGAGGGGATCCCCGGGTTGCTGACGGTGGCTCCTGAGACGGGGCCGCCGGCGGCGCTGAAGAGCGCTGAGCAAAAGCGCGAGACCCTGGCCCTTGATACCTGGGGTGAGGAGTCGGAAGCGGATGCCGGGGAGCCGCTGGGAGTCCCGGGGCTCTCCGATCGGGAAGCGCTGGTGGCTCAGGACTTCTCCACGTTCTCGGCCGACCAGCTCGACGAGGTGTACCGACTCACCCTGCAGATCGCCCGCCGGCTGGCCCGCCGGCTGGGTCGGCGCCGTCGCCCGGTGGCCCGGCGGGGGCGGGTGGACCTGCGCCGAACCCTGCGGGCCAACCTCAGCCGAGGCGATTTCATCGAGCTCAAGTACCGGCAGCGCAAGCCGCGAAAAGTCCGGCTGGTGCTCCTGTGCGACGTCTCGGGCTCGATGGATCTCTATAGCCGCTTCCTGCTCCAGTTCCTCTTCGCCATGCAGAACGTGTTCGGTCGGGTCGAGACCTTCACCTTCTCGACCCGGCTGACGCGGGTGACCGAGTATCTGCGGGGCCGCTCGTACCGCCAGGTGCTGCGCCGCCTCCGGGAGGTGCAGGACTGGTCGGCCGGCACGCGGATCGGCGAGTCCATTGCCCAGTTCAATCGCGAGTGGTCGCACCTGGTCGACCGTCACACGATCGTGATCGTCCTCTCCGACGGGTGGGACACCGGACAGCCCGAGCTCCTGGCCCACGAGCTGCTCCGCATCAAGCGCCGGGCCGGTCGCTTGATCTGGTTGAACCCGCTCCTCGGCAATGCCGCCTATGAGCCGCTGACGCGAGGCATGGCCGCCGCGCTCCCCCTGCTCGACCATTTCGCGGCGGCCCACAACCTCGCCGCCCTCCGCGAGCTCGCCCACCATCTGAGCCTGTAGCTGCTCGGAGGTCTGGAGGGGGCGGCCGCTGCCCCCTCCAGTCGGTATCGTTTTGTCCGTCGCCAGCGTATCATTGGGCCATGGCGGAACTCTTCGATCACATTGACCAATTGCGACGCTCGCCCGAACGCGTGGCCGTGGCCACCCTCATCAGCACCCGCGGCACGACACCCCGGAAAGAAGGGGCGAAGATGCTGGTCGGCGAGGGTGGAGCCGTTTTGGGCTCGGTCACCATCGGCGGCTGCGTGGACGCTCAGGTGATCGAGGAGTCGGCCCAGGTGCTCGAGCGTCAACGACCGCGGCTGCTGGAGCTCAACCTCGGCGACGAGGAGGCCTGGGAAATCGGCCTCACCTGTGGCGGCACCATCGAAGTTCTCGTCGAGCCGCTCGCCCTCGATTTCTACGAGCGCGTGCGGGCTCACGCCGGGCGCGGCGGGCACGGCGCGATCGTCACCCGGCTCGACGAGCAGGAAGCCGGCAAGCTGCTGGTCCTGGACGACGGGACCGTCGACGGCAGCCTGGGCGACCGCTTCCTCGACGAGCGATTCACCGCCGAGGCCCGCGAGGCCATGGCGCGGGGCGTGCCCCGGACGGTGTTTCTGGAGGGTGTGCGGGCCTTCGTGGAGGTCGTGGCGCCGGCCGCGCTCCTCGTCGTGGTGGGAGCGAGCCACGTGGCGATGCCCCTCACCGAGCTGGCCAAAGTCCTCGGCTACCGCACCGTCGTGCTGGACGGTCGCCCCCGCTTCGCCACGCCGGAGCGCTTCCCTCACGTCGACGAGCTGCGGGTCGGCATTCCCTCGGAGCTGATCCGCAATTATCCTCTCACCGCCTCCGCCGCCCTGGTGCTGGTCGCCCACGACTACAAGTACGACTTGCCGGTGCTTCGGCACGCGCTGAACACGCCGCTGGGGTACGTGGGGATGCTGGGCTCTCGGCGTCGGGGAGCGACGATCCTCAAGTTCCTGGCCGAGGACGGGTTGAGCGAGGCCCAGCTCGCGCGCATCCGGGTGCCCATCGGCCTCGACCTCGGGGCCCGCACCGCACCCGAGATCGCCCTGGCCATCCTGGCCGAGATCCAGGTGAGCCGTACCGGCGGCACCGGGCAGCCCCTGAGCACATTGAGGCCCCGAACGTGAAGGCTATTGCCCAGCGGCGAGAAACTGCGACGCCGGGGGCCCTGCGAGGCATGGTCCTCTGCCACGACGTCAGGGATGCCGCAGGCAAGATCGTGGGGGCCAAGGGCGCGCGCCTCGACGCCGATGTGGCCCGGGCGGTGCTCGCCGCGCCCTGGGAGGAGATCCATCTCCTCGAGATCGAGCCCGGTGACCTCCACGAGGAAGACGCCGGGGCGCGTCTGGCCCGGGCGGTGGTGGGCGATGGTGTGGAGGTCAAGGGTTACACGGCAGGGCAGTGGACCCTGGTCGCCGCCCGCCGTGGGCTGCTGGCGATCGCCCGCTCGGCGCTGTTCGAGGTCAATGCCCACGAGGGCATCTGCGTCTTCACCCTGTTCGATGCTCAGCCGGTCGAGCCCGGGGAAACCGTGGCCAAGGCCAAGGTCACGCCCCTCGTGATCTCCGAGCAGATCCTGCAAGCGGTCGAGGGCATCGCGCGCAGGGCCGGCGGTGTCCTGGCCGTGAAGGCCTTCCGGCCGACGGTCGTCGGAGCCGTGGCCCGGGAGAACCTCGAGGACAAACAGCGGGCGCGCTTCGAGACCGCGCTCCAGCAGAAGGTCGACTGGTTCGGCAGCCGTCTGCTGCCCATCCGCTACGCTGGGGCCTCGTCGCAGGCCGTCGCCGAGGAGCTGACGGCGTTGCGCCGGGAGGGCGCCGAGCTGCTCATCGTCGCGGGCGCCAGCGCGCTGGATCCGCTCGATCCGGTCTTCGGCGGGCTCGAGCGTCTGGGCGCTCGCCTGGAGCGTCACGGAGCGCCGGCGCATCCCGGGAGCTTGCTGTGGCTGGCCCGCTGGGGTGGCGTGTCGGTCCTCGGCATGCCGACCTGCGGAATGTTCTCGCAGGCCACTACCTTCGATCTCATCCTGCCCCGCGTCCTCGCCGGGGAGAGCATCGGCAATCGCGAGATGGCTGAGCTCGGGCACGGCGGCCTGCTCTCGCGGGACATGGCCTACCGCTTCCCGCCCTATCGCGTCTCCGCGGCCCGCGGAGAGCTCGAATGACCGCGCTGCCGCGCGCAGTGGGTGCTGACTCGAGCGCCGGCTCCGCCGGCGCCCCCGGTCCTGGGGGAGGCCCGGGAGGGGGTCGTCGAGACCCCCTCACGCTATACAGCGACGTCATCCGCCAGCGCTGGCGGCGGCCGCGCTGGCGCGGTGAGTTGCCTGACGCGAACGCGGTGGCCGAGGACGTCAATCCGCTCTGTGGCGATCGGGTACGCGTCATGCTGAGGCTCGACGACGGCACCATCCGGGCCGCGCGTTTTCTGGGCGATTCGTGCGCCATCTGCACGGCGGCGGCCGACGTGCTGGCCGAGCGCATCGAGGGTCGGCCCAGTGCGAGCCCCGCGGTGGAGACGCTCGATCTGCTCGAGGCGCTCGGCGCCGACATCCGCCCGAGCCGCATGCGCTGTGTGACGCTGCCGTTGTCCGTGCTGCACAAGGCGCTGGGGGCTTCTCATGCGGCTCGATGAGCAAACCCGCCGGGACTTTCCGATCCTCGAGCGGGCCGTCAACGGCCGGGCCCTTGTCTATCTCGATTCGGCGGCCTCCAGCCAGCGGCCCCGCATCGTCATCGAGGCCATGAGCCGCCACTACGAACGGACCCACGCCAACGTGCACCGCTCGATCCACACCCTGGGGGAAGAGGCGACCGAGCTGTACGAGGCGGCCCGCGACCGCGTGCAGCGTTTCCTCGGAGCCGCCTGCCGCGAGGAGGTCGTGCTCACCCGCGGGACCACCGACGGTCTCAACCTCGTGGCCGACGCCATCGGGCACACGCTACGGGCGGGCGACGAGATCCTGATCACCGAGATGGAGCATCACTCCAACATCATCCCCTGGCAGATGGCCGCCCGCTGGTCCGGCGCCGTCGTCCGCGCCATCCCGCTCGGGCCCGAAGCGACCCTCGATCTCGAGGCATTGGAGCGCCTGCTGACGTCGCGGACGCGGGTCGTGGCCCTGACGCACATCTCCAACGTGCTCGGCACGATCAACCCGGTATCCGAGATTTGCAGTCGGGCGCGCGCCGTCGGAGCCCTGTCGGTGGTGGATGGGGCTCAAGCCGCGCCTCACCTGCCTATCGATATCTCATCGCTCCAGTGTGACTTTTACGCGTTTTCGGCCCACAAGATGCTGGGGCCGACTGGCATCGGCGTGCTCTGGGGCCGACGGGAGGTGCTCGATAGCCTCGAGCCGACCCGCGGGGGCGGGGAGATGATCAAGGAGGTGTGGGTCGAGCGTGCCGACTGGAATGATCTGCCCTGGCGATTCGAGCCGGGAACTCCGCCCATCGCCGAGGCCGTCGGGCTCACCGCCGCGATTGAATATCTCGAGAAGATCGGGATGGAGTCGGTCGCGGCGCACGAGAGCCGCCTGGCCCGCGAAGCCGTGAACGCTCTGGCCGCTGTCCCGGGAGTCACGGTCCACGGGCCTCCCGCGGAGCGGCCTCGCGGCGCCGTGGTGTCGTTCAGCGTGGCCGGCCTGCATCCCCACGACGTCGCGGCGCTGCTCGACGCCGAGGGCATTGCGGTGCGCGCCGGCCATCACTGCGCCCAGCCTCTGATGCGGCGGCTCGGCGTCGTCGGCACCTCCCGGGCCAGTTTCTCGGTCTTCAACTCGCCCGAGGAGGTGCAGACCCTGGTGTCGGCCGTGGCCGGCTTGTCGACGGCGCTCTAGGCCTCCATGGAGAGCCGCCCGCGCGACCCGTTCGTCTCGCCCCGCTTCGGGCAGATCGCCACCTTCATGCTGCTCCCCGCTGCGGAGTCCGCGGCCGGGCTGGACGTGGCCCTGCTCGGCATCCCCTACGACGGTGGCGTGTCCTACCGTCCGGGCGCCCGCTTTGGCCCGCGGGCCGTGCGCGAGCAGTCGTCGCTGATCAGGCCCTGGAATCCCGTCCTCAAGGTTCACCCCTTCCAGCGGCTCCGCATGGCGGACTGCGGTGACGTGGACGTCGTCCCCACGTCGATCGAGCGCACCTTCGAGCGGATCCAGCAGGCCATCGACACGGTCATCGTGGCGGGTGCGATGCCGCTGGTGGTGGGCGGCGACCATTCGGTCACCCTGCCCATCCTCCGTTCCCTCGCCCGGCGCCATGGTCGCGTCGGCCTCGTGCACTTCGACGCCCATCCGGACACGTGGGACGAATACTTCGGCAGCAAGTTCTTCCACGGCACGACCTTCCGGCGCGCTCTGGAGGAGGGATTGATCGATCCCCACCGGATGATCCAGGTCGGCATCCGCGGCCCGCTGTACGGCCCCGAGGACTTCGCTCTGCACGACGAGCACGGTATCGAGGTGATCCGTATCGAGACCGTCAAGGAGCACGGCACCGCCTGGGTCGCCGGGCGTTTGGGCCGGCTGCGTGGCGGGCCCCTCTACTGCTCGTTCGACATCGACGCCGTGGATCCGGCCTTCGCCCCGGCGACCGGGACGCCCGAGGTCGGAGGCCTGACCTCCTACGAGGCCGTCACGCTGGTGCGGGCCCTGGCCGGCCTGGGGGTGATCGGGGCCGACGTGGTGGAAGTCTCGCCACCCTACGATGGCCCCGGACAGGTGACCTCCCTCCTGGCCGCGAACCTCCTCTTCGAGCTCGCCAGCGTCATGGCGCTGGACCGATGAGGGGCGCGCTCGTCGTCCTGCTGCTGGGCCTCGTGGCCGGGCTCGGCGCGATACCGGCGGTGGCCGCGCCAGCCGTCTCGCTGATCGAGATCGAGGGCGTGATCAGCCCGGTGACGCTGCGGCTGGTGGGCGCGGCGATCGACCGCGCCCAGGCCGAGGGCAGTGAAGCGTTGATCATCCAGCTCGATACTCCGGGGGGCCTGGAACGCTCCATGCGGACCATCGTCCAGCGGCTGCTCCAGGCCGAAGTGCCCGTGGTCGTCTACGTGGCGCCAACCGGGGCCCGGGCCGCCTCGGCTGGCGTCTTCATCACGATGGCCGCCCACGTGGCGGCGATGGCGCCGGCGACGAACATCGGAGCCGCGCATCCGGTGGCGCTGGGCGGCGGGGCGGACAAGGAAAGCCTGAAGAAGATCGAAAACGACGCGGCCGCCTTCATCCGCACCGTCGCCCTTGAGCGGGGGCGGAACGCCGAGTGGGCGGAGAAGGCGGTGCGCCAGTCGGTGGCCATCACCGAGCGCGAGGCCGTGCGCCTCAACGTCGTCGATCTCATCGCGGAGTCCATCCCCGATCTGCTCCAGAAGATCGAGGGCCGGACCGTGAAGACCGCCAAGGGCAAGGTCATGCTGCAGACTCGGACGGCCGTCGTGAAGCCGATCGCGATCGGCTTTCGCGACCGGGTGCTCAATATCATCACCGACCCGAACGTGGCCTACATCCTCATGATGGTGGGGATGATCGGTGTGATCGCCGAGCTCTACAATCCCGGGGCGATCTTTCCCGGGGTGATCGGCGGCATCTCGTTGATCCTGGCCTTCTTCGCCTTCCAGAGTCTGCCCCTCAACTACGCCGGACTCCTCCTCATCCTCCTCGGCATCGGCCTCATGGTGGCCGAGATCAAGATCGTCAGCCACGGCATCCTGGGCGTCGGCGGCGTGATTGCGCTGTTGCTGGGCTCCCTCATGCTCTTCGAGGCGCCCGAGGTGGGCTTCCGGGTTTCCTGGTGGGTGCTCCTGCCCACGGTGGGGGCCACCGCCGGCACCTTTCTGACCGTCATCGCGGCGGGGGTGCGGGCGCTGGGCCGGCCACAGTTGCTCGGGGCGTCCGGGCTGGTCGGGCAGATGGGCGTGGCCCGGAGCCGGCTGGCGCCCGAGGGGCAGGTGACCGTGCAGGGCGAGATCTGGCGTGCCATCGCCGACGGGGGCCCCGTTGACGAGGGCGTGGCGGTGCGCATCGTCGACGTGCAGGGGCTCACGCTCAGAGTGGTCAAAGCCGACAACCCTGGAGGCGCACTATGATCACGGTCGACTCGCTGCTCCTGATCGTCGTCGTCGGCGCAATTATTTTCTTCATCGGCTCCTTCGTCCGCATCCTGCGCGAGTACGAGCGGGCGGTGATCTTCCGGCTGGGGCGGTCAGCCCGAGCCATCCTCAACCCCGGCGGGCAGGGCAACGGGCCGGGCCTGGTGCTCCTGCTGCCGTTCATCGACAAGATGGTCAAGGTCAGCCTGCGCACGATCGCTATGGACGTACCGCCCCAGGACGTCATCACTCGGGATAACGTCTCCATCAAGGTGAACGCCGTCATCTACTTCCGCGTGGTGGATCCGGAGCGGGCGGTGATCTCCGTGGAGGACTTCCTCTACGCGACGTCCCAGATGGCCCAGACGACCCTCCGCAGCGTCCTGGGCCAGGTCGATCTGGACGATCTCCTCTCCGCCCGCGACAAGATCAACCAACAGCTGCAGCGCATCATCGACGAGCACACCGACCCCTGGGGCATCAAGGTCACGACGGTCGAGGTCAAGCACATCGACCTGCCCCAGGACATGCAACGGGCCATGGCCAAGCAGGCCGAGGCCGAGCGGGAACGGCGGGCCAAGGTCATCAACGCTGAAGGCGAGGCCCAGGCCGCGGCCAAGCTGGCCGAGGCCGCCGAGGTGCTGACTCGCTACCCGGTAGCCGTTCAGCTGCGCTATCTGCAGACGATGCGGGAGATCGCCTCGGAGCGGAACACCACGACCTTCTTCCCGCTGCCCATGGACCTGCTGGGTCCCCTCTTCGCCAACTTCGGCAAGGAAAGTGCCCGCACCGACCGGTAATTGGCGACGCCCGGGAGCGCCGTGTACACTACGGGCGTTCGGCTCGTCGGGGGGTTAGCTCAGTTGGGAGAGCGCGGCGTTCGCAACGCCGAGGTCGAGGGTTCGAATCCCTTACCCTCCACCATTCTATTCCGCACGCACTTTTGATGCGCTTTCGCCCCCGGTCGACGTTCCCTTAGGCGGACGGGAAAAGACCTCATCGACGATTGTATTCGCCAGTCTCTCCAGCTCGCGGGGCACCTGTTCCCTAAATAGCTTCGCGTCGTGACCAGCCCATTCTAGAAGCGTATGGCTGTCACCTTCGCCTTCGGTAACAATCCTGCGTGATCCCTCTGTGGAGCCTACGCGAACGACTCGTCCGTCCGCATGGAGATCAAGTCTGAGAGTAGGGTCGACCGGGAAGAATCCGTGCCCTTTCAAAGAGACCTCTGCTACTCGGACCTCGATGACTGTGTTGAACTCGGCGCCGGCTTCAACGGTGGATACCTTGTCGGCGATGATACTTGTATACCGTTCGGTGAGCCGGAGAATCACCGCTTGTCGCAGCTGCTCCTGGATGTTCGATTCGACAACCGCGTGCTCCAAGGCGCTGGCGCCCTGTTCGACTTCTTGCGGTGACCTCGCGGCGGACGCTCCGAGAATTGCGAAGGCTGGTACGGTGACAGGCGCGAAAAAAGGTAGGACGGAAAGGCCTATGACGAGACCCGCCAATGCTCCCTGCCCCGCAGCCTCCCAGCGGGAGGTCATAGGCCGGTCAAAAGCAGTTGTGGGGCGGGTGTCGGTCGTCGCAATGCCGATTCGGCCAAACTCGGCACGCACTTCGTCTGGCGAGAATCGAACCGGCGTCGGCACACCACACCCTAACGGGAAGACCAGGAGCATGGACAGGCCGGCGATTTGAATCTTCAGGGCGGCGTGATTCAACAGGGTGATGGTGCCCTTCACCCCCCTACGACACCGTTCCGTCTATCCCGTCTACCCGATGTGCGCAAGCAGGATGGCCAGGCCCAGGACAAGGATGAGGGCGATCAGGAACAGCGTCACCAGCCGGGTCTTCACGAAACCCCGGTCCCCGGCACCGCGTGGCCGGGCTGATCAGCGGGCGGGGCGGACGCTAGAGCCTGGCCGGGCGTCGGCCGCGGGCCTGGCCGGACGCGACGGACACGACTTGTGATACCAGGTCGTCCCCAGCTTGATGTGATTGCCGTTCCGGCGGATGCGCTGCCTGCACTTGGGGCACGTTCCCATGCGTGACATCTCCTTTTTGTGGGCTGCGGACGGCGTATTATACAGGGCCCGATGGCCGAGCCCGCTGCCGACTGCCTCTTTTGTCGCATTGTGGCCCGGACCAGTCCGGCCGAGATCGAGTACGAGGACGATGCGGTTCTCGCCTTTCGTGATATTTACCCCAAGGCGCCAATCCACCTGCTTATCGTACCCAAACGCCATGTCGCGTCCATCATGGCTATGGAACCAGGCGACACGGAGATCCTCGGCCGTTGCCTGCTGGCGGCTCGCAAGCTCGGCGAACGCAAGGGGTTCGCCGAGCGCGGATACCGGCTCAGCGTGAATTGCGGGCCGGAGGGCGGCCAGCACGTGTATCACGTCCACGTCCATTTCCTGGCGGGCCGGCGCTCCGGCGCCTGACCCTCAGGCCTTCGACTCCAGGGGCAGGCCGGCATCGGCCCAGCTGTCCAGCCCGCCCTTGAGGATCCTCACGTTGGCGTAGCCGAGTCGCCGGAGCATCTGCGCCACCCGGGCGCTCGTCGCCTCCGCGGGTCACGTGCAATAGGCGATGACCGTGCGGCGGTAGTCGAACCGGAGGTCGGTACGGCCCGACGCGAGAACCGCCGGCGGTACGTAGAGCGAGTTCGGGATACGGATGGGGCTACGCTCGTAGGCCTCGGGATCGCGCACGTCGAGGATGACCGGGGGATCCGAAAGGGTCTCGAAGAGGCGCGCCACCTCGGCCGGTGTGATCCGGAAGCGGCTTCGCTTCCAGCGCAGGCTGGCCAGCCCCCCCAGAACCGCCAGGCTCAGCCCCGCTGTGACGCTGGCGGCTACGATCCAGGGGAAGGGGCGGGGAGGCGGGTTCTTGATCTTCTCGGCATTCTCTCGGGTGAGACGCATGATGTCCGGGACCTCGGGGAGCAGCCGGTTCGCCTCGGTGAAGGCGGCCTCGGCCCGGTGATGGTTGCCCGCGAAGAAGTCGGTGAGGGCCAGGTGCCACGCGCGGTTGAAGAGGCTGGGCTCGTCGAGCGCAACTCCCGTGTCGTGCAGAAACTCCCGCACTGTTCTGGAGGGAATGATGAAGTTGAAGCCCTGGACGAAGGTGCCCTGCTCGCCCGAGAGCGTGGCGAAAGTCAGGACGCCGACAACCTTTCCGCTATGGTCGATCGCGGGCCCCCCACTGTTGCCCAGGGCGGCCGGGGCGTCGGTCTGGACCACCGGTTGCCCCACGCGATCCCGCCTGAAGCCCGACACGCCGCCGTTAGTGACGGAGGACTCGACCGTGGCAAAGGCGTGGAGCAGCTCACTGGACAGGACGACCCCGGGGAAACCAAGGATGTGAACGCGGTCGCCGATCCTGACTGCGTCGGAATCCCCGAGGGCTAGCGACGGCATGTCGGCCGCCTCGACCTTCAGGAGCGCGAGGTCCTGACCCGACATCGCCTCGCCGACGATCGGGGGACTGAACTTGACGATGGTGGCAGCGAGCCGGAACCCGTTCGAGAGGATCACCGAGATCGAGGGCTGGAGCTTCACATCGACGACCCGGCAGCCTGGCCGGCCCGCCTTCTGGACCTGCTGCGCCTCCAACCATTCCGGTGGACGATGGGCGGCAGACACCACGTGCGCATTGGTGATCAACCAGCCGCTCGGGTTGACGAACCAGCCAGTGCCCGTCTCACGAAACGGGGGCGGCGTGGCGATCCCATCGCCGCCAGCGCACCGTAGCCGGATCTCCGAGGTGACCTCTGCGACGATCAGGGCCACCGCCGGTTTAGCTCGCAACAGCACTTCCTGTACCGTCGCTGCCGCATCGACGGGGGCAGGGGTGACCGCGGTGAGGAGCGCGAGCACAACCAAGAACAACACTGACAGGATTCTACACGGCAACATCGCACCCCGGAAACGAACGGGCCCCGGAGGGATATTCCCTCGCGGGGCCCGTGACTACGACAACGGGTTACCTATTGCAGGATCGTGATAGCAGCCTCTGCCTTCGACTTGGCCGTCTTCATGTCGCCGGCCTTGCACGCAGCTTCGGCTTCCTTGATCAGCGTCGTCGCCTTGGTGACGTCGCTCGAACCAGTGGCCCGTGCGCCAGCCAACGACCGCGGGGCCTGGGCATCCTGACCACGCGGAGCCTGAGCATCCTGACCGCGCGGAGCCTGGGCATCCTGACCACGCGGAGCCTGGGCATCCTGACCACGCGGAGCCTGAGCAT
>DATIAY010000149.1:0-9089 GCA_035457825.1 Candidatus Methylomirabilota bacterium
GGTGGCGGCACCATGGGCGGCAATTGGGCGGCGTGCGTGGCCAGCGCCTCTTCGGACTCGCGCAAGAAGGTCCGGCAACTGGAGCAGCCCGTGGCGAGGTGGCGCTCGAACTCCACGCGCTCCTCGCTGTCCAGGGCGCCCAGGGCGTAAGCCGCCGCCTGCGTGTCGAACGTCTCGTGGGTCATGGGTGGCCCGACCTGAGAAGTTCCTTCAAGCGTTCCAGGCCAAGGCGCATCCGGGTCTTCACCGTCCCGAGCGGCTGCTGGAGCCGCTCTGCGATCTCGGCTTGTGTAAACCCGTTCCAGTACGCCAGCTCGATCACCTCCCGCTGCGCCTCGGGGAGGTCGTCGAGGGCGTCCTTCGTGGTCACTCGATTGGCCGCCCGGGTGGCGACGTCGCCCCCCGGCTCGGTCGGGTTCGCCGCTGCAGCGGCGGCCAGGGGCGCGCCGACCACCTCACTCCTCTTACGTACGGAACGTACCCGGTCGATTGCCCGGGTGCGAGCCCGCATGACGATCCAGGCCTCCGGGCTCCCCCGCTGGGGGTCATAGCCCCCGGCCCCCAGCCAGGCCTCCCAGAAGACGTCCTGGAGCACCTCCGCGGCATCGGCCCGCTCGCGCACGATACGGCGGATCACCCCGTAGGCCAGCGGAGCATAGCGGTCGTAGAAGCGGCCGAACGCGCCCTGGTCGCCGTTCGCCATCCCGCGGATCAGCTCCGCCCCCTGCGTGGGAACCTCCCTGTGGGCCCCGGTCCCGCTTCACTAGCAGAAGCGCCGCCCGAGAGCAATGACACCATGCATCCGGGGCCGGGTCACTCCACGTAGAGAGGGATGAAACGGCGCTACGGGACCGGGTGGACCTGGCCTAGTGAAGCGCCGCAGGAGGCTGACGTGAGGAGAAGGTGGGAGCTTGGTGTTGTGCTGGCCGGCGCGTTCGGCATCGCGGCCGTCGCCCCGGCGCCGTCGTCACCCGGGGTGGAGATCCAGCTCTTCCGGTTCCGGCCGGCCCGACTCGAGGTCCAGCCGGGGACGCAGGTGCGGTGGACGAACCGCGATGACATCACCCACACGATCACCGGGGGCACACCCGAAGCGCCGCAGGCGGCGTTCCGGCTCGTCCTCGAGGGGCGCGGGGCGGTAGCGGACGGGACGTTTGTCGAGCGCGGTACCTATCCATACTTCTGCGAGCGTCACCATCACATGCGGGGAGAGATCCGAGTGCAGTAGCAACGAGAAAGGAGAAGAAGACATGAAGACGGCACTTGCGAAGGCGGTGGTTGCAGGAGGGCTCGTGGCGATGAGCACGGGATGCGGTCAGACCATGGCCGCCGACTCGTCTGCCCAGACGTCGGGCATGGCCCTGAGCAGCCCGGCGCCGAAGGCGACCGGGCTCAAGAGCGCGCTCAATACGCTGTTCCAGGAGCACGTGTATCTGGCCGCGGCGGCGACCGGCGCGGCCCTGGACGGGCGCGAGGCGGAGTTCAAGGCGGCCGCCGGCGCCCTCGACCAGAATTCGATGGCGATCGGGCGGGCCATCGGCTCGGTGTACGGCCCCGACGCCGAACAGGCGTTTCTGCCGCTATGGCGGAAGCACATCGGCTTTGCCGTCGATTACACCGTCGGCGTGGCGGGCAAGGACCGGGCCAAGCAGGACAAGGCGGTCAACGACCTCATCGGGTACACGAGAGACTTCGGGGCGTTCCTGAACTCGGCCAACCCCGACCTGCCGACGAAGGTGGTGGCCGACCTGGTCCAGCACCACGTGGTCACCCTCAAGAGCGTCATCGACGCCCAGGCCTCCAAGGATCAGGCCCGGGCCTACACGGCGCTCCGGACGGCTGCCGGGCACATGCAAGCTATCGCCGACCCGCTGGCCGACGCGATCGCCAAGCAGTTCCCCGACCGCTTCGGGAGCTGATTGCACCCACGCCGCGCCCCCGGGCGGACGGCCCGGGGGCGCTTCACCCTTTGCGGCGTGTTAGAGTCTGGCCGGCGATGACCTCTCGGTACCTGGAGACCGATATCGAGACCGCTCCGCGCGAGACCTTGCGCCGGATGCAGGCCTCCCGTTTGGGCGAGCAAGTGGCCCACGCCTACGCGCACAGTCCTTTCTATCAGAGGAAGCTCGACGCGGCCGGCGTCACGCCCGGACAGATCAAGACCCTGGATGACCTTACGCGGCTGCCGTTCACGACCAAGGATGAGCTCAAGCAGGACCAGGCCGAGCACCCGCTGTGGGGCACGCTGCTGGCGGTGGACTTCGCGCAGTGTTTGCGCGTTCACATGACCTCGGCCACGACGGGCCGCCCCCTCGCCTTCCTCGACACTCGGGAGGATTGGTACGGCTTCTATCACTCCTACGCGCGCTCGCTCTGGGCCTTCGGGATCCGGCCGACCGACATGGTCATGGCGGCGTTCTCCTACGGACCGTGGATCGGTTACTGGTCTGGCTTCTATGCCGCCCAGGACCTCGGGTGCCTGGTCTTTCCCGCGGGCGGGCTCTCCTCCGATCAGCGCATCGACGCGCTGCTGACGTACCCGATCACCGTGCTCGGGTGCACGCCGTCCTACGCCCTGTTCCTGGCCGAGCAGGCACAGAAAAAGGGTATCGACCTCGCCCGACAGGCGAAGATCCGCATCACCTGGCACACTGGCGAGCCAGGAGCCTCGATCCCCGCCACCAAGGCCCGTATCGAGGCGGCCTTCGGAGCCCAGGCCTTCGACCTGCCCGGGCTCACCGAGATCGCGGCCTGGGGCTTCGAGTGCGACGCCCGGGCCGGCCTCATCCACGTCCACGAGGACTACTGCTACCCGGAGATCCTCGATGAGCATGATCGACCGGTGAAGCCGGGTGAGCGGGGTGAGCTCGTGTTCACCAGCCTCTACCGCAAGGCCATGCCGCTGCTCCGCTACCGTACGCGCGACATCGTGCAGCTCGCCGACCGGCCCTGCCCGTGCGGCCGCACGCTCGTGGCTCTGGAGGGTGGCGTGTTGGCCCGGTTGGACGACATGAAGAAGGTGCGGGGGATCATCGTCTATCCCGGCCGGGTCGAGGAGATCGTGCGAGGGCACCGCGGCGTCGACGAGTTCCAGATCGTCTTCCGTCGCACCGAGGGGCTCGACGACATCCTGGTTCGCATCGACCCGGCCCCGGCGCTGGGGCCGGGCGAGCGGCAGGCCCTGCAGCGCGCGGTGGGTGAGGATCTGCGCGTCGGGCTTGGCATTCGGGTGAGCGTGGAGCTGACGGAGCCCGGCGGCCTGCCGCGCTGGGACCACAAGGCCCGGCGGGTCCGGGACGAGCGCAGCGAGGTGCCCTTCTAGGGGGACGGACGTGGCCGTCGGGAATTCCACCCGCGCATGATCGGGGCACGCCTGCCACGGCGGGAGGATGCGCGCTTTCTCACCGGCCAGGGCCAGTACGTCGCAGATCTGGCCCGGACCGGTACGCTTCACGCCGCCTTTCTCCGAAGCTCTCACGCTCACGCCTCGATCATGCGCCTCGACATCACGAGGGCCCGCGAAGCCACCGGGGTGGTGGCGTGCTTCACCGCTGCCGACCTGGCCGGCCGCGTTCGGCCGCTGGTGGCGCCATCACGTATGAAGACCTACCGGCCGACCCGGTTCCCGATTCTCGCTGAGGGCCGAGTCCGCTACGTGGGCGAGGCGGTGGCCGTCGTGGTCGCCGAGAGCCGCTACACGGCGGAGGATGCCCTGGACCTGATCGAGGTGGATTACGTCCCGTTGCCTGTGGTCGCGGACCTGGCCAACGCGCTGGCGCCGTCGACTCCGCTTGTGCACCCGGCGGCGGGCAGCAACGCCCTTGTCACCCGCACGTTCAGCCAGGGGGACGCGGCGGAGGCGCTGGCCGGCGCCGGTTGCGTGGTCCGCGATCGCTTCCGCTTCCACCGTCACGCGGGCATTGCCATGGAGAATCGCGCCTGTCTGGCCGAGCACCGTCCGACCGAGGGCCTGCTGACGCTGTGGACCTCCACGCAGGTGCCGGGGATCGTTCGCGATGCGCTGGCCGAGGTTCTCAACGTGCCGGCCCAGCGCATCCGGGTCGTCGCACCCGACGTCGGCGGCGGCTTCGGCATCAAGACCGTGGTCTATCCCGAGGAGATCGCGGTGTGCGCCCTGGCCATGGCCTTGGGACAGCCAGTGAAATGGGTGAGCGATCGCCGCGAGGATCTGCTGACCAGCACCCAGGCCTGGGACGAGCTCATCGACGCCGAGCTCGGCGTGGATGCCGACGGCACGATCCTCGGGCTCCGCGCGCGCGTTCTCGCCGATGTCGGCGCCTACTCCGTGTACCCGTGGACGGCGAGCATCGAGGTGATCCAGGTCGTCTCGTTCCTGCCCGGGCCCTACCGCGTTCCCCATTACCACGCCGAGGCCCTCGGCGTGGCTACCAACAAGGCGCCGATGGGTCCGTACCGCGGCGTGGGCCGCCCGGTGTCGGTGTTCGTCATGGAAGCCCTGCTCGACCGGGCTGCGCGGCACCTGGACATGGACCCCGCGGAGATTCGCCGCCGTAATCTCATCCGCCCGGAGGAGCTGCCGTACCGTTCGCCCTCCGGCATCGTGTGGGACAGCGGCGCCTTTCACGAATCCCTGGCGCGCGCTTGCACTGCCGCCGACTACGAGGCCCTTCGCGCCGAGCAGGGCCGGGCGCGGGCGGCCGGGCGCCATCTGGGCATCGGCCTGGCCGCGTACGTCGAGCTGACCGGTGTCGGCTCGGCCATCCCGGTGTCGCCCGGCGCCGACATCGCCACCGGCACCGAAGGTGCCACGGTCCGCGTCGATTCCGGCGGGGGAGTCACGGCGATCTTCGGTCTAGCCTGTCATGGGCAGGGCCACGAAACCGCTCTGGCCCAGGTGGTGGCGGCCGAGCTCGGTGTGCGCGTGGACGACGTGCGGGTCGTCCACGGGGACACCGCGCTGAGCCCGCACGGCACCGGTACCTATGCGAGCCGCAGCGCGGTGCTCGGCGGCGGCGCGGCGATCCTCGCCGCGCGGAGCATCCGTGACAAGGCGCTGACCATCGCCGCCTACCAGCTCGAGGTAGCGCCGGCCGACCTGGAGCTCGCCGAGGGCGTGGTGAGCGTGCGGGGCGTGCCCGGTCGGTCGCTCTCCCTGGCCCAGGTGGCTGCGGCCGCCTACGCTGGAGGCAAGCGCCTGCCGCGGGACCTGGAGCCGGGGCTCGAGGCCACGCGCTTCTACGATCCCTACTTCGGTACGGCCTCGAGCGCCACCCACCTGGCGCTGGTCGAGGTGGATCCGGCCACCTGCGCGGTCAGCGTGCTCCGTTACCTCGTGGTCGAGGACTGCGGCCGTCTCATCAACCCCCTGATCGTGGAGGGCCAGGCCATCGGCGGCGTCGTGCAGGGCATCGGCGCCGCCTTGCTCGAGGAGCTCGTGTACGCCGATGACGGGCAGCTCCTCACCGGCAGTCTCATGGACTACCTGGTGCCGACGGCCGCCGAGGTACCGTCGGTGGAGGTCCTGCACGTGGAGATCCCGTCGCCCACGACGCTGGGCGGCTTCAAGGGGGTGGGGGAGGGAGGCACGATCGGCGCGCCGGCCGCCATCGCCAATGCTGTGGCTGATGCCCTGGCACCACTGGGCGTGACCATCACCGAGCTACCCGTCACCGGCGAGCGCCTCTTCCGGCTGCTGGCTAACGCGAGGAGATCGATCGGGCCGCGGCCGACCTGATCGCCGCGGCGGCCCGCTGCTCCACGACCGCCACCGCCTCTTCGAGACTCTCCCACGCCGCCGCCGTGAACCAGACCCCCGCCGGCGAGCGTTCGAAGCGAACGGCGGCCTCGATCTGGGCGCTGCCCAGACCGCGGTAAGCGAAGAGCGTGGCCGTTACCAGCCAGAAGCGGGTGCGCTCCTCGGAGCGGAGGTTGGCGTCCTCTTCGTCCTCGTTGATCGCGGAAGGGGTGGCCAGCGGGACGACCGCCCTTCGCATGGCCTGCCGCAGGGCGCGCTCCAGCGCGAGGTGGCGATCGGTCCCGCGCCCCGAGCGTTCCAGCTGCTGAATGAGGCCCAGGTGCGGAAGCTTGGGGTTCGTTTCCGCGAGGCTGGCCACGAAGCGGCGGTAAAGGCGTTGGTTCGCGGGCTTGGCGGCCTCGATCTCGGCCTCTCTGATCCTCAGGTGCTCGCCCGAGCGAAGCCAGGCCAGCACCGCGGGCAGATGCTCGGTGTCGAGCCGGCGGGCCAATGCGGCGGTGGTGGCGGAGGCCACGACGTCGCGACGAAACACCGGGCCCAGTGCTGCCCATGCGGCGTTGGGCTCGCGGGTCGACCAGGCGAGGCGGGCCAGATCACCCTGGGCGCCGCGCATAAGGTCCTCCACGTAACGATCTATGCCGGCCAGCTCTATGAGCTCGCGAGCGATGCCGCGGCCGTCCTCACGTCCCGCTCCGGGGGTGGCGGGCGGCTGCGCGGGCGCCGGTGCCGGCCGAGCCTCGACCGGCGGGGGAGCCGGTCGGCGGGTCGGCGCGGTCACTGTTGGGGGAATCGGCGCCTGTGAAGGCGCCCGATCGGGCGAGGGCTGGACGACGATCGGCGCCGCCGGGGGGGCCACCCGGCGCTGTCGCGCGGACGGGTTCAGATTCTCGAGCGTGGGGGGTGCCGGCTGCGGCGGCCGATCCCCGTAGTGGACGCCGCCCTGCTCGTCGACCCAGCGGTAGGGCTGGGCAAGGGCCGGGGCCGCGAGAAGCGCGGCCAACAAGACCAGGGCGAGTACTCGCCTCACGGACGCACCAGGCGCGTGAGCGCGGTACTGTCGGAGGTCTGGCCGTGGGCTTGCAGGTCACGGGCCAGCGCAAGGATGTACTCGCGGTCGTGGGGATACTCGCGCAGGTGCGCTTCCGCCTCGGCGCGGAGCTCCCGCCAGCGTCGCTCGCGCCAGAGCGCCGAGATCATGGCCTTGCGCATGCCCGCCGCGGTGGGCAGGGTAGTGAGCACTCGTTTGGCCTGCTCCCCGTGGTCGACTGTGATCGCGCGGACCCAGGGCACGCCGAACCAGCCGCTGTGCATGCTGATGATCACCGGTTGCCCCGGGCGCGCGGCTGAGAGCGAGATCTCGTCACGACCGGGTGACAGCACGATGCGCTCGGTCCGAGCGGGCGGCTGACGATCGCGCACATCAGCCCAGCCGAACTCGCCCAGGCGGAAGGGCAGCTCCATACCACCGAGGGCCACGATCTCGGCCCGTCGTTGTACGGCGGCCGAAGGGTCGAGCAGCCCGTTGTAGGTGAGGGCCATTCCGGCAACGAAGGCCATCACGAGCAGAGTCGCGGCCAGCCGATCTAGCAGCCGGCCGCCTGCGCGGAAAAGGCTGAAATGGCCCAGGGTCCGCTCCAGCACCACGAGCAGGACCACGAAGGCCAGGGTGGCAGCGCCAACGACGAAGACGAGGCGGAGGGCTGCTGCCGACAGTGCACCCACAGTGGCCAGGGCGCGCTGGACGACAGGATTCGGAATCGGGGTGTCGGCGGCAGCCTGGAAGACCGGGGAGAAGAAGCTGACGATGATGAGGTTGATCACGAGCAGCAGAAGGTAGCTATCGGCATGACTGGCCAGGGGACGGAGCCCGCGAGACGGGGTTGCCGTTACGAGGCGCTCCACGACGAGCAGGACGGCGAGTACCAGCAGGGCCAGCGCCGCGGCAGCGGCCAGAGTGAACCACTCACCCGGCAGCCGATAGGTGGCCAGGGCCCGGCGGCTGTATTCGGTGAGCCCGACGAGCAAGACGGCCATGAGGACCCGCAGGCCGAGGATACGACGCAGCCCTCCCGACAGAGTCACGTGCCCCTCCGCTGGCGACGGAGTTCCGCCGCTCGCTTGCTATGCTCGGCCGCCCGTTCACGTTCGCCGATGGCCAGGGCGGCCCGGGCTAGCCGCTCGTGGGCCGCCGCGTTTCGTGGATCGACCTCAACCGCGCGCTCCATGAGGGCCAGCATCGTGCGCGGGTCGCCGAACCAGCGCAGCAGCACGTGCTCGAGCGGATCGAGGTAGAACGGGTCGGCGGGAGCCGCCTCGAACGCCGCTCGCACCATGCGGTACTGAAGCATCGGATCCTGGAGCCGGCGGGCCTCCACAGACGCCCATCGGTAGGCTTCGGCATGGCGAGGGTTGTGGGCGACAGCCCGCTCGAAGGCGGCCAGAGCCTCACGGTGGCGGCCCCGTTTGTCGTGCATGATCCCGAGGACCAGGTAAGCGTCAGCGGGGCGGTCGCCGGCGGCGATGGCCTGAGCCGCGTAGGCGGCGGCGATCTCGCCGTGGGCCTCATCGAAGATGCGCAGGTAGCGGTGCAGGTGCGCCAGCAGACAGAGCGATCGTGCCGGGCGTCCAGGTGGGCCCAGGTCGCCGGCCAGTTCCAGGACACGGAACATGAGTGTGGCGCGGGAGCCAGCGGTGCCCTGCCGCAGGGCTCGGTCGAAGGCCGCGATCGCCCGGCCAGCGTCACCCTGCCGCCCGTGGGCGATGGCCGACAGCAGCAAGGCGTCCACGTCGTCGGGACTGCGGGCCAGCACGTCCCGGAGGTGGCCGAGCGCGGTCGCATACTCGCCGCGATCGAGGGCAATCTCACCGAGAGTCATGCGCGGTTCCAGAGTCGAGGGCAGGAGCCGGAGCGTGGTGCGGGCGCGCCGCTCGGCCCCGGTCAGGTCACCGGCGGTGAGGGCGAACGCGCCGGAAGGATCGTCGGCATACTCGATGCGGCGCCAGGCCTGCAGGCCGCCACGGTAGGCCCGGGCGGCCTCGGCCCAGTCGCCTTGCAGATACAGGGCGAGCCCGCGCAGTCCGGCTTTTGAGGCCCGGAAGAAGGTGGAGCTCATCGTGCTCAGGCGCTGGTAGGCGACGCCCCAGAGCGCCATGATCGCGATGGCCAGCAGGAGAACGCTCAGGCGCCGGCGCATATACGCTTCACGTTCGCCCAGTCCTGATCATTGAGCAGGCGCTGGGTGGGGGCCGGCACGTTTGCCAGGAGCCCCTTCAGCCGCTCCACCCGACCCCGTGTCGCCGGGTGTGTCGAAAGGTATTGCCAGCCTCCCTGCGGCTCATTGTCGCCACCCAG
>DATIAY010000150.1:0-3065 GCA_035457825.1 Candidatus Methylomirabilota bacterium
AGCCGAGACCGGCCGGAGAGCCTCGTCCAGTTGCTCACGGAAGCGACGACGCTGCCACCGCAGGACAGTGTCGGGCGACACGATGACGAGGGCCTGCCGCCAGCCGGCCCAGATTCTGGCCAGCCCGACCCACAAGAGGCGATCAGTCGTACGCAGCTTCGGCTGGGGCACCGTTCGCCTGTACACGGCAAGCTGCTGGCGAAGGGCCAGGTTTTCCAGGGCGAGCTGACGGTGGCCGCCGATGAGGAACGGCAGGAGTCGAAGCAGGTGGAGCAACACGGTCATCATCGAGCGAGATCGTCGCCATATCCGAGCCGACAGTTCAAGCACTTGGTCGCCGGACGGCGTATTGGCGAGGGATAGCCGCCACCACGGGGAGGTCTATCGAGTCCAAGTACGGTACACCTGCGAAGATCTGGAGGTGTTGCGGCGACGGTTGCGGGAGCTCGAGCGCGATATCGATCGGCTGCTCGAGCAGCACGAGATCGGCCGGCTGCTGACGACCATCGAAGGGATCGGGCCGCAGACGGCGGCCCGCCTGGTGGCGACGTTCGGGGACTTCAGCAGCTTCCCCAGCGCTGGGGCCCTGGCGTCCTACGTCGGCGCCGTGCCGGCGCTCAAGCAATCCGGGAAGCGCACCTTCCAGCGCGCGAGCCTCACGCCCCTCGGCGCGGCCCGGTTGCGGGCCAATCTCTGGATGCCGGTGCTCACCGCCGTCCGGACGAATCCGTGGCTGCGAGCCTACTACGAACGGCTCATCGCTCGAGGCAACCTGCCCAAGGTTGCCCTGGTGGCCGCGCTGCGGAAGTTGCTGCACGCCGTCTACAGCGTGGCCACCCATCGTCGTCCGTTCGTCCCCCACTTGGTCGCCGAGGAGGGCCGGCCGTGAGGAATAGGCTTGCTGTCCGTGACGGTATCTCATAACCCACTGTGCTGGGGGTCCAAGCCACCCACGCGACCTCGCAAAATCGCGGTGTTACGACGTCCGTTGGGTTTCGAACCCAACGTCTCTGATTCGAATCACCCGCCGTCACCAGAGCACCGCTCGAAGCAGGACGTGCTCGTGTCGCTGGTCAATGAAAATGTCCGCCCTCACTGCTACGTGAAAATGTCCGCCCGGTGCGTTGTTCACGGCGGCGGATGTCGCGGTCTTTGGCGAGGACCCAGGGATGCGTGGGCAGGGCGTGGCGGCCGGTGTGGGTCTTGGGTGTGGTGCGGGCCGGCGGGGGTGGCGGCGGAGCCGGCGTGGAGCGCCGGCGGGACGCACGGCGATCCTGGCTCGGCGAGCGGCGGGGCTTGAGGACGAAGCCGGCGGGGGGCGCGGGCGTCGTGCCACGGACGCGGCCATCGTGCAGGGCCACGAGGCGGCCATCGAGCAGCTCGCGGACCTCGACGCGCAGGCCGGCGTAGGAGCGGGGGCCGCGCAGTTGGACCCAGCGGGGGCCGAGCCGCACGGTGTTGTCGTGGGCGACGCGGCGCCGATAGCGGCAACTGAGCACGAGGGGCAGATCGGTGGGGGGCCGGCGCCAGACGGGCGCGGCGCTGGCGGGGGGCCGGCCGAAGCGGCGATTGAAGTCGGCGATGAACTCGGGCAGGTAGGCCTGGGCGGCCTCGACGGTGGCGATACCGCGCAGGCGGAGTTCACTGACGAGGCGATCTTGCAGGGTCGCCCACAGCCGCTCGATGCGTCCCTTGGCCTGCGGCGAGCGGGCGGCGATGTAGCCGATGCCGAGATCCTGGAGCACGCGGCCCAAGTGGGTGGGGGCTTGGCGGCCGGCGAGTTGTTCGTCCAGCGACCAATGGGGGTCGTTGCGGACGAGCAGATTGAGCTGGTCGCCGTACAAGGCCAAGGGCAGGCCGTGGGTGGTGAACAGGTGCTGGAACAGCGCGGCGTAGCCGTGGACGTCTTCGGTGGGCCGGAAGTGCAAGGCCAGGATCTCGCCGGTGGCGTCGTCGATGGCGCCCAGGAGCATGCAGGTCGGGCCGCGGGTCTCGAGCCACGCGAAAGGACTGCCGTCGATCTGCACCAGTGCGCCGCGGGCGGCTTCGGGGATCCGCCGTCGGCGGGCGCGCGGCGGCCGCCGGGCGTGCTGCGGGGCCAGGCCGAGCTGCTGGCGCAAGCGCCGGACCGATTCGCGGGCGATCGTCAGGCCGTGCTGCTCGCGCAGCTTCTCGGTCAGGTGCGTATCGTTGAAGCCGACATACCGGGTCGTCATTAGCTCGGTCACCGCCTCGCGCGTGGGCGCGGGCAGCCGGCGCCCGGAGGGCCGGCCGCGACTGCGATGCGTGAGGCCGCCGGGGCCGTCGGCTTCAAAGCGCCGCTTGAGCCGTCGCACCTGGCGCAGGCTCAGCCGCAAGGCCTGGGCGGCTTGGCGCGTGGTGATCCGGCCACTACACGCGGCCTTTATCAATCCGGGGCGCTGCAGCTCCTTCCGGCTCAACGTGAAGGTCTCCATAGGGGGAGGACCTTTTCACGTAGCAGTTACCCCCGGACATTTTCATGTAGCAGCAGCATGGGTCGTCTTGGGCCTTGACGACTCCCGGGCCCGCCAGTACGTTTGGAGCGACCGACCGCCGCGGCGTCCGCGAACCGTCCGGTCCCTCGCGGGCGCAGGAGCACAGCGATGACGCGAGCCTTCCACCCGGCGGCGCCGCCCCCGTGAAGCACTACCTGTATGCGATCGTCGACCGGCTGCCCACCCGCTGGCGTCCGCCGACCTCCGGGATCGCCGGCGCCCCGGTCGTGCCGCGCCGCATCGAAAAGCTTGTCGTCCTTGCGAGCCCCCTCGATTCCGTTCCCCCCGCCAGCCCCCGGACGCTCGCTCTGCATCAGGACGTCGTTGCCACGGTCGTGGACGCCGGCGCCACGCTGCCCTTCCGCTACGGCGTTGCGATGCCTGCGGCAGAGGTAGAGGGGTGGCTGGCCGGGCACCGGGCCTCCGTGACCGAGGCGCTGGGTGCCGTCCGGGGCTGCGTCGAAATGTCGGTGAAGCTGCTGCGGCTGGAGGGCGCGATCGCGCACCGGCTTGCCGGCGCGAGAGCCGGCACCGGACCGGCGGAGCCCG
>DATIAY010000151.1:0-5840 GCA_035457825.1 Candidatus Methylomirabilota bacterium
CGCCCCCTGCTGGCCATCTGTCGCGGCGTGCAGCTCCTGAACGTCGCCCTCGGCGGCTCACTGCACCAGCACATCCCCGACGCGTACCCGGCGAGCGCGATCGACCATACGCAACGCGAGCCGCGCCAGCAGGCGACTCACGCGGTCAAGATCATGGTGGAGCACACGCGGGTGGGGGCGATCGTGGGCGCCGCCGAGCTGCAGGTGAACAGTTTTCATCACCAGGCCATCAACCGCCTGGGCCGCGGCCTGCGGGACGTGGCCTGGGCGCCGGACGGGGTCATCGAGGCCGTGGATGGGCCGGATGCCCGGGGGTTCGTCGTCGGTGTGCAGTGGCATCCGGAAGACCTGGTCGAGCACGACCCGGCCGCCCGCAATCTCTTCAGCGCCCTCGTCGCGGCCGCCCGCCGGTAGCAGCAAGCCCGAGGGCGCGCCGGCTACCGGATCAGCTCCCAACGCGAGGGCACGTCGGCCGCGCGGTGCTCGCGCACGCGCCCTTCACGCGCCAGCTTGCGCAAGTGGGCCTCCACCGACATGGCGGCAGCGCCGTGGAGTGCCGGCGCCACATCCACGTAGATGCGGGCCACGAGCGCGGGGATGGTAGCGGGGCCATCGCCCAGGGCTTCGAGAATCTGGCGCTCACGCAGGAGCCGATGCTCGATGTACTCGGCGATCCGGCCGGGGCCGTCCTCGATGACCGGCCCGTGGGCCGGGTAGATGCGCCGCACGTCCAGGCCCTGCAGCCGTCGCAGCGAGGCCATGTAGTCGAGCAGGTCGCCGTCGCCGGCCGGGATCACCGTCGTCGAGCCACCCAGCACCACGTCTCCGGTGAACACCGCCCGCTCCTCGACCAGGTAGTAGCAGAGGTGATCGGAGGCGTGGCCCGGGGTGTGGACGGCGATGAGGGTCACGCCATCACCCTCCACCACGGCGCCGTCGCGAAGATCGTCGATCGGCTCGGGCAGCGTGCTGTCGCGGTGGCGCATCTTCGCGACGGGGAGGCCCGGGAAGCGCTCGCGCAGCGGGCCAACCCCACCCAGATGATCGGGGTGCCGATGCGTGAGCAGCACGCGGGATGGCGACCGCCAGCCCCGCGTACCCAGATACCCCTCGAGCAGCGGTACCCAGTCGGGCACTCCGCTGCCGGTGTCGATGAGGATCGGGTCGCGCCGGCCCACCAGATAGGTGTTGGTGCCGGGCCCCGTCATCAGCCCGGGGTTGAGGCCCAGCACCCGGCCGACCAGGTCGCTCGGGGTCGCTGTCCGGGGGAATGCGGGATCGATCCAGGGCATGCCGTTAGCTTAAACCCAGATAGCGATGCTGGATGTCCTCCCGGACCGCCAGCTCGGCCGAGGGCCCCGTCCACACGATGCGCCCCTTCTCGAGGATGTAGTGCGTGTCGGCCACGCGGGTCAGGGCCCGCACGTTCTTGTCGACGAGCAGGATCGACTGGCCGGCGGCCTTCAGGCGCTCGAGGCACCGCCAGATCTCGGCGCGTACCAGCGGAGCCAGCCCCTCGGTGGCCTCGTCGAGGATGAGCAGGCGCGGGTTCGTCATGAGCGCGCGCCCGATGGCCAGCATCTGCTGCTCGCCCCCGGAGAGCGCACCGGCCATGATCCGAGTCCGCCCCGCCAGGTGCGGGAAGAGATCGAAGACCTTTTCGAGGGTCCAGGGATCCGGCTGGCCCTGACGGTTGGCCGCCGTCGATATCAGATTCTCGCGCACGGTGAGATTGGCAAAGACCTGACGGCCCTCGGGTACCAGACCCAGGCCCGCCTGGGCCACCCGATAGGCCGGCAGCCGGTGAACGGCCCGGCCCAGGAACCGGACCTCGCCGGCCCACGCGGGCAGGAGCCCCATGATGGCCCGGATCGTCGTGCTCTTGCCCATGCCGTTGCGCCCCAGGAGCGTCACTACCTCACGGACCCCGACCTCCAGGCTGACGCCGAAGAGGACCTGGCTGGTGCCGTAACCAGCCTCCAGCGCGGCGACGGCCAGCATCAGCGCCTCTCGTCCTCGCCCAGGTAAGCCCGGCGGACGTCGGGGTTGGCGCGCACCTCCTCGGGCGAGCCAGTGGCGATGAGCCGACCATAGACCATCACCGAGATGCGATCGGCCAGCGCGAACACCGCGTCCATGTCGTGCTCCACGAGGAGGATCGTGTGACGGCCCTTGAGCCCGTGCAGGAACGCGATCATGCGTTGCGACTCCTCGGCGCCCATGCCGGCCATGGGCTCATCGAGCAGCAGGAGCCGAGGCCCAGTGGCCAGGACCATGGCGATCTCCAGCTGTCGCTGCTCACCGTGGGCCAGGCTGGCGGCGCTCACGTCGGCCCGCGCCCCGAGGCCCACCGATTTCAAGATGTCGAGCGCCGGTGCCCGCAGCGCGGGATCGCTCCCGGCCGGACGCCAGAAGCGGAAGCTCGAGCCGGCATGAGCCTGCACGGCCAGCGCCACGTTGTCGAGCGCGGTGAAGTCCCGGAAGATGCTGGTGATCTGAAAGGACCGCGCCAGGCCCCGAATCGAGCGGGCCGGGGTCGAGAGCCTGGTGATGTCTTCGCCCCCGAACCGGATGCGGCCGGCATCGGGCGTGAGCTCGCCCGCCAGCTGCCCGATCAGCGTCGTCTTGCCCGCACCGTTCGGCCCGATGAGCGCGTGGGTCTGCCCTTCCACGATGTCGAGGTCGATACGGTCGGTGGCAACGAGGCCGCCGAACCTCTTGGTGACACCGCGGATCTCGAGCAGGGGCTCAGCCACGGCCGGCTCCGCCGGGCAACAGGCTCACCAGGCCGCGCTTGCCGAAAAGGACGACCAGCACCAGGAAGGGGCCCAGGATGATCTGCCAGTGCACCGTCCACGCCGACAGCACGTCCTCGAGCAGGAGCAACACCAGCGCGCCGACGAGGGGACCGACCAGGGTGCCCATGCCCCCGAGGATGACCATAAACATGATCTCGCCCGAGCGCGTCCAGTGCATGAACTCCGGGGTCAGGTACTCGGTGTGGTTGACGAGTAGCGCACCGGCCACGCCTCCCATCGCCCCGGCCATCACGAAGGCGACCAGCTTGTAGCGGTACGGCGAAAAGCCGATGGCCAGCGTGCGGGCCTCGTTGGAGCGGGCCGCCCGGATGACCATGCCGAAGCGCGCGTTGACGATCCGGTGGCTCAGGAACAGGAACAACACCAGGATCCCGAGCACCAGGTAATAGAACGCCGTGGCGTCGCCCAGATCGATCGCGCCCGGGAACTGGCTGCGCATGGCCAGTCGCATGCCGTCGTCCCCCCCATACTCCTCGATGCTGATGCCCAGGTAGTAGAGCATCTGGGTGAAGGCCAGCGTGATCATGATGAAGTACACGCCGCTGGTCCGGATGGAGATGGCCCCGATCACCAGCGCGATCAGGGCCGAGGCCAGGATGGCCAGGGACCACTGCAGATAGCCGTTCTGCACCCCGTGGTGGGTGAGGATCCCCACGGCGTAGCCGCCGATCCCGAGGTACGCGGCGTGACCGAAGGAGACCATACCGCCATAGCCGAGGATCAGGTCCAGGCTCAAGGCGGCGATGGCGAAGATCATGATGCGCCGGAAGAGGTCGAGGTAGAAGGGCTGGTTGAAGAGGGCCGCCGCCACCGGGACCAGTCCGAGTATCAGGACGCCCGCGACCAGCGCCACGGCGCCGCGTGACGGCGTCACGGCTAGCGGACCCGGACCGGGAACAGGCCCTGGGGACGCAAGAAGAGCACCACCGCCATCAGGAGATAGATGAGCATCGAGGCCAGCGCCGGGCCCGCGCTGTCGGCGGCGCTCGGTGACAGGAACGTGGCCAGGGTGGGCTTGAGGAACGCCCGGCCCAGCGTGTCGACCATGCCCACGATGATGGCGCCCACCAGGGCGCCGCGGATCGAGCCAATCCCCCCGATGACGATGACGACGAACACCTGGATGAGGATCTCCTCGCCCATCCCGGGCTGCACGGCGTAGATGGGCCCGGCCATGAGCCCGGCCAGGCCGGCCAGGGCGGCGCCGATCCCGAAGACCAGCGTATACAGCAGGCGGATGTTGACCCCCAGCGCGGCCACCATGGTGCGGTTGCTGGCGCCCGCGCGGATGAGCATCCCCACGCGCGTGCGCGCCACCAGGGCCCAGAGCAGTGCCGCCACCGCCAGACCGACCACGATGACCAGCGCGCGGTAGACGGGATAGTGGACCCCGGGGAGTACCAGCACGTGACCACCGAGCCAGGCGGGCAGGCCGGTGTAGAGCGCGGCCCGTCCCCACAGAATCGCGATCAGCTCATTGAACAACAGGATGAGCCCGAAGGTGGCCAGCACCTGGTCGAGATGGTCGCGCTCGTAAAGCGTCCTCAGCGCGACCATCTCCAGGGCGATCCCGGTCAGGAGCGTCGCGGCCAGGGCCAGGACCACGCCGCCGAGAAACGAGCCCGTCCACTGATAGAAGGTCGTGGCCAGATAGGCGCCCACCATGTACAGCGAGCCGTGGGCCAGGTTGACGAGATTCATGATGCCGAACACGAGCGTGAGGCCGGCGGCCATCAGGAAGAGGGTCACGCCATACTGCAGGCCGTTCAGGGCCTGCTCCAGGACCAGCAGGAGGTTCATCGAGGCATCAGCATAAAGAAACGGGGCGCGGGTCTCCCGCGCCCCGACGGCCCCCCGGGCGGGGCCCGATCACTTCATCCCGCATTCCCGGTGATAGGCGTCCTTGTGGGCCTCGAAGACCGTTTTCTGGATCTGCATCTCCGCGTCGCCCCCGGCCCCCTTCACGGTCTTGAGCAGGTAGAAGTTTTGAATGGGGAAGTGGTTGACGTTGTAGGTGTACGGACCGCGAACCGACTTGTAGTCGGCCTTGCGCATGGCCGCGATCATGCCCTTCTTGTTGGCGAGGTCGCCTTTGACCGCCCGTACCGCGGAGTCGATCAGCAAGATTCCGTCGTAGCTCTGGGCCCCGTAGAAGGACGGCGTGTACCCGAACTTCTTGCGGAAGTCACTCACGTACTTCCGGTTGGCGTCGTTCTTGAGATCCGGGCTCCAGTACCGCGTCTCGAAGATGCCGAGGGCCACGTCCTTGAGCGCCGGCAGCGTCACCTCGTCGATGGTGTAGACCGAGTAAAGGGGGATCTGCTCCCGAAGTCCGGCCTGCACGTACTGCTTCACGAACTGGATCCCCATGTCGCCCGGGTAGAAGACGAACACGGCCTTGGGGTTCTTGGCCCGGAGCTGGCTGATCTCGGCCTGGTAGTCCTGCTGGCCGAGCTTGGTGTAGACCTCGTCGACGACCCGGCCTTTGAAGTAGCGCTTGAACCCCGAGATCATGTCCTTGCCGGCGGCGTAGTTGGGGGCCATGGCGTACACATCGGTGAGGTTCTGGTCCGACATGTACTTGCCCATGGCCTCCGGCGTCTGGTCGTTCTGCCACGAGGTCGTGAAGAACAGCTCGTGGCACATCTTGCCGGCCAGCTCGTGGGGACCGGCGTTGGTGCCGATCATGAACGTGCCGGCCTGGGTGACGGTCGGCGCCACCGCCAGCATGACGTTGGACCAGATGATCCCGCTGACGAAATGCACTCGATGCTTCTTGAGCATCTCGTCGGCCAGCTGCTTGCCGACGTCGGGCTTGCGCTGGTCGTCCCCGTAAATCACCTCGACGTCCAGCCCGCCGACCTTGCGACCCAGGTGGTCGAGGGCCAGCTCCACGGAGTCCTTCATGTGCTTGCCGATGATGCCGGCCGGGCCGGACAGCGAGGTGATGAACCCGATCTTCAGCGTCTCGGCCGCCCGGGCCGGGGCCGCCAGCAGACCGGCGACGAGAACCAGGATGAG
>DATIAY010000152.1:0-3630 GCA_035457825.1 Candidatus Methylomirabilota bacterium
TGATGGAGCCCAGCCGCAGCGGGTTCCTGCGGCCGCCCACCTCGTGGTCTCGCGACCCCTCCCGCCTCCGGCGATGCCCGCGGCCACGGTATAATCCCGCCATGGCTGTCCTCACCGACGTCCGCCGGGGCGAGCTCCGGCGGGAGCTCGAGGCGATCGTGGGTCGGGGCGCAGTGCTCAGCGATCCCGCTGAGCTGCTGGTCTATGAGTCCGACGGCCTCACCCTCTTCCGCGCGCTCGCCGACTTCGTCGTCTTTCCCACGTCGGCCGAGCACGTCTCGGCCATCGTGAGGCTGGCCAACCGCGAGGAGCTTCCGTTCGTAGCCCGGGGGGCGGGGACGGGACTCTCGGGCGGCTGCCTGCCCGCTGAGGGTGGCGTTGTGATCTCGCTGATGCGGATGAACCGCGTGCTGGAGGTGGACTACGACAACCAGTTTGCCGTCGTGGAGCCCGGCCTGGTGAATTTGCACCTGTCCTGGGCGGTGGGGCCCGCCGGGTACTACTACGCCCCCGACCCGTCCAGCCAGCAGGCCTGCACCCTCGGCGGCAACGTCGCCAACAACTCGGGCGGGCCCCATACCCTGAAGTACGGGGTCACCGTGAACCACGTGCTGGGGCTCGAAGTCGTCATGCCCGACGGCGAGATCGTGTGGCTCGGCGGCAAGACCCGCGAGACGCAAGGCTACGACCTCGCCGGTGTCTTCGTCGGCTCCGAGGGCACCTTCGGCATCGCGACGAAGATCGTCGTGCGCATCCTCCGCAAGCCCCAGGCGGTGAAGACGGTGCTGGCGGTGTTCGACCGCGTCGAGCAAGCCTCGGCCGCAGTCTCCGCCGTCATCGCGCGGGGCCTCGTGCCCGCCGCCGTCGAGATGATCGATCAGCTCACGATCCAGGCCGTGGAGGACGCCTTCGGCTGCGGCTATCCGCGGGACGCCGCGGCGGCGCTCCTGGTGGAGCTGGACGGACTGGCGGCGGGCATGCCGACGCAAGTGGAGCACATCGTGCAGGCCTGCCGGGACAGCGGGGCCCGCGAGGTGCGGGCGGCCCGGGACGAGACCGAGCGCCAGCTCCTCTGGAAGGGCCGCAAGTCGGCCTTCGGAGCTTACGGCCGGGTGTCACCCGCCTACATGGTGATGGATGGTGTAATTCCCAGAACCCGGCTGCCCTACGTGTTGAGTCGCGTGAACGAGATCGTGGCGAGCCACGGGCTCCGGGTGGGCAACGTCTTCCACGCCGGAGACGGCAACCTCCACCCCAACATCCTCTACGACCCCCGCGTGCCCGGCGAGGAGGAGCGCGTGGTCCAGGCTGGCGCCGAGATCATGAGGCTGTGCGCCGAGGTGGGCGGCTCGATCTCGGGAGAGCACGGGATCGGGCTCGAGAAGATCGACTTCATGCCCTTCATCTTCTCGCCGGCCGACCTGGAGTTCATGCAGCGGCTCAAGCGCGCCTTCAATCCTACCGGGCGCTGCAACCCCGGCAAGATGTTTCCGACCCGGAAGTCGTGCGGCGAGGCGGGCCCCGTCGCCTACCGGCCGCATCCCATCGAAGAGAAAGGCCTGGCCCAGCGTTTCTAGGCGTCGCCGTGGCCGGTTCCGAGGAGGATGTTCTGCTCGACAAGCTCCGGTCCATCGTCGGCCCCGCCAACGTGCTCACCGGCGTGGGCCTGGGCCCCTACGTCGTCGAGGGCCGCACCCCGGAGGCCGTTGTCTTCCCAGGGTCCGTCGATGAGGTACGGATGGTGGTCGAGCTGGCCGGAGGCGCGGGCGTGCCGGTCGTCGCCTGGGGCGGAGGCACGTCGGCCAGTGCGGGGACACCGGCGTCACGGGCCGGGCTCGTGCTCGGCCTCTCGAGGATGGCCCGGCTGCTCGAGCACGAGCCCGGGGACCTGACGGTCACCGTGGAGGCCGGGATCACGGTCGCCGCGTTGCAGACCGCGCTGCGGGCGCGCGGCCAGTGGCTTTCGCTGGACCCGCCGGACGCCGAGCGCGCGACCATCGGCGGCGTGATCGCCGCCAGCGCCTCCGGTCCCCGCCGGCATCTCTACGGCACCCCGCGCGACCTGCTCATCGGGGTGACCGCGATCACCGGCGACGGCGCCGTGGTGCGCGGAGGCGGCAAGGTCGTCAAGAACGTCGCGGGCTACGACCTGCCCAAGCTCTTCGTGGGCTCGTTCGGCACGCTGGGGATCATCGTGCAGGCCACGCTGAAGCTGCGGCCCCTGCCCGAGGCCGAGCGTCTCGTCGGCGTGCGGTTCGATCGGTTGAAGGACATCGGCGCGGCCACCCGGGCCGTCACGAGCTCGGACCTGATTCCCAGCGCGCTGGAGATCGTCGATGCCGAGTCGAGTCGGGCGCTGGGGCTTGCTCCGGCCCCGACGCTGGTGGTCGGCTTCGATGGGCTGGCCGAGCAGGTGGCCTGGCAGTGCGAGGAGCTGCGGCGGCTGACCACGCCGCTGGGCGGCCACGGGATCACCGTCCTGTCCGAGGGGACGTGGCCGGAACTGCTGACCGCGGCCCGCGCCGCCTTCGCCACGCCCGCCACCGTGATGAAGCTCGTCGTGCTGCCGGCCACGGTGGCCGAGGTGATCGAGCAGGGCACCAACGCCGCGCGCCAGCGCGGGCTGCAGAGCGCCTGGAGCGCCCACGCCGGCGCTGGCGTGCTGACCGCCGCGCTCTTCTCGCCGCGCGAGCAGCCCGACCCCTCCGCCATCGTCGCCGTCCTGCAGGACTGGCGAGGCATGGCGGGAGCCGGCGGGGGCTACGCCGTGCTCGAGTGGGCTCCGCTCACCGTGAAGGCTCTGGTCTCCGTCTGGGAGGCCCCCGGCCCGGCGGGCCGCATCATGCAGCGGCTCAAAGCCCAGCTCGATCCGCTCAACATCCTGAATCCGGGCCGCTTCGTCGCGGGGATCTGAGTCATGGCCTCCACCGTGTCTGAGCATGCCCCTCGCCCCGCCGGCTCCCTGACGCTGCATGGCCTCTCCGTGGAGGGCGTGAACCAGTGCGTGCACTGCGGCCTTTGCCTCGCCTACTGTCCGACCTTCTCGGAGCTGGGGACCGAGATGGACTCGCCGCGTGGCCGCATCCTCCTCATCAAGTCGCTCGCCGAGGGCCGCATCGCGCTCAGCGACTCCGTGGTCGAGCATCTCGACCTCTGCCTCGATTGCCGCGCCTGCGAGACGGTCTGCCCGGCGGGCGTGCCCTACGGCCGCCTCATCGAGGCGGCGAAGGCGGAGATCGAGCGCCAGCGGCCGGGGAATCTGCTGCGGCGGGTTTTTCGGTGGGTGAACTTCGATCTGCTGCTCGGCCGTCCCGCCTGGCTGCGCGCGGCCGCCGCTGGCCTGCGAGCCTACCAGGTGAGCGGCCTGCAAAGGCTCGTGCGGCGCGCCGGTCTCGTGCGGCTTCTGCCTGGCGCCCTGTCGGCCTGGGAAGCGCTGCTGCCGTCGTTGCCTCCGGCGCGCGAGCGGGCACCGTTGCCGGCCCTGACTCCAGCGCAGGGTGAGCGGCGGGGTCGGGTCGGCCTGCTCACGGGCTGTGTTCAGTCCGTCGCCTTCGGGGCTCACAATCGGGCCACGGCGCGGGTGCTGTCGCGGAACGGCTGGGACGTGGTGGCGCCGCCCGAGCAGGGGTG
>DATIAY010000153.1:0-16673 GCA_035457825.1 Candidatus Methylomirabilota bacterium
CGGTCCGGCGTCGAAGGTCACCGGCGGCTCCATCGCGATGAGGCACAGGAGCTGGAGGAGGTGGTTCTGGACCATGTCGCGGAGGGCGCCGGACTCTTCGTAGTAGGCGCCCCGCCCTTCCACCCCGAGGGACTCCGCCACGGTGATCTGCACGTGATGGACGTGGGCCCGGTTCCAGATCGGCTCGAAGATCTCGTTGGCGAAGCGGAAGACGAGGAGATTCTGCACGGTCTCCTTGCCCAGGTAGTGGTCGATCCGGTAGACCTGCTCCTCGCGGAAGGCGCGGGCGAGCTGGCGATTCAGGGCTCGGGCCGTCGCCCCGTCGCGGCCGAAGGGCTTCTCCACGATGATCCGGGTCCAGCCCCCCGGACCACGGGCCAGACCGTTGGCCCCGAGGTACTCCACGATGTCGTCGTAGAGGCTGGGCGGCGTGGCGCAGTAGAACAACCGGTTCTCGGAGCCGGGCCGCCCCCGCTCGATTTCGGCGACAAACGCCTGCAGACGGGAATAGAGCGCCGGGTCCTTGGGGTCGCCGGGCAGGTAGCTGAGCGTGCGGGCAAAGCGCTCCCACACGCCTTCCGAGGCCGGCTGGACACGGCCGAATTCGGCGACACCCTTCCGCATCCGCCGCCGGAACTCCTCGTCCGCCATCTCGGTGCGGGCCACGGCGACGATGGCGAAGGGCTCGGGCAGGGTGCGCGAGGCATACAGCGCGAACAGGGCGGGGATCAGCTTGCGGCGCGTGAGGTCGCCGGACGCGCCGAAAATGATCAGCGTGAACGGCTCATCGGCGGACGGCATGGCCCCCGAAGGCGCGTCGGAGCGCGGCGAGCAGCCGGTCGGCGAAGGAGTCCTCGCGGCGTGATCGGAAGCGCGCGAAGAGGGCGGCGGTGAGGGCGGGGGCGGGCACGGCCTTGTCCACGGCGTCCGCGACCGTCCACCGCCCCTCGCCCGAGTCTTCGACCCAGGCCCGGACCCCGGTGAGCTTGGGGTCGGTGGCGAGCACGTCGGCGGTCAGCTCCAGGAGCCACGAGCGGACGACGCTGCCGCGGTTCCACAGCCCGGCGATGGCGGCGAGATCGAGGCCATAATCGGACACCGACATGAGCTCGAAGCCCTCGGCGTAGGCCTGCATCATCCCGTACTCGACTCCGTTGTGGATCATCTTGACGTAGTGGCCACTGCCCACGGCACCCACATGGAGCCAGCCGTGGTCCGGGGCCAGCGCCGAGAACACGGGGGCCAGCCGCGTCACCGCGGCGGACTCGCCGCCCACCATCAGGCAATAGCCGAGCTCGCGCCCCCAGATACCACCGCTGACGCCGATGTCGAGGTAGGCCAGGCCGCGAGCGCCGAGCTCGCCGGCCCGTCGCGCGTCGTCTTTGTAGTGCGTGTTGCCGCCGTCCACGATCGCATCCCCCGGGCTCAACAGCCCGGCGAGCTCTCCGATCACGGCCTCGGTCGGCGCTCCGGCCGGCACCATCACCCACACCACACGCGGAGGCGTTAGCGCCTCCACGAGACCGGACAGCGAGCGCGCGACCCGGGCGCCGGCCGACTCGGCGGCCTCGCGCGCCGCCGCCGCCGGATCGTAGCCCACCACGGTGTGGCCCTGCTGGCCGAGGCGCGCCACCATGTTGCCACCCATCCGACCGAGGCCGACGAACCCGATATCCATCAGAGGTGTCGGCGGAGATTCGGCGCCAGCGCCGCGCTCAGCCGCTCGACGGCCTCGACGACGGAGCCACGCACGGGGACCCAGAGGGCCCGCCGGTGGGCGGCCCGCAGTGTGGCCAGGTCACCCAGCGCCTGGGCCAGCTTGAGCGTGGCGAAGCCATGGCGCTCGCCCGGAATCGGCAGATCCTCGGTGTCCTCGGAGGCGAGGATGATGAGGATGGGCGTGGGCGGTCCCCCCTTGTGGAGCTGCCCGGTGGAGTGCAGGTAACGCGGGCCGTAGCCGACGGTGGTGGCCAGGCCCGTGCCGTCGCGCAGGAGCAGGCGGAGGCGCGACAGCGCCGCCGTGTTCGCCGGCGTCGGCGTGACGTAGGCCAGCAGCGCGATGTAGTCGCCGGGCTGGGCCTGGCCGATGACGCGGACCACCTCCTCGATGTCGTCGGCGGGCCACTCGGGCAGTCGGCCCCGCTCCTTGTACGTCGCCAGCGCGGCCTGGGTCGCGTCCTTGGCCTGAGCGACGTTCGGCTCGTCGAAGGGGTTCACCTCCAGCAGGACCCCGGTCACCGCCGTCGCGAACTCCCACCGAAAGAACTCCCCCCCGAGGTCGGCGCGATCGGCCAGCGCCAGCGTGATCACGGGATGACCGGCGACCTGCAGCGGCCCCAGCCGCCGGATGGGCTCGGGATCGGCGCCGAGGGTCAGGGCGACGAAGAGCCGATCCGGGCCGTAGGCTTCCGGGGGCCCCAGGGGTTCCTCGTGGACGACGACGAGACCACGACCCTGCTTGCCCGTGGACTCGGTAAGCAGCTGCTCGAGCCAGGCGCCCAGCGCACGGATCGGCTCGGACAGCACGAGCGTGATCTTGTCGCGCCCGGCCAGAGCGAACCCGCCCAGCGCGGCGCCCAGCCGGAGGCCGGGGTTGGCCGCCGCCGCGACCTCGGGGCCGCAGGCGGCGGCCATCGTGGCGGCGCGGTCCAGCAGGCGCTCGAGATCCACGCCCAGGAGCGCGGCCGGGACCAGACCGAACAGCGACAGCGCCGAAAACCGCCCGCCGATGTCCGCCGGGTTGAGAACCGTGCGGCGGAACCGCCCTTCGGCGGCCAGGCGCGCCAGCGGCGTGTCACGATCGGTGATGGCGACGAAGTGCGCGCCCGGCCTGGTCACCTGCGCCTCGAGCTCGGCGCGGAAGAAGCGGTAGAGCGCGAGCATCTCCGTTGTCGTCCCCGATTTCGACGCGACCAGGAACACCGTGTGGGCGAGCTTGAGCCGCTCGCGCACCCCCCGGATCGCTCCAGGGTCAGTTGTGTCGAGCACGGTCAGGGCCAGGCCGCTGGCACCGGGCGGGAAGGTCGCGGCGAGGACTTCGGCCGCCAGGCTCGAGCCGCCCATGCCGAGCAAGACGGCATCCGTGAAGCCCTCGGCGCGCAGTCCGGCGGCGAGCTCGCGCAGCGCCCTCGCCTCGGCGCGCATTGTGGTGGGGACGTCGAGCCAGCCCAGCCGCTGGCTGATGGCCGCTGGCACGCTGACCCCGTCACCCCACAGCGTGGCATCTCTCTTCCAGATCCGAGAGCCGACCCCGCGACGTGCCAGCCGTTCGAGGGCACCCGTGAGCTCGGGACCCGGGGGCCAGAGCTCGGGCGAGGGCGCCGCGGAATGCGCCAGGCCGGCCTCCAGGGCCAGCACCTTGGCGAGGCGCCGGACGTGTCGCTCGGCCCCGGAGAAGCGGGCATCCACGAAGGCGCGGGCCAGCTCCACGGCCTGCTCGTGGCTCACCACCCTGGCCCCCATGCAGATGACATTGGCGTCGTCGTCCTCGCGTGCCTGGCGCGCGGTGAAGAGGTCGTGGCAGAGGGCCGCCCGCACGCCGCGGATCTTGTTGGCGGCGATGGACACGCCGGCGCCGCTGCCGCAGATGAGCACGCCCAGGTCGGCGTAGCCATCACGCACCGCGGTGCCCACGGCCCGGGCGAAGTCGGGGTAGTCAACGGGCGCCGGTGAGTGGGTCCCGCAATCGATGAGCTCGTGACCATCGGCCTCGAGCGCGCCGCCGATCGGACCTTTGTAGGGAAAGCCGCGGTGGTCACAGCCGATGGCGATTCGCACGGCTTATCGCCGGAGCAACGCGGCGGCGGTGTGGTCGAGCATCCATACCAGCCGGCCCTTCTCGGGCTGGATCATCCCCGCGGGCAGCAAGGTCCGCTCCCCGAGGACGGCCTTCACCGCCTTGGCTTTTTCCGCCCCCGAGACGAGGAACAGGATGTTGGCGGCGGCATTCAGGACGGGCAGGGTCAGCGTGATGCGCTGCGGGATCGCGGCGGCCGCGGCGTGGACCGCGGCCACGGGGCGGAAAATTTCCTTGAGGACGGGCGAGCCAGGAAAGAGCGAGGCGGTGTGGCCGTCGAGCCCCATGCCCAGGAGCACCAGATCGAATCGCGGTATCTCCCCCCGGCGTAACTTGAATGCCTCGGCCAGCACGCGCGCGTACGCGACCGCACCGGCCTCGGGGTCCGCAGCGTCGGACGGCATGGCGAACACCTGCCCGGGCGGCAGGGGAACCTTATCCAGCAGCGTCTCCCGGGCCATCCGGAAGTTCGAGTCGGCGTGGTCCAGCGGTACGCAGCGCTCGTCGCCGAAGAACACGAACGTGCTCGCCCAGGGCATCGCCTCACGCTGGGGTGAGGCGGCCAGCCGCGCGTACGTCCTGCGCGGGGTGTCCCCGCCGGCCAGCGCGAGCATGACCCGGCCCCGCGTGGCCACGGCCTCGGCGGCAATCTCGACGATGCTCTGAGCCGCGCGATCGGCTAGCGCCGCCGCGTCGGCGAGCACGACGACCTCAGGGGTGCTGGCCATGCCCCTGATGATACCCCCGGCCTCGCCGTCCCTCAGCCGAGCGTGGCGTCCAGCCGGCGCTGGCGCTCGAGCGCCTGGCGCAGCCGGGCGTGGCGGATGGGGTCTGGGTGCAGCCTCTCGCCCGGCGGGACCGCAAGGCCGGCCAGATCGGGCAGCCGGCCCAGCGCCTCGAGCGCCAGCAGGGCGGCGCCCCGGCTGGTCATCTCGTGATCGCGGGCCAGCACGATAGGGTGGCCCAGGGCATCGGCGATGATCTGGGCCCACGCCGGCGAGCCGGCCAGGGCTCCGCCCGAGGCGACGATCAGGTGCTCACCGGCCGCGTGCGGCCGCAGCAGTCCGTATACGAGCGCGAGACGAAGCGCGACTGCCTCCAGGGCGGCGCGGGCGATGTGCAGCGCGGTGGTCTCGAGCCCGAGCCCCGCGATGGTGGCGCGCCGATCGCCCCGCCACCCGGGGGCCCGCTCACCAGCCACGAAGGGCAGCACAGTGAGGCCATGCGCATCGGGTGGTCCAGCGGCGAGCGCACGCTCGGTCTCGATGTCGTCGGGCAGCCGGAGCACCTCCCGGCACCACTCGTGCACGTTGCCGCCCTCGGACAGGGCTCCACCCATGACCACGAGCCGCCGGTCCAAGCGGTAGCGCCACAAGCCCGCCGGGGCCGGGGCCGATGCCGTCGTGATGACCCGCAACGCCGCGGAAGTACCCACGTTGAGCCCCAGCCGGCCGGGATCGACGCAGCCCGAGCCGACATTGCTGGCCGCGCCATCGCCCACTGCCGGGAACCAGACAGCACTACGCAGCCCCGGCCATCGGCGGGCCCATTCGGGGCGAAGCCCTCGCCGGGCATCGCGACGATCGCAGAGCGAGAAGAGCCGCGACGGCTCCAGCTCGGCGGCCGCCAGGGCTTCGACATCCCAGCCCAGTCCTTCCTGATCGAAGAGCCCGGTGCCGGAGGCCATCGAGACGCTCGTGGCGGCTTCGCCGAAGAGACTCAGCTCGAGATACTCGCCGAACGATCCCCAGCGGGCGACCCTGGCGGCCGTGCCGGCGCGCTCACGGAACAGCCAGCGCAGCCGGGCCGGCCAGTACGAGGCGTGGATGTGGCATCCGGTCCGTGCATGCAGGGCCGCGGCGTCGAGGGCGTCGCGCAACAGCAGGGCATCCGGGGCGCTGCGAGTGTCGGCCCACATGTAGATCGGTGTCAACGCGTGGCCGGCCGCATCGAAGCCGAGCAGGCCGTGCCAGAAGGTGGCGATGCCGATGGCTGATACATCGGGTGTCCGCGGCCCGACCAGCACGGCGTCGAGGCAGGTGGCCACCGCGTCCAGCAGGCGCCGGGGATCGTGCTCGACCCCCCCGTCGGGCGTGAGGGTGGGCCGAACGGCCGCGCGATGGACACGTCCGCCAAGGACCTGGCCCGTGTCGTCGCACACGCTGGCGCGCACCGAGGACGTGCCGACGTCGAGAGCGATGACCGTCATCGCGACCCCGGGGTCGTCACGTGGGGTAACATACCGCCCATGAGCGAGACGTGGGAAGTGCTGACCGTGCGGGGGCTGGCGGCGGTAGACGAGCGGGCCGAGGAGTTCACCGGCAGCCTCGTGATCCACCGCGTCGGCAGCGCCGAGCCGGTCGAAGCCATCACCATCCGCGTCAAGCGCTCCATCCTGGCCGAGCTGCACGCCACCGTGGGCCGCCTGCTCACCCGCTCCACGGGCCTGCCCCGCGGCGGGGCCTCCCCACGGCGCCTGCAGTAGAATGAGGGCTCTCGTAATCAGGTTCGCAGGAGGGGCCGATGGCACGCATCCGGGTGTTGAGCCCGCTGGGCATCGAATCGAGCGAGCGGCTGCATGTTCCTCCGCTGCCGGGGGACTTCAGCGACCTCACGGTGGGCTTCCTCGACAACACCAAGCCGAACTTCGACCGCCTGGCCGCTGAGCTGGGCCAGCTCCTGCTCGAGCGACACGGTGTCAGAGCCATCGTCCACCGACGCAAGTCCAACTGCTCCTCGCCGGCTTCGGCAGAGCTCGTCGCCGAGCTGGCCAAGGGGTGTGACGTCGTCTTCGCCGGCTCGGCCGATTGAGGGTCCTGCACGTCGTGGAGTCTCCACGACGCCCTCGAGCTGGCCAAGGCCGGTGCGGCGTCCGCCCTGATCGCGACGACGGCGTTCCAGGACGTCGCCGTGCGCCAGCTCGCCGCCCGAGGCGTGACCGGCCTGCCCCTGCTGGTGGTCGAGCATCCGCTCGGGGGTGAGCATCCCGAGGCGATCGTGCGCCGCGCCCAGCAGGCCCTCGAGCAGCTCGTCAGCCTGCTCGGGCATCGCTGATGGCCCTGTCGGTGCCGACGATCGACGTCGAGGACACGCCGGAGGCCCTGCTCGAGGCTTTTGTCGCGCGGGGCTGGTGCGACGGTCTGCCCATCGTCCCTCCCACCGAGGAGCGGGTGCTGGCGATGCTGGGGGGCGCCGCCGGGGCCCACTCGCTGGGCCCCATGCCGCCGCTCTGGCGTGAGGCCAGCCTGCTGGCCCTGGCCGTGAACGCGGTGATGGCCGGATGTCGGCCGGAGCACTTTCCCGTGGTCGTCGCCGCCATCGAGGCCATGTTGGATCCGGTCTTCAACCTCTACGGTGTGCAGGCCACCACGCATCCGGTGGCGCCGCTGCTCATCGTCAACGGATCCTACGCGCGTGAGATCGGGCTGCACGCCGGTAGCGGTTGCTTCGGGCCGGGTTTCCGCGCCAACGCCACGATCGGGCGGGCGATCCGCCTGAGCCTCATGAACGTCGGGGGCGCCTGGCCGGGCCGTCACGACATGGCCACCCAGGGCAGTCCCGCCAAGTTCAGCTACTGCATCGCCGAGAACGAGGAGGCCTCTCCGTGGGACCCCCTCGCCGAGGGCGACGTCGTGACGGTCTATGGCGGCGAGGGACCGCACAACGTGAACGATCATGTGTCGACCACAGCGGCCGGCATTCTGACCAATGTGGCCCACACCGCGGTCACCCTCGGCTCCAACGTGGGCTGGTATCTGGCCCAGAGCCAGCTTCTGATCGTGCTGGGTCCCGAGCACGCCCAGACCATCGCTGCCGACGGCCTGGGGCGGGCCGACGTGCAGCGCTTCGTGTACGAGCACGCCCGCCTGCCGCTGGGGACTTTGAAACTCGGCGGGATGTGGGGCGCGCAGGACTGGCCGCCCTGGATGATGGCACTCCGCGACGCGGACGTCCGGCCGCCCCGGGTGCCCACGCCGGAGGACGTGCTCGTGATCGTCGCCGGCGGCCCGGGCAAGCACTCCAGCGTGGTTCCCAACTGCTGCTTCAGCCGGGCCGTCTCGCGGCCGATCCGGTCCCGTTGAGCCGGAATCCCAGCAGGGCGATGGCGCCAAGGAGCGCGAGCGCCCCGAGGCCGCCGAGCGCGCCCAGGGGCTCGCCGAAGGCGAGCACGCCGAGCAGGGTGGCCGTCAAGGGCTCGAGGAGCGTGACGACGCCAGCCACCGTCGCGGGCACGCGGCGCAGTCCGGACGTATAGGCGGCGTAGGCGCCTGCCGTGGTCACGCCCCCCAGGTACAGCAGCCAGGGCCAGCCGCGGGCCAGCTGCTCGAGCGGGGCCGTGCTCCAGGTCAGCACGGGAAGCGTGACGAGGGCCGCGGCGGTGAAGCTCAGCCCGGTCAGCGGCAGGGGCGTGCTGCGGGCCAGGCTGACCTTGGCCGTGATGACGTAGAGCGCGTAGGCGAGCCCGGCGGTGAGCGCGAGCCCGGCGCCACCGGCGAGGCGTGGCCCGGTCGCGAGGCCGGCGGGACCGGCCACGAGCAGCACGGTGCCACCCACGCCGAGCCCGAGCGCGGCCACGATGCGGACAGTCAGGCGCTCGCCCAGCACGGCGGCCGCCAGCATCGCGATCATGAGGGGCGCCGAGCAGATCGCCAGCAGTGCGGTCACGGCGATACCCGTCATCACGACGGCCGTGAAGTAGGCTGCCTGAAAGGCGGCCATACAGGCGCCCATCAAGAGGCAGCGACCCAGGTCGGCGCGGGCGAGGCGCAGCGAGGCGCCGCCGAGACGGGCGGCCGACAGGAGCAACGCGGCGGCCACCACTATGCGCGCCAGGCCGATCACGAGCGGCTCGGCGCCGTGACGCTGCACAAGAATCGTGGTCACCGAGCCAGTGGTGCCCCAGGACACCGCGGCCAGGGCGATGAGCAGGAGGCCGGCGAGCACCGCGGCATTATAGGTCGGCGTGGCTGAGGAGGCCGCGGCGAAGCAGGAGGCAGATGTGACCATCGATCCGAAGTCGCTCGACGAGCACCACCGGGGCACGATGGCGGAGCTGCTCGGGATCCGGTTCGTGGAGGCCACGCGCGACCGCGTGGTCGCCGAGCTCACTGTCCGCGACGAGCTGCGGACGTTCGGTGGGCGGTTGCACGGTGGCAGCCTCATGGCGCTGGCCGACACCGTCGGCGCTACCGCCACCGTCCTCAACCTGCCGCCGGGGGCGTCGACGGCCACGCTGGAGTCCAAGACCAACTTCTTCGCGGGCGGGCAGCAGGGCGTGGTGCGGGCCGAGAGCATGCCGCTGCATCGCGGGCGCAGCACGATGGTGTGGCAGACTCGGGTCACCGACGCCGCAGGCCGGTTGCTCTCGCTCACGATCCAAACCCAGATGGTGCTGAGGCAGTAGCCGGGCCACAATACGCGAACGATTGACACGACGGAGCGGAGCCACACGCACCCAGGGCAGGCCACCCTCGGATTGAGCCGGCCGCGCGGCCCCCGCTACAACAAAGGAGAGATGACATGCGCATCGCCTTCATCGGCACCGGCACGATGGGACAGCCGATGGTCAGGAATCTGCTCGCCAAGGGATTTCCCGTGGTCGCCTACGACCTCGCCCGCCCGGCGCTGGACGCAGCCATCGCGCTCGGGGCTACGGCCGCGGGCTCGGCCGCCGAGGCGGCCAAGCAGGGCGACCTCGTGGTGACGATGCTGCCATCGTCCTCGCACGTGGAGGCGGCCTACCTGGGGCCCGCCGGCGTGCTCGCCGGGGTTTCTCGCGGTCGCCTCTGCGTGGACATGTCGACGATCGATCCTGGAGTCACCCGTCGGGTGGCGGCGCGGCTGCGCGAGGCCGACGTCCGCTTCCTCGACGCGCCCGTGTCGGGCGCCGTCCCCCGCGCCGTGGCGGGCACGCTGACCATCATGGTCGGCGGTGACGCCCCGGACCTGGAGGAGGCGCGTCCCGCGCTGGCGGCGATGGGCAGCACGATCATCCACGTGGGCGCCGTGGGATCGGGCGAGGTGGCCAAGCTCTGCAACAACCTCATCGCCGGCGTGGCCATGGTGGCGGTGAGCGAGGCCTTCCGCATCGCCGAGGGCTTCGGGGTCGATCCCCGGATCCTCACCCAGGTCATCGCCAAATCGTCGGGGAACACCTGGGTCATGGAGCACGGTCATCCGGTGCCCGGCATCGTGGAGCAGGCCGCCGCCAACCGGGACTACGCTCCGGGGTTCATGACCGATCTGATGGCCAAGGACCTGGGCCTGGCGGTGAACGCGGCCCGCGAGCTGCGGGTGCCGGTGGCGGTGGCGCCGGCGGCCCAGCAGCTGCTCCGGCTGGCCTCCTCGCACGGCTATGGCCGGAAGGATTTCTCGTCGGTCTACGCATTCCTTCGGCCGTCGAGCGGGCAGGCGCCCGTCTGATATACTACCGCCCGCTGCGAAAGGAGATCCGACCGTGAGTCTGTACATCATGTTGAGCACGCTCTCGGAATCGGGCCGCAAGGTCGTGCGGGAGCGTCCCGGTTGGATCCGCAAGGTCAACGCCGATGTCGAGCGCATGGGCGCGCGGGTCCTGGCCCAGTACGCCGTCCTCGGCCCCTACGATTTCGTCACCGTCATCGAAGCGCCGGACAACGCCACCATCTCGCGGGTGTCGGTCGAGGTGGGCGCGCGGGGCGGCGCTGCCGGCATGACGATGGCCGCCATCCCCCTCGACGAGTTCATCGAGCGGCTGGAGGGCGGCGGGAAGGGGAAGGCCCGGAAGAAGCGATGAAAGTACTGAAGATGATCCCGGAGCGCTGCACCGGCTGCCTCCGTTGCGAGCTGGCCTGCTCGTACATGCAGACCGGGACGTTCCAGCCCGCCAAGTCGGTCATCCGTGTGTCCCCGTTCGAAGGCCACACCTCCTATGCCCCGTACACCTGCCCGCAGTGCGCGGAGGGCTGGTGCATGACGGCCTGTCCGGTGGGCGCCATCACCATCAACGCGGCGGGCGCCAAGGACGTCGTGGACGACCTCTGTGTGGGCTGCAAGCTCTGCACGATCGCCTGTCCCTACGGCACCATGTTCTACGATCCCGACACGCACAAGGCCTTCAAGTGCAACCTCTGCAACGGGGATCCAGCCTGTGTGCAGGCCTGCCCCACCGCGGCCATTCTCTACGAGGAGGTGGCCACGGCCGATTGGCTCGGCGACTTCGCCGCGGAACGGACGGGGCGCATCCTGGCGGAGGTGCGCTGATGGCCGCGCGTCATCTCATCATCGGCGGCGGTACCGCGGGCATGAACGCGATCCGGACGATTCGCGAGGAGGAAGGCGAGCGCTCCGAGATCACGCTGGTCAGCGCCGAGAAGCCGTACTCCCGCATGGTGCTGCCCTACTATCTCGATCGCTCGATCGCCGAATCGCACGTCTTCACCGCCACCGCGGCGGTGCTGGCTCAGTGGGGCGCCAAGACCCACCTGGGCCGACGCGCCGTGAAGCTCGACACCGCGGCCAGCGTGTGCACCCTGGACGACGGCACGACCGTGGAGTACGACGACTGCCTCATCGCCACCGGCTCCTCCGCGGTGAAGGCACCGGTGCCGGGCGCCGACCTGGCCGGCGTCCACTCCTTCTGGACGATGGACCAGTGCCGGGCCCTCATCGCCGACATTCGGCCGGGCAGCCACGTGGTCCTGGTGGGGGCGGGGTTCATCGCCTTCACCATTCTCAACTCCATCCTGGCGCTGGGCGCGACCCTGACGATCGTGGAGATCGCCCCGCGGATCCTGCCCCGCATGATCGATGCCACCGGCGCCGAGCTCGTGGAGACCTGGCTGCGCGACCACGGCGTCGCCATTCGCACCGGCGCCACGCTGAAGAGCATCGAGGAGGCCAAGGGCCGCAAGCGCCTGCGCTTCGCCAAGGGTCCCGATATCGTGGCCGACACCGTGATCATGGCCACGGGGATCCGGACGAACCTCGAATGGCTCAAATCATCCGGTATCCGGATCAAGCAGGGGATCGTGGTGGACGACCATCTGCGCTCCAGCGTCTCCAGGGTCTACGCCGCCGGCGACGTGGCCGAGGGGCCGGATCGCATCTCCGGGACCGCTGCCGTACACGCCATCGAGCCCACGGCCCAGGAGCACGGGCGGGTGGTGGGCGCGAACATGGCGGGCAAGGATGTCCGCTACCCGGGCAGCCTGCTCATGAACATCGTGGAGGTCTGCCGCCTCGATGTCGCGTCGTTCGGGGCCTGGGAGGACGCCGGGGCGGAGGCGATGATCGCGGTGAAGCGGGACCGGCCGGCCTACCGCAAGCTGCTCTGGCGGGGCGACCGGCTCGCCGGCGCCATCATCCTGGGCCCCTCCAGCGACATCTGGACGACGAACGACGTGGGCATGCTCAAGGGGCTCGTCCAGACCCAGATCCCCCTGGGCCGCTTCAAGGACATGCTTCGCCAGAACCCGTTCGACATCAAGTCGGCCTACATCGCGTCGAAGACGACGCGACGACTGCTCGACGAAACCGTGCTGGGACGCCCGTCGAAGGCGCCCGGCACTACCCCGGTGGCGGTATGAGCCCAACGACGAGCGCGACACCCCGTAGCAAGGCCACGCCCGCGTCGAGCCCGCTGCCCGGTGCCTACACCGGTCAGCTCCTGCGCGTGGACCTCACCAAAAAGAAGTGCGCGACGGAGCGGTGGAGCCCGGAGGATATGCGGGCCTGGCTCGGCGGCGCCGGGCTGGGCGCCCTCATTCTCTATCGGGAGACGGCGACCCGGGGCGGCAAGGGCAACGTCTCCTGGGATCATCCGGACAATCGTCTGGTGCTCGCCACCGGTCCCCTGGCCGGACTGCCGGTGTGGGGCACCGGTGCGCTCACCGTTGTCACCATCGGGGCCATGACGAACGGGCCTACCTCCACCCAGGCCAACGGGTTTTTCGGCACCAACCTCAAGTACTGCGGCTACGACGCGATCGTGATCCAGGGTCAGTCGAAAGACTGGGTCTATCTTTACATCAACGACGACGTAGTCGAGCTGCGGGACGCCAAGCCATTGCTGGGGCTGGACACCTGGGAGACCCAGGACACCCTGGGACGGATGCTGGGGCTCACCGGCCATCAGCTGTCCGTCTACACGTCGGGCGTGGCCGGGGAGAAGCGGGTGCGCTTCGCGGCCATCCACGGCGACTACGGCCACGTGGCCTCCAAGAACGGCTGCGGCGCCGTGATGGGCGCCAAGCGCCTCAAGGCCGTGGCCATCGTAAAAGGCACGCGGGCGCTGCGGGCCGCCGACTATCGGGGTGTGATCCAGGCCGCCGACGACATCGCCCACGACCTCAAGACCGACCCCTCGGCCAAGTCGTTGTACGAGTATGGGACTCTGCCCGGCGTGGTGAACCTGGGCAAGCTCGGTGTGCTGCCCATCAAGAACTACACCACGAACGTGCCCTACGACGACCTCTCCCGCTGGGAGGCGCCCAAGCTGCGCGAGGGCTTCGATCACCGTGGCCACCAGTGCAACGCCTGCGGCATGCACCACTGCCACATGCAGGTGATCCGCGGCGGCGATTTCAAGGGCGCGATTGTGGACGAGCCCGAGTACGAAGGCTGGTCGGGGGCGGGCTGGACGATCGGAGCTACCGACCAGCAAGGCGTGTCCTGGCTTAACACCCAGCTCGACCGGGCCTGTGTGGATGTGAACGAGTTCGGGTGGCTGTGTGGCTGGGTGATGGAGTGCCAGGAGCGCGGGCTTATCACGAAACAGCAGCTCGGCTTCGAGCTGAAGTGGGGCGACATCAAAGGGGCCAACCGGCTGCTGCAGATGCTCGTCAAGCGCGAGGGCTTCGGCGACGTGCTGGCCGAAGGTGTCAAGGTGGCTTCCGAGCGCCTGGGCGGCGCGGCCCGCGACGCCGCGATCTACACGGCGCAGGGCGCCTCGCCGCGCGGGCACGACCATCGCGGTCGCTGGGATGAGATGCTCGACACCTGCACCGGCTCCACCGGGACTCTGGAGTCCGGCGTACCCGTGCACGTGGCCGAGCTGGGGCTGCCCACCCGCATCAACCCCTTCAACGGCGAGGAGGTCGCCACCCAGGTGGCTGGCATCCGGGGTCGCCGCCATTTCGAGGACTCCCTGGGGATCTGCATCTTCACGGGCCGCACCCGGATCGAGAACCTCGCGCGAGCGCTGGGGGCGGCGACCGGCTGGCAGTACACGCTCGACGAGGCGATGCGCTTCGGCCGCCGCACGGCGGCCCTCTTCCGGGCCATTCGTCTGCGCTGCGGGATCGGCGTCGACAAGGAGCGTCCGTCCGTCCGCTATGGCTCGACGCCCCACGACGGCCCGGCCAAGGGCCAGGCCGTCGGCGAGCAGTGGGAGAAGATGGTCGAGACCTGGTACGGCAAGGTCGGCTACGACCGCAAGACCGGCAAGCCGCTTCCCCAGACGCTGAAGGGCCTCGGGCTCGACTGGCTAGCCCGGGATCTGTGGGGGACGAAGAAGAGTTAGCAGATATCCTCACTTTCCTATTGGGAATAGCTCGGCTTGATCGTTTAGGAATTGGCCTTGATTCCCCACATCCCCATATGGTACTAACGGCGCGTTCCACCAACCCTCGCCCCCTGGGGGTCGCATGCCGCAAGGTATTGGATTCATTGGTCTTGGGATTATGGGTCGTCCTATGGCCAGAAATCTTCTCAAGGCCGGTTACCCACTGGTTGTCCACAGTCGAAGCCGCACGCCCGTAGACGAGCTCGTTGCTGCTGGCGCCAAGGCAGCTGACTCACCCCGCGAGGTCGCGGGGCGGGTCGATGTCCTCATCACGATGCTGCCGAATTCCCCGGACGTGGAACTGGTCGCGCTGGGCAAGGACGGCATCGTCGAGGGCGCCCGCCGGGGCCTGGTCTTCATCGACATGTCCACGATCTCGCCGATCGTCTCCCAGCGCGTCGGCAAGACGCTCGAGGCCAAGGGCGTGCGCATGCTGGATGCGCCGGTATCCGGCGGTGAGAAGGGGGCGATCGAGGGCGCTCTCTCCATCATGGTTGGCGGCGACCGCGCCGTGTTCGACGAGGTGCTGGCCATCTTTCAGGCGATGGGCAAGACCATCACCTATCTCGGTCCGCTGGGCTTCGGCGGCTTCACCAAGCTCGCCAACCAGGTGATCGTCGCGGTGAACCTGACCGCGTTGGGTGAGGCGCTCACGCTGGCCAAGAAGGCCGGGCTCGACCGGGAGCTGACGCTGAAGGCGCTGGCCGGTGGCCTGGCCGGCTCACGATGCCTGGATCAGAAGACGCCCAACTATGTCAGCAACAGCTACAAACCCGGGTTCAAGATCGACCTGCACTACAAGGATCTCGGGCTCATCATGGAATCGGCGCGCGCCCTGGGCGTGCCGCTGCCCGCCACCGCCGTCGTGCAGGAGCTCTTCAACGCGCTCAGGGTGAAGGGGCGCGGCCAGCTCGATCATTCTGCGGTGATCACCCTGCTGGAAGACCTGGCGGGTGTCTCCGCGTGAGGGCAACGGTCGATCGCCTCGGCGCCGACTCCCAGGGACGGTTCACGAAAGTCCACATCCGTCGTGTGCGCAAGGGCGATCTCTCTCGCGTGCGCGACGTCATCGACCAGACGTTCGGTGATTTCCTCGAGCGCCAGCTGGGCACTCGCCCGCGCCAGCCGTTCAGCGGCGCCCAGTACGTTCATCACCGCTGGCTCATGGAGCCCTGGGGCTGCTTCGTGGCGGAGGAGGACCGCACCAAGCTCGTCGGCGCCGCGCTGGGAGTGACCTGGGGCAGCGTCGGAATTCTCGGCCCGGTGGCCGTCCTCACCAACTACCAGAACCAGAAGATCGGGCAGCAGCTCATCCAGGCCGTGCTCACCTTCTTCGAGGAGAACAAGACGGCGCTGCAGGGTTGTGTGACCTACCCCACCAGCCCCAAGCACCTGGGCCTCTATCACAAGCTGGGCTTTCGGCCGAAGGCCCTGGCGGCGGTGATGAGTCGGGCACTGGAACGGCACAATGGCCGGCCCCCCATGTTCCGGGCCGTCAAGTCGCCCCTGTCCGTGCGGCGGTTCTCTACGCTCGAGGAGGCCAAGAAGAAGGGGATGCTGCCTCGGCTCCACCGCATCACCAACGCCATCTGCCGGGGCCTGGACGTGGCCAAGGAGATCGAGATCGTCGACGGTCTGGCCCTGGGAGATACGCTGCTCCTCGAGCGCGGGCGGGAGTTGCTAGGCTTTGCGATCTGCCACACTCCTGGCGTGAGCGAGGCCCCGATGGGCTCGCTCTATGTCAAGTACCTGGCCATCGACCCTCAGCAGAAGCGGGTGGAGTTCCTCGAGCAGTTCCTCGCCGCCCTCGAGGAGCACGGGCAAGAGCTCGGGCTGCAGCGCGTCATCCTGCCCGTCTACACGCGCTACAGCACCGCCTACAGCACGCTGCTCCGCGCGGGGTACCAGGTCGACTTCACCATGGTCCGCATGCAGCGCGGCCGACAGGAGGATTACGAGGACCCCACCCACCTCGTGCTCGACGACTGGCGGTGACGCCGGCCGTCGCGCTGCTCGTCGGCGCGCTGATGCTGGCTCTGCCCGGCCCCACCGCCGCCCATTCGCTCCTGCTCGAGTCGTCCCCCGCGGCCGGCGCCGTGACGACGGGCTCACCGGCCGCGATCACGCTCGTCTTCAACAATCGGGTAGAGAAGCGGCTCTGCCGCCTCCGTCTGATCGACGGCCAGGCGCGGGCGCGGCCGCTGACGATCAGCGCCGACGGGCCGGCCGACCGACTTGAAGCACGGGCGCCCGCGCTGAGCCCGGGCCCCTGGCAGGTGGAGTGGGTCGTGATGTCGGCGGACGGCCACGTGGTGAGCGGGACGTTCGCATTCC
>DATIAY010000154.1:0-48524 GCA_035457825.1 Candidatus Methylomirabilota bacterium
ACTCCGACGCCCTGCTGGGCAAGCTCGCCGAGCGCCTGGCCCGGCGCCACGGGATGACCGTGGCCATCACCAATCGCAAGCGCTCGCCCAGCCACGAGATCGACGAGGCCGCCATCCGCGCGCTGCGGAGCCAGGCGGATCTCGTCGTTTCGGGCATCGGCGACTGAGGGTCCTGCAGCTCGAGCAGTGTGCTCGACGCGATCCTGATGGAGCAACAGGGCGTGCCGGCGGTGGCCATCGTCACCACGCCGTTCCGCAACACTGGCGAAGCTATGGCGACGAGCTGGGGCAAGCCCGGCTACGCGTTCGTGGACACCCCGCACCCCATTGCCAACCTGACGGAGCCGGACCTGGATGCGCGCGCTGATGCGCTGGCCGACGCCGTGGAGCGCTGCTTGCGGAGGCCAGGCCCATGAGCCCACGCTCGGGTTCCGGCTTCGACCTCGGCCCGCTGGCTCCGGACGATCGCGACCGCCTGGCCCGCGACCTCTCGCCGGAGGAGCGGCTGGTGTTGCTCGATCATGGAACGGAGCGTCCCTTCTGCGGCGGCCTGCTCGACAACAAGCAGGAGGGCGTCTACGCGTGCCGGCTCTGCGCGCTGCCCCTGTTCCGCTCACGCACCAAGTTCGAGTCGGGCACCGGCTGGCCGAGCTTCTTCGAGCCGTTCGACGCCGAGCACGTGACGTCCATCCGCGACACGAGCTACGGAATGGAGCGCGTGGAGATCCGCTGCCGTCGCTGTGACGGCCACCTGGGCCACGTGTTCCCGGACGGGCCGCAGCCCACCGGACTGCGCTACTGCATGAACTCCGCCTCGCTGAGGTTCATTCCCGAGGGTGCGGCGCTACCGAGGCAGGAACCCCGGTGACCGGCTCGACGGGCTGTATGAGCGCACCGCCTTCTGATACAAGGACATCGAGATCCTCCAAGGAGGTTCCCATGCTACGCGTGCTGCTGGCTGTTGCCCTGGTGCTCTGGCCGTTGGCGAGCGTGGCCCCGGCGCAGGAGCCCTATCCCACGCGTCCCGTCACCATCGTGGCCCCGTACCCTCCGGGGGGCGCCGCCGACCTCACGGCGCGGCCCTTGGCCCCGGCCCTGGAGCGCGCCCTCAAGCAGCCGGTGGTGGTCCTCAACAAGCCAGGCGGCGGGGGCGCCGTGGGAACCCAGGCCGTGGCGGTGGCCAAGCCAGACGGCTACACGATCATGCTCACGGTGTTCTCCATCTCGACCATCCCGGAGGCCGACCGCCTGGCCGGCCGGACGCCCGCGTTCACCCGGGACCAGTTCGTCCCCATCGCTCGCCTGAACGCGGATCCCACCCTGCTGATGGTGCGCGCCGACGCTCCCTGGAAGACCGTGAAGGAGCTGGTGGACGACGCCAAGAAGCGCCCCGACCAGATCATCTATGCCTCCGCCGGGCCGTACAGCGTGGCCCACCTGGCGATGGAAGCGTTCATGCAGGCGGCCGGGATCAAACTGCGCCACTTGCCCACGACCGGGGGCGGTCCAGCTCTGACCGCGGTACTGGGCGGGCACGCGACCGTCGCCACCCTGTCCACCGGAGGTGTGTCGCCCCAGGCGAAGGCAGGCAAGGTACGTGTCCTGGCCAACTCGGGGGCCACTCGGCTGGCCTCTTTCCCGGACACCCCGACCATGAAAGAGCTCGGCTATGACGTGGAGGTCTATCTGTGGACCGGGCTCTTCGCGCCCAAGGACGTACCGGCCCACGCGCTCAAGACGCTCCGCGACGCCGTGCGACAGGCGGTGCGAGACGACGAGTTCAAGGCGGCCTCGGAAAAGATGCAGATGCCCCCCGCTTACCAGGACGCCGACGAGTTCAAAGCCTGGTGGGACAAGGACTCCGAGATGCTGGCCAGGGTCATCAAGAGAATAGGGAAACCGGATGCCAAGTGACGCGCGGATTGTCGAGGGACGCCGGCGCTGACGACTGATCGGCTGGCGGGGGCGCTCCTGGCCGTGTTCGCCGTCCTCGCCCTCTGGGAGAGCGCCAAGCTCCCCTTCGGAACGGTCGAGGCGCCCGGTCCCGGCACGGTTCCGGTGCTCCTGGCCCTGACCCTGCTAGTGTGTAGCCTTGCGGTCGTCGGCGGTGCGACCGCCCGACCCCTCTCCGCCCTGGAGTGGACCGAGTGGCGCCACGCGGTGGCCATCCTGGGCACCTGCGTGTTCATGGCCCTGGCGTTCGAGCGTCTCGGCTACCGCCTCACGATCCTCGTCGCCCTCTTCGCGCTGGTGACCCTGCTGGAGAAAAAGAGCCTGGTCGTGGGGGTGGTGTTCGCCCTGAGCTTCTCACTTGGCAGCTACTTCCTGTTCAACACCCTCTTGAAGGTGCCCATGCCACAGGGTCCATTCGGGTTCTAGGCGGCCCCGCTCCCCATGATCGAGACGCTGCAGAACCTCTCGAGCGGGTTCGCCGTCGCCCTGTCGCCGGCCGTGCTGCTCTACGCGTTCGTGGGCTGCATCGTGGGAACCCTGGTGGGCATCCTCCCGGGCGTGGGGCCCCTGGCGGGGATCAGCCTGCTTCTCCCCATCACCTTCGGGTTGAACGCCACCAACGCCATCGTGCTCCTGGCCGGGATCTATTACGGAGCCATGTACGGGGGATCCACCACCTCCATCCTCATGCGAATCCCGGGCGAGGCGGCATCGGTGATGACGTGCATCGACGGCTACGCCATGACGCAGAAGGGACGGGCCGGGGCCGCCCTGGCCCTGGCCGCCGTCGGCTCGTACGTGGCGGGGACCGTGAGCGTGGTGGGCCTCATGCTTCTTGCCCCGCCGCTGGCGGAGTTCGCTCTCCGCTTCGGGCCGCCGGAAAACTTTGCCCTCCTGGTGCTGGGCTTGCTGGTGCTGGCGTACATGAGCGGAGGCTCCATGGCCAAGGCGCTGACCATGGCCGCGCTCGGACTGCTCCTGGGCATGGTCGGCATCGACACGATGAGTGGCTTCTTCCGCTTCCACTACGGGATCGTGGAGTTGGGCGACGGGATCGGCGTGGTGCCGACCGCGGTGGGGCTCTTCGGCATCTCGGAGATTCTGTTGTCGGCCGGGCGGACCACCACGACCAAGATCCGCACGCCCCGCTTGCGCGAGCTGCTGCCCTCCCGACAGGAATGGCGGGACGCCGCCTGGCCCATCGGGCGGGGGACGTTGCTGGGATTCGCGATCGGGATCATTCCGGGGCCTGGCCACGTCATCTCCTCGTTCGTCTCCTACGCCGTCGAACGGCGTCTCTCCAAGCACCCCGAGCAGTTCGGTCACGGCGCCGTGGCGGGGCTGGCCGGGCCCGAATCCGCCAACAACTCGGCCACATCCGGCGCCTTCGTGCCCATGCTCGCGCTGGGGCTGCCCTCGGGCGCCGTACCGGCCATCATGCTGGCCGCGATGATGATCCACGGCATCGCCCCCGGGCCCCTGCTCATCCAGCAGCAGCCCGAGCTGTTCTGGGGGTTCATCGCCAGCATGTACGTGGGCAACGTGGTGCTGCTTATCCTGAACCTGCCCTTCGTCGGGATCTTCGTCAATCTCCTGCGCGTCCCGTACTCCTTCCTGTATCCATCCATCCTGGCCCTGGCTACGCTCGGGGTGTACGCGGTGAACAACAGCGTGGTGGACGTGTGGATCATGGCCTCCACCGGCCTGCTCGGCTATGTCCTCAGGAAGTTCGACTTCGAGATCGCCCCGATCGTCCTGGGCCTGGTCCTGGCTCCCATGATGGAGCTGAGCTTTCGCCAGTCCCTGGCCATGTCGGCGGGAAGCTACGCCATTTTCTTCACGCGGCCCATCACGGCCGTCATGTTGCTGCTGGCCCTCACGCTCTTGTTGCTGGGCCTGCGGCCCCTTCTGACCGGAAGGGTCGACTGGCGAGCGGCCATCGGCCTGGAGCCCGTCGCGCGCGGGGAGGGCAAGGGGAATTCATAAAGATGGAGGGGGCACGCGACGCGCCCCCCCTCCAAACCACCCCCATTCACGCGTGGTGTGACAACCCTCCGCCGTCTCCGCTGTTCTGGGGTCGGCTTAGCCTAGGAAAGCGCGGAGCATCCAGGCCATCTTCTCGTGCTTCTCCATGAGGCCGGTGAGGAAGTCGCTGGTGCCGGCGTCGCCGTGCTTGTCCATGGCGGTGACCAGGTCGGCCCGGAGCTGCTTCACGATGGTCTCGTGGTCGCCCAGGAGGTCGGCGATCATCCCCCGGGCGTCGGGATACTCCCCGGCCCGCTCCCGTAGCCGGGTCGTCTTGGTGTACTCGATCAGGGTTCCCACGGCTTTGCCGCCGACCGTGCGGGCGCGCTCGGCCACGTCGTCCACGATGTCGTTCAGCTCCTCGTACTGGCTCTCGAAGAACTTGTGCAGATCGTTGAACTGGGGGCCGACGACGTTCCAGTGGTAGTTGCGGGTTTTCGTGTAGAGCACGTACTCGTCGGCCAGCAGGGCGTTGAGCATGTTGGCGACCGCATCACGCTTGGCGCCGGGAATGCCGATGTTGACGTTCATATCTCCCTCCTGCGTTGAGATGCCCCTCGCCGGTCGACCGATTCCGCCCGTGCTAGACTCGCGGGCGCCGGGTCCTGCGCCCGGGGGGCCAATGATGCCATGAAGCTGCCGGAGCGAGTGACGATCTGCGAGGTGGGGCCGCGGGATGGCTTCCAGATCGAGCCGGAGTGGATCCCGACCGAGCAGAAGATCGAGGCGGTCGACTTGCTCTCGGCCGCGGGGCTGCCCCGGATCGAGGTGACGTCCTTCGTGCATCCCAAGGTCGTACCCCAGCTTCGGGATGCCGAGGCGGTCATGGCCGGAATCCGGCGGCGGCCGGGCACGCGCTACGCAGCCCTGGTCCCCAACGACAAGGGCGCCGTGAGGGCCGTCGACGCCGGGGTCGACGAGCTCCACACCGTCGTCTCGGCGAGCGAGAGCCACAATCTGGCCAATGTGAACATGACCATCGCCGAGTCCATCGAGAAGCTGAAAGCGGTCATGCAGGTGGCCGGGCGGGCTCGGATACCGGTGGGCTGCGGCATCTCCACGTCGTTCGGCTGCCCCTTCGAAGGCGAGGTGCCGGTGAGGGGGCTCGAGGGCGTGGTCCGCCGTCTGGTCGACATCGGCGCTCGGGCCATCGCCCTGGCCGACACGACCGGCATGGCCAATCCGCGGCAGGTCCAGCAAACCCTCGAGCATCTGATGCCGAGGTTCTCGGGCATCGAGTGGATCCTGCACACGCACGACACCCGGGCCATGGCCATTGCCAACATCCTGGCCGCGCTGGAGTGCGGGGTGCGCAGCTTCGACGCCTCCGTGGGCGGCCTGGGGGGGTGTCCCTTCGCCCCCGGCGCCTCCGGCAACGTGTGCACCGAGGATCTGGTGCACTGCCTGCACGCCATGGGGGTGCAGACCGGGATCGACCTCGAACGCCTGCTCACGGCGTCCCGGCGCGTGCAGGAGATCATCGGCCGGCCGCTGCCCGGGCAGATCGTCAAGGCCGGCACCTGGCAGCGCCGCTACCCGCTTCCCGATGCCGTCGCTGCGCGCTTACCCCGCGCCCGGTGATCGCGACGCCGTTCGAGATGATCAATCGGTCCCGGCGAACGGAGCCACACGCTTGCCTCAGATGATCAATCGGTCTGGACGAAGGCAGCCACACGTACCTAGAGCAGGCCAGCCACGGTCTGAACCGCGCTCGCGTCACCCGCGACAATGACCAAGCGAGCCACACGCATGCTGGCGCTGATGGACCGCGCCACGGCGTTGTGGACCATTCCCGTCATCGGGCGGGCTAAAGGTCGGGTCCTGCGCCGCCTCATCGACCGCCACCGACCTACCCGAGCCATCGAGATCGGCTCTCTGCTCGGTTACTCGGCGATCCTCATCGCCGCCGCCCTCCCCCCGCGCGGCCGCCTCACCTGCATCGAGGTGAACCCGTACCTGGCCAAGTTCGTGAAGAGCAACGTGGCCGAGGCGGGCCTGGCGCGAAAGGTGCGGATTGTCGTGGGCGACGCGCTTCGCGTCATCCCGCTTCTGCCTGGCCGCTTCGACTTCGTCCTCATCGACGCCGCCAAGGAGGACTACATCGATTACCTTCGCCAGCTCGAGCCCAAGCTCCTGCCGGGGGCGGTGGTGGTCGCCGACAACACTGGCGTCTACCGCCGCGAGGTGGCACCCTACCTCGAATACGTGCGGAGCAGCGGCCGCTATCGCTCGCGGGAGTACCCGTTCGACGACGACGCCATGGAAGTCAGCATCGCCACCGCCTGATATCAGCCCGCTCGCGCCAGCGGGCGCGGGGCGGGCCCCACGTATTCGGCGCGGGGACGGATGAGCCGGTTGTCCGCGAACTGCTCGAGCGCGTGCGCGCACCAGCCGGCCACGCGCCCCGCGGCGAAGATCGACGTGCAGAAGTCCGGCGGGAGACCGAGCGCGTCGTAGACCACCGCCGAGAAGAAGTCCACGTTGACGGGCAGGGTCGTGCGCGCCCGCATGACCTCGTAGAAACGCTCGGCCACCTCGAAGAGCCGCTCCCGCCCGGTGGCCGCCGCCATCGTCTTGGCCATGGTTCGCAGCACCCGAGCCCGTGCGTCGTCCACCCGGTACACTCGGTGACCGAAGCCGGGGATGCGGGCGCGGGGGTCGCTCCGCTCGCGGCGGCTGAGCCCGGCGTGGGCGCCCAATCGTGCCGTCACGAAGGCCTCGACCCGCGCCGGATCGCCGATCTCGCGGAGCATGGTCAGGACATCCTCATTGGCGCCGCCGTGGCGGGGGCCCTTGAGGGTCGCCACCGCCGCGGTCAACGCGGCATGCAGGTCGGCCATGGTCGCGATCGCCACGCGCAGGGCGAAGGTGGAGGCGTTGAATTCGTGGTCGGCGTGCAGGGTGAGGATGACGTCCATCACCTGCTCGACCTCGGGCGCAGGCCACTCGCCGCGCAGCAGATAGAGGAAGTGGGCAGCGTGCCCGCCCTCACGCCGCGCCGGAACGGGCTCGCGCCCCGCGCGGATCCGTTGCCAGGCGGCCACCGTCTCCGGGACCAGGTTCAGGAGCCGGACCGCCTTGGCCAGGTTGGCTTCCGCATCGCTGGCTCGCACGTCCGGGTCGCCGCTCGCCGCCAGCGAGACCGCCGTGCGGAGCGCATCGAGCGGATGCGTGTCCCGCGGCAGCGAGCGCAGCAGATCCAGCACCGCCCCGGGCAAGCCCCGGGCGGCCGTCAGGCGAGCCCGGAACTCGGCGGCGGCTGTCGCGCCCGGCAGCTCGCCGAACCACAGCAGCGCGGTCACGTCCTCGAAGGGCACGGCGTCGGCGAGCTCGCCGATCTCGTACCCGCGGTAGTAGAGCCGCCCGGCGACGCCGTCCACCTGGCAGATGGCCGAGCGCGCCGCGATCACATCTTCCAGCCCCGTCTTCCACTCTGCCGCCATGGCTGCCCTCCCTGCGGGCCGGCGGGCATCCGCGCCTGCCGGGGCCCGACCCTAGAGCTGGATATTACATGATTTATATTGATAAGACTACACGGTCATGTATGCCGATGGACCGGCGGCCTCGTCCCTGGTACGGTGGGCGCGATGGTCGTCCTGGACGGCGAGGAGTTCCTCACGGTGAAGGAGGCGGCCCGCCTGCTGGGCGTCAAGCCCGCCACGCTCTACGCCTACGTGAGCCGCGGCGTGCTCCGAAGCTACCGCCAGGGGATCAAGCGTCAGCGCCTCTATCGTCGGGCCGAGGTGGAAGCGCTGCTGCGGCTGGCGCCGAGCGACGGGCGCAGCACGGGGCGGGCCAGGCGCCACCGGCCGGGGGAGATCCCCCTCGCCGAATCGTGGATCCGGGACTGAGCCGGCCGTGAAGCTGGGCGCCTACGTCATCCCCGGACGCGACCTGTCATCGGCCGTCGAGCTGGTCAAGCGAGCCGAGGCCCTCGGCTACGAGAGTGTCTGGGTCACCCACGGTTTGGGGCGGGATTCCTTCCTCGTGCTGCAAGCCTACGGCGCCGCCACCACGAAGATCGGACTCGGCAACGGCGTGGTGCCCATTTATCCGCGTCACCCGGTGGCGATGGCCCAGGCCGCCCTGACCCTGGCCGAGCTGAGCCGCCAACGCTTCCGGCTGGGCATCGGCGTGAGCCACCGTAGCGCCATGGAGGCGATGCTGGGCCTGGCCCTGGAGGACCCCCTCGGCGTGATGCGCGAGTACGTCGCCGTGCTGCGGGGCGCCCTCGGGGCGGGCGCGGCCTTCGCCGGCAAGTACTTCCGCGTCCAGTGGAGCCTGGGGGTGCCGATGCGCCCGCCGGCGCCCCCCGTGCTGCTCGCCGCGCTCTCGCCCCGGATGTTGGAACTGGCCGGTGAGATCGCCGACGGTGCGGTGCTCTGGCTCACGCCGCCCGCGTACGTGCGCGAGGTCGCCATGCCCGCGCTCGCGCGGGGACGCCAGCGCGCGGGCAAGACGCTGGACGGTTTCGAGATCGTCGCCGCCGTGCCGCTGGCCGTCACCCACGATCGCACCGCCGCGCTCGGGGCTTTTCGCGCCGAGCTCACGCGTTATCTCCAGCAGCCCTTCTACCGCGCCATGTTGGATCGGGCCGGGTTCGGCGCGGCCCTGGCGGGCTTTGACCGCGACGGCCAGACACCGATAGAGCTGGCCGATGCGCTGGGCGCCGTAGGGGAGGCCGAGGCGGCGCGGGCTTACGTGCAGGCCTACCGCCAGGCCGGAGTCACGTTGCCCGCCATCCGCCCGATCACCTTCCCCGAGGCGCCGTGGTACCAGTCGACCCTGGAGGCTGGCGCCGGGTGGTGAAGCTCGTCGTACTCGTAGCGCTCCTGGTGGCTTGCGCGCCCCGATCGGACACGGCGCGCGGGTTACCGGCCGAGCGCGGCGCCGACGTCCACTACGTGGCGCTGGGGGACAGTACGGTCGAAGGCGTGGGCGCCAGTCGTCGCGAGCTCAACTACGTGAGCCGCATCCACGCGCGGCTGCGCGAACGGTACCCGGCGGCCCGCCTGCGGAATCTCGGCGTGAGCGGCGCCACCTCCGCCGACGTGAGAGCCGGACAGCTCGGGCCGGCCGTCGAGGTGCGTCCCCGCCTGGTCACGCTGTCTGTCGGCCCCAACGACATCACCCGCGGGGTGCCCGTTCAGCAATACGAGGGCAACATCCGAAGCATTTTGGAATCGCTGACGGGGAAGACCCCGGCGATCATCGTCGTGAATCTCCTCCCCGACCTTTCGGTGACACGGCGCTTTGGCGGCGGCCGGCACCACGAGCGGGTGGCCCGCCTTTCGGTGGAGTTCAATGAGGCGCTCCGTCGCACCGCCCAGATCTACGGCGCCGAAGTCGTCGACCTCTACTCGGCCAGCCGCGACGAGGTGCCCCGGCGTCCCGAGCTGCTCTCCGCCGACGGCTACCATCCCTCGGACGCCGGCTACGCCCGGTGGGCCGAGCTCATGTGGCAGGGCATCGAGAAGAGGATGAACCGCGGCGGATGAGGGCACCCCGCCCGCCCCCAGGAGATCACCATGGAGTGGCTCAGCACAGATGGTCTCATCGCGCTGGCCGCGCTCACCGCGATGGAGATCGTCCTCGGCATCGACAACATCGTCTTCATCACCATCCTCACCGACCGGCTCCCGCCGTCACAGCGGTCCCTGGGGCGCCGCCTGGGGCTGGGCTTCGCACTGGCCACCCGGATTTTGCTGCTGCTGGCCATCACCTGGATCATGGGCCTGACCGCGCCGCTCTTCACCCTGCTGGGACGCGAGATCTCGGCGCGGGGCCTCATCCTGATCGCCGGCGGCCTCTTCCTCATCTTCAAGGCCACGCACGAAATCTACGTGAAGGTGGAGGCGGGGGGTGAGCCCCATGAGCCGAGTGGGGATCGGGCCGGGCTGGTGGGGGTGGTGGCCCAGATCGCCGTCATCGATCTGGTCTTCTCGCTCGACTCGGTGATCACCGCCGTCGGCATGGCCGAGCACGTCGTCACCATGGTGATCGCCGTGATCATTGCCATGATCGTGATGATGATCGCCATCAATGCGGTGAGCCGTTTCGTCGAGCGACATCCCAGCGTGAAGATCCTGGCCCTGGCCTTTCTGCTCCTCATCGGGGTCATGCTGGTGGCCGAGGGGATGGGCCGGCACGTCGAGAAGGGTTACATCTACGCGGCCATGGTCTTCTCGCTCTTCGTGGAGATGCTCAACATGCGCTACCGGGGCCGACGACGCCGGCTCCGCGTCCAGCGCGCATGACGTCGTGGCTCGTCACAGGACAGGACTTCGATAGTGGGCGAGCCCCCGCGCGACCGCCTCCAACCATCGCGGGGAGCCGAGGATGCTGGAGACCGGCAGGGGCAAGCCCGGGTCCAGCCGTTCCGGCTGTAAGGCCAGCCCGTACCAGGCCACGTCGTGCCAGGCGCCGAGCTTGTAGCCGACGCCGTGATAGACACCAACCAGCTCGAAGCCGATCGCTTCGTGCAAACCCACGCTGGCCGGGTTGGGCAGGGTGATCCCCGCGTACGCTTTGTAATATCCCTGGAGCCGCAGCACCTGAAACAACGTGGTGTACAGCGCCCGCCCCACCCCGTATCGGCGATGGCTGGGGGCGACATAGACCGCCGCGTCGACCGACCAGCCATAGGCCGCGCGCTCGCGATGGGGACTCGCATACACGTAGCCGGCGACGAGGCCGTCAGCGTCGAGGACGAGCCAGGGGAGCCGCCCGACCAGCGCGCGAATCCGGTTCGCCATCTCCGGGGCCGATGGCGCGGTGGTCTCGAACGACACGGCCGTTGAAACGCAGAACGGGGCGTAGATCGCCGCCACTGCGGCGGCATCGGCGTCGGTGGCGAGCCGGATCGTCGCGCTCATCAACTGATTTGTCCCGTCTCGGCGAGGAACGCCTCGATCTGATGAGGCAGGCCGAAGACACGGATGCGGTCGCCGGGGCGCAGGAGGGTTTCCGCGTCCGGACTCATGACCACGTCTCCGTCGGGCCGCTCGATCCGCACCACCGTGATGCCGAAGCGCTCGCGCAGCCGGGCCTCGGCCAGCGATTGATCGGCGAGCCCGTCGGCACCGATCGTCACCTCGCGCACCCCGGGCAGCCCCTGCCGGGCCTGGCGGGCTCGGTCCGGCTCGCCGCTCAGGGCATCGCGCAGGGCCTCCAGGTACGCGACCAGGCTGTCTTTGGGCAGCGCGAGCTGGCCGAGCCCATGGCGGATGAGAGTCAGGCCGGCCTCGACCTCGGGCTGGATCACCTCGGTGGCGCCGGCGGCGCGGAGGGCTTCGTCGGCGGCGTGGTGATGCGCGCGCGCCACGATCGGCACTCGGGGATTCAGGACCCGGGTCGCGCGCACGGCCAGCCCGGCTTGCTGGCCGTCGGGCACGGTGATGACCACCAGGGCGGCGTGGGCGGCGTCCGCCGCTTCCAGGATACGCCCCTGACCGGCGTTGCCGAAGATGCACGGCAGCTTCCTCGCCCTCAGCCCTTTGATGATGTCGGGATCCATCTCGATGACCACATAGGGGAGGCGGAACGTCTCCAGGGCCTCACTGACGGCGCTGCCGACCCGGCCGAAGCCACACAGCACCACGTGGTCCCGCATCCGGCTGGCCGGCTCCGGGAACGCCGCCGGCTGCCCCAGCAGGCGCCCCTCGGCCACCCACCTGGTGGCCGCACGCACGAGGCCGGCGTTGAGGAGGATCGTGATCAGCGAAGCAGCCAGGATGGCGTTGTACACGTCGGCGCCCACATGGCCGGCGTTCCGGGCCACCTGGACGAGGACGAACGAGAACTCCCCGATCTGGGCGAGCCCCACGCCGACCAGGATCGCCACCGACGCCGGGTAGCCGAAGAGCCAGGTGATCGTGGCGCGGATGGCGAACTTGCCGATCATCACCAGGCCAATCACGAGCGCCAGCAGGGTCGGGTGGGCGAACAGCGCCCCGGGGTCGAGCAGAACGCCGATCGCCACGAAGAAGAAGGCGACGAAGACATCGCGGAGCGGAAGCAACCGGGCCAGCGTCTCGTGAGCGTAGTCGGACCCGCTGATCGTGAGGCCGGCCAGGAAGGCGCCCAGGGCCAGCGAGAGCCCCACGGCCTGGGTGAGGGCAGCCATGCCCACGCCCACCGCAAGGGCCACGAGCAGGAACAGCTCCGCGTTGTTGGTGCGGGCGACGCGCGTCATGAGATGGGGCATCACCCGGCCTGCCAGATAGACGAAGGGAATGAGGATCACGGCGGCCCGGAGGAGCGCCAGGCCGAGCTCGTGGAGGCCGCGCCCTTGAAACGCGCCGAGGGCCGGAATGAGCACGATCAACACGACGACGGCGAGGTCCTCGGCCAGCGCGGTGCCGAGCATGATCCGGCCGTGGCGTGAGTGTAGCTCGCCACGGTCCAGCAACAGCCGGACCAGCACCATCGTGCTGCTGACGGAAATCACCATCCCGATGATCGCGCCCGGCAACAGGGGCCAGCCCAGCCCGGCCCCCACCCCCACCCCCAGAGCGGTCGTGAGCACGATGCCGAGCGGCCCGCCGCAGAGGGCTACCCACCTCACCCGCCCCAGGTCTTTGAGGGAGAACTCGAGTCCGAGGGAGAACATCAAGAGCACGACCCCGACCTCGGCGAACAGCTCGAATCGATGGACGTCGGATACGGATGGTCCTGGCGTGAACGGGCTCACCAGCATGCCGCCCAGCACGTACCCGAGGATCAGCGGCTGCCGCGTCACCCAGGCCAGCGCCGCCCCCAGCACGGCGGCGACGAACACCAGCGCGAGGTCGCGGAAGAAGATCGGATCGGTAACCATGGCCGTGCGCGGGCGCGTCCCCCGCCCGCGCGAGCATGATACTGTAATGGCGCCAGAGTGATCCGATGAGTCTCACGGTCCTCACCAACGCCGTTGTCATCGACTGCACGGGACGCGATCCCGTCGAGGGCGCGGCGCTGGTCGTCGAAGACGACCGCATCAAGGAGGTCCTGCCCGGCGGCCGGGTGGGCGCCCTGCCCGGTCCGGTCACCACCCTGGACTGCCGAGGCGCCACGCTGATGCCGGGGCTCACCGACGCCCACGTCCACATCTGCGCGGTGACCGAGAACGTCCTCGACCAGCACCGCCAGTACCCGCCGAGCTACATCGCGGCGCGTGCGATGCGCCGGGCCGAGCAGTGCTTGATGCAGGGCTTCACCACCGTACGCGACGCCGGCGGCGCGGATTACGGCTTCCGCCAGGTCCTGGAGGAGGGCCATTTCCCGGGACCGCGGCTGGTGGTGTCGGGCAGTTTCATCTCGCAGACCGGCGGCCACGGCGACTTGCGCCGGCGGGCCGAGTCGATCGCGCCCGTGGATGGTTGCGTGGGGATGCACAGCGCCATCGCCGACGGCGAGGCCGAGGTGCGCCGGGCCGTGCGCGAGCAACTCCGGCGCGGCGCCGACCAGATCAAGGTCATGGCCTCGGGCGGGGCGATGTCCCCGGCCGATGAGCTCGACACCACCCAGTACACCGTGGCCGAGCTGCGCGCGGCCGTCGAGGAGGCGCGCGCGGTCGGCACCTACGTCCTGGCCCACGCCTACTCCGACAGCGCGGTGCGGCGGGCCGTGGAGGCCGGGGTCCGCTCCATCGAGCACGGCAACCTGATCGGCGAGGCCGCGGCCCGGGCCATCCAGGAGGCCGGCGCCTTCCTGGTGCCGACCATGGTCACCTACGAGGCGATCTATCGGGAGGGCAAGCGCTACGGCATCGGCGACCACCAGATCCAGAAGATCGCCCTGGCCCGCGAGCAGAGCGTGCAAGGGCTGACCCGTGCCTACCGGGCGGGTTGCAAGATCGGCTCCGGCTCCGACCTCCTGGGCGACATGATGGCCCAGCGCGCCGTGGAGCTCGAGCTCAAGGGTCAGGTGATGCGGCCGATGGACGTCTTGCTGTCGGCGACCCGGACCAACGCCGAGTTGTTCCGCATGCAAGACAGCATCGGGACGCTCGAGCCGGGCAAGTACGCCGACCTCATCGTGGTGGCCGGCGACCCGCTGCGAAATCTCAGAACCTTCCAGAGCGCGGACAATCTGAAGGTGATCATGAAGGGCGGACGGCTCTACAAGCAGGTGCTGTAGCGCGATGGACGCCCTCGACCTCCGGCTGGCCCCGATGGCCGGCGCCACCAACGCGCCCTTCCGGCTGATCGCGCGCGCCTGCGGGGCCGGGCGGCTGACCAGCGAGGAGCTCGACGCGCGGGCCCTCATCGAGGGCAATCTCAGAACCGAGCTGCTGGCTCGCTATCTCCCCGCGGAGCGGCCGCTGGCGTTCCAGCTCCTGGGCGCCGATCCCGACGTGCTGGCCGACGCCGCCCGCCGGCTGCAGGGGCGTGGCGCCGACGCCATCGATCTCAACATGGGATGTCCCGTCCCCAAGATCGTGGCCAAGGGCCAGGGCGCAGCCCTCATGCGGGATCCTCTCCAGACGGCCCTCGTCTTGCGAACGATGCGTAAGGCCATCGAGGTGGAGCTCACCATCAAGATCCGGGGCGGCTGGGACGAGCGAACGGTGAACGCGCCTCAGATCGCGCGGATCGCCGAGAGCGAGGGCGTGGACGCGATCACGGTGCATCCGCGCACGCGCAGCCAGCAGTACACGGGCCGGGCCCCCTGGGACGTCATCGCCGAGGTGGTGTCGGCGGTCGCCGTTCCCGTGACCGGCAACGGCGACGTGCGGAGCCAGGCCGACGGGCAGGCCATGGCGCGCGCGACCGGCTGCGCCGCGGTCATGATCGGGCGTGGCGCCCTCGGCACGCCCTGGGTGTTCTGCCCTCGCCCGCCCAGCCGCGACGAGCGGGCCCGGATCATCCGGCAGCATTGCGAGCTGATCGAAACTCATCTGCCCCCGCGGGAAGCGCTGATCCAGCTCAAGAAGCACCTGGCCTGGTATTCCGCGGGTGCGCCGGGGAGCGCGCGCCTGCGTCCGCAGCTGTTCGCCGCCGCCGACGCCCGCAACGTGCAAGCGCTGTTCTGGGAGGCCTGGTGAGTCAGTCCGAGCGGCCGCGCGCGGCCACCTGCCACACGTCGACCACGCGCTGGCCCTTGACCACCCAGACGCGGTCGTAGAGGTTGAACGTGGGGTCGCAGTGCGGTGGCAGGAACTCGATGCGCTCGCCCAGCCGCGGGCGGCGGTCGGGATCGACGACCGTGAGCCGGCCGTGCTCGTCACCGGCAAAGCCGTAGCTGATTCCCGGGCGCTCCACCGGCTCGGGGGGAAAGGGCTTGTCGGTGGAAAAGGCCTTGAGCCCCGCGTCGACCATGGCCCGGTCCGCCGTCGGCACGCTGACGACGGTGGCCACGACGGTCAGGGCCAGCTCGAAGTCGGTGAGCGCCTCCCCGCCGCGCCCCCCGATCCGCCGATACTCGAGGTCCATCACGCAGTACGAGCCGGCCTGAAGCTCGGTGAGCCCGTCGAGCTCCACGTCGATGTCGTAGGTGCCCGTCGACGCACCCGCGACGACCGGCACCGGCAGCCCCGCGGCCTCCAGTCGTCCACGCGTCTCCATGAGCGGCGCCATGGCGGCGCGGGAGGCGTCCCGGCGGGCCTTCCAGCCGACCACGTGCGCGCACTGCCCAGCGTACCCCTGTAAGCCGCGCAGCCGCAGCGAGCGCTGGGCCGCCACGCGGCGCGCCAGCGCCAGCGCGGGAGCGCCGGGCGCCACGCCGGTACGACGGCCACCGACGTCGACGTCGACGAGGACGTCCAGAACGCGCCCCGCGGCCGCAGCGGCGGCGGCCAGGCGATCCACGTTGTCCTCGTGGTCCACGACGACCATCGTGTCGGACGCCTCGCCGAGCAGCCGCATCAGCCGGGCAATCGCCGGTGGCGAGACGATCTCGGTCGTGATGAGTATCCCGCGGATGCCGGCCGCCGCCATCACCTCGGCCTCGCCGAGCTTGGCGCAGGCCACGCCCAGGGCTCCGGCCGCCACCTGGCGCCGGGCGATCTCCGGGCAGCGGTGGGTCTTGGCGTGCGGGCGCAGCTGCTTGGCCGAGCGTCGGACGTGCTCGGCCATCCGGGTCAGATTGCGCTCGAACCGGTCGAGATCGAGCAGCAGCGCGGGGGTGGGGATCTCGTCGCGGGTCATGGGTCGGGCGCCCACTCTACCACGGGGCCCGTGCTAGACTCGCCCCCATGCCCGGACGGCCGTTTCTGCAGATTCCCGGTCCCACGCTGGTGCCCGAGCGCATCGTGCGGGCCATGTCCCAGCCGGTCATCGACCACCGGGGGCCGCGCTTCGAGGCGCTGCTCCGCGACTGCCTGGACGGCCTCAAGCGCGTGTTCCAGGCAGACCGCGGGCACATCGCGCTCTTCCCCGGCTCGGGCACCGGGGCCTGGGAAGCGACGATCGTGAACACGCTTTCGCCGGGCGACCGGGTCCTGGCCTGCGTCAACGGCTTCTTCGCGGCGGGCTTCGCGCGCACTGCCGCCGCCTTCGGCGTCGAGGTCGAGCGCCTGGAGGTGCCGTACGGCGCGGGCGTACCGCTCGCCCAGATAGAGGCGCGCTTGCGGGCGGACGTGGCCCGCGAGCTGCGTGCGGTCCTGGTCGTCCACAACGAGACCTCCACGGGAGTCACCTCCGACATCGCCGGCGTTCGCGCTGCGCTGCAGCGCGCCGACCACCCGGCGCTGCTGCTGGTCGACACCGTGTCCTCGCTGGCCTCGATCGACTTCCACTTCGACGCCTGGGGCGTCGACGTCGCGCTCACCGGGCCCCAGAAGGGCCTCATGCTGCCACCGGGGATGGCGATCCTGGCGGCGAGCGACCGCGCCATCACCGCCAGCGAGAAGGCCCGCTGCCCCCGTGCGTACTGGGACTGGCAGCCCGTGTTCGAGCGCAACCGGCGTGGGCAATTTCCTTACACACCGGCCACGACGCTCCTCTTCGGCTTGCGCGAGTCGGTGGCCATGCTCGAAGAGGAAGGCTTGTCGCAGGTGTTCCACCGTCATGCGCGGCTGGCCGAGGCGTGCCGTCGGGCCGTGCGGGCGTGGGGGCTCGAGTTGCTCTGCCGGGACCCGGCCGAGTACTCGAACACCATCACCGCGGTCGTAATGCCGCCGGGTCAAGACTCCGACGTCGTCGTCGACCGAGCCTGGCGCCGACTCGAGCTCTCGTTGGGCCTGGGCCTGGGTGAGATGAGGGGCAAGGTGTTTCGGATCGGCCATCTGGGCAGCCTCAACGAGCTCGACCTGCTGGGCGGGCTCGCCGGGGTCGAGATGACTCTGAAGGAGTGCGGGCTGCCCTTCCGCGCCGGAGCCGGTCTGGGCGCGGCGCAGGAGTTCCTTCTCAGCGGGTGAGGGCCCGTCCCAGGTTGCGGCTCTGGATGCCGCCGCTGACGGTGTCGTCGAGGTCGGGGCGGAGAGACGGGCGGATCACCTGCCGCACCAGCTCCTCGCGCTGCTCCGCGGCCTTCAGCTCGGCCATTACCGCGGCGACGTCCTGATCCACCGCTTCCGGAGTGGGCCGGGGCAGGACGACAAAGCGCCTGTGCTTGATCTCGCTTTCCAGACTGGTGACGGGTGAGGCCGACTGCTGGCCAGTGGCGCAGCCGGCCAGCAGCGTGATCAGACTGGCAACGACGATGCACGCGCGCATTCCATCCTCGGCCCGCTAGGATACATCAGACCATCAGCGCGTGCTCACCCGATCGCTCAGCTCGTTGGTGTCGTCCGGGCGGCGGGGGAAGTACGCTCTCAGTGTCCGGCCCACCTCGGTCACTGCCTCCACCAGCGCTTCGCGCACGCGGCCCTCGCGCAGGCGCTCCACCAGCAGGTCGCGCACCCGGTCCCAGTAATCGGCGCCGACGCTGGCGTGTATCCCCTCGTCGCCGACGATGGCCAGGCGACGGTCGGCGAAGGCCAGATAGATCAGCACCCCGTTGCGTTCCCGAGTTCGCGGCATACCGAGCTCGGTGAAAACCTGCCGCGCGCGCGTCAAGGGATCGCCAGCCGGCAACCGGCGCTCGAGATGCAAGCGAATCTCGCCGGAGGTCTCGGCCTCGGCCAGCGCGATGGCGCGACTCACCGCCGCCAGATCCTCGTCGGCGAGCACACGCTTGATCCAGCGGGGCGGAGAGGCCATCACCACTGCCCGCTGGCGCCGCCGCCGCCGAAGCCGCCGCCCCCGCCGGAGAAGCCTCCCCCGCCGCCACCACCGAAGAAGCCGCCGCCCCCTCCACCACCGCCCCATGAGCCCCAGGAGCCCGGCCCGACCTCCCAGCCGGCCGGCCCTGCGGTATAGCCGCGGCGCCCACGGCGAAGCCGCTTCAGGTGGCGGTCCCCCCGGAGCGCACTGGCGATCATGACGACGATGACCAGCGTCACCACCCCGATGGCCACGAAGGGCAGCCAGGCTTCGGGCGGGGTCCGCCGCGCTGCCGGTGCGGCACGCGGGCCGGTGATTCGGGCGTACACCTCGTTGACCGCGGCTTCGAGCCCGGCGGCATAGCGTCCCTCCCTGAAGCGCGGCGCGATCACCTCGCTGATGATGGTCCGGGCGACCGCATCGGGCAGGACGGGCTCGAGGCCGTAGCCGACTTCCAGCCGCGTCCGCCGCTCGTCGAGGAAGACCAGCAAGATAACGCCGTTGTCCAGGCCGCGCTGCCCCACCCGCCAGCGCTCGGCCAGGCGGATGGAGAAGTCCTCCAGGCTCTCGCCCTCCAGCGAGCGGAAGATCGCCAGCACCATCTGGGCGCCGGTGGCGTGCTCCCGCTCGGCCAGGAGCGTCTCCAGCCGAGCCCTCTCGGCTGCGCCGAGCAGACCGGCGTAGTCGTTCACCCGCGCGGTGGGCGCGGGCGGGATCAGGAGGGCGGCGGCGATGAAAACTGCCGCAAGCAGACTAGAACTTCACCTTCGGGGGTGTCGCCGCGTCAGCGGTCGCCTCGAAGAACGCCTTGGGCTGGAAGCCCATCAGGCCGGCTACCCAGCTGCCTGGAAACAGACGCAGCCGGGTATTGTAGTCCCGCACCGATTCGTTGAATCGCCGCCGCTCGACGGCGATGCGGTTCTCTGTGCCCTCCAGCTGGGACTGCAGCGCAAGAAAGTTCTGGTTCGACTTGAGCTCGGGATAGCGCTCCACGGTCACCAGGAGCCGGCTGAGCGCGCCGCCCAGCTCCCGCTGGGCAGCCTGGAAGCGCTCGAGCGCTTTGGGATCGTTGAGGGCCTCGGGGGTGAGCTGGATGCTACTGGCGCTGGCCCGGGCCTTCGTCACCTCCTCGAGGACGGTCCGCTCCTGGGCGGCGAAGCCCCGGACCGTCTCCACGAGGTTGGGGATGAGATCGGCGCGGCGCTGGTAGACGTTCTGCACCTGCGCCCACTTCTCGTTGACGCCCTGTTCGAGCCGGACGAGCTGGTTGTTGATGCTGACGGCCCAACCCACGATCGCCAGCACGGCGAGGCCGATGACCAGCAGCGCGATCAGCGCGGCGCGTCCCACAGCGGTTGAGATTATACGCGCGGCCGGCGTAGACTTCGCCCCATGCTCGAGTCCTTGCCGGAATACCGGGTGAAGGCGCGCAATACGTGGGCGGGAGGCGAAAATCTCATCCACGACGATGCCGTCGCCCGGCAACACGGGTTTCGCGGTGGGCTCGTCCCCGGCGTCACCGTCTACGCCTATCTGACCCAGCCCCTGGTGAGCGCGCTGGGGACCGCCTGGCTGGTCCGCGGCACCGCCAGCGTGCGCTTCGTGCGTCCGGTGCTCGCGGGTGAGGAAGTCGTGGTCGCCGGCGCCGTGACAACACGCGATGCCACTGGCATCGCCGCGCGCGTCACCGCTTCGACGACCGCGTCCGGCGAGTGCGCCGTCGCCGACGTCACCCTTCCCGCGGGCTCGCCTACGCCGGTAAACCTGGCCCTCTACCCGGCGGCTCCCCTGCCCGCCGAGCGCCCGCCCGTGAGCCGCGCGGTGCTCGAGCGCCCGGGTCCCCTGGGCACTCCCGAGGCCCTCTACGACGAGGCCCGCGCCGCCGCGTACCTCGAGGGTGTGGAGGATGGGCTCGCCCTCTACCGCGGTCCCCAGGGCTGGGTCCATCCCGGCTTCTACCTCGACCAGGCCAACCGCGGCCTCGACCGCAACGTCCGACTCGGACTCTGGATCCACGTGGCGAGTCGGGTCCGCCACCTCGGCGGGGCGCGAGTGGGCGAGCTGCTGACCACCCGCGGGCGCGTCCGCTCCCTGTGGGAGAAGAAGGGCCGCGAATTCGTCGAGCTCGACCTCGTGATCGCCGGCGCCCGCCCCGTCGCGCACGTCCTGCACACCGCCATCTATCAACTGCCGCCGCCGGCGAATCCTTGACACGCCGAAGCGCGGATTTCTAGACTCGGCGCGAACGAGGCGGCGCGGGGCGCAGAACGTCGCGCGGCCGCGCGCGGCGACGGCACCGCCGGCCCGTCCCGACCCGCCGCGCCCCCCGGTCCGAGCGGCAAGGCCCGCCGGGCCTCGTTGCTTCCGCCTACGCTGCGTGCTAGAAACGGGTTCGCCTGACGTTCGAGCATCGGGTCGAGGAGGCCGCGGTGGATCTGACGTACTCGCCGGAAGATCTCGAGTTTCGGGAGCGCACGCGGCGCTGGTTCCAGGCCAACACCCCGCGGCAGGAGCTCAAGAGCCTGGAAGAGCGGCGGAGCTGGCACCGCACGCTCTACGAGGCGGGGTACGTCGGCATGGGCTGGCCCCGGGAGTACGGGGGCCGTGACGCAACGCCAATGCAGCAGGCGATCGTGGCCGACGAGATGGCGCGGGTGAGCGCGCCGCCCACCATCAATGGCCTGGGCATCGGCATCGTCGGCCCTACCATCATCGTGCACGGCACCGAGGCCCAGAAGCGCCGCTACCTCCGCAAGATCCTCAGCGCCGAGGAGCTCTGGTGTCAGCTCTACTCCGAGCCCAACGCCGGCTCGGACCTGGCCAGCCTCCGGACCCGGGCCGAGGACAAGGGCGATCACTTCGAGGTGACCGGCCAGAAGATCTGGACCAGCGGGGGCCTGGTGGCCGACTGGGGACTGCTCCTGGCGCGGACCGACCCCCGGGTGCCCAAGCACAAGGGCATCTCCTGCTTTCTCATCTCCACGCGTCAGCCCGGCGTGGAGGTGCGTCCGCTCCGGCAGATCACGGGCGGCGCGGAGTTCGCCGAGGTGTTCATGACCCAGGCCCGCGTCGAGAAGTCCGACCTCATCGGCCGCCTCGGTCAGGGCTGGGAGATCGCGCAGACCACGCTGTCCTACGAGCGAGGGGGAAATTCCCTGGCCCGCGTGACCCGCTACGCCATGGCCTTCCGCCAGCTCGTGGAGGAGGCTCGCGTGTTGCGCCGGAGCGGCCGGCCGCTCCTCGAGGAGCCGGTCGTTCGGGACCGGCTGGGGCGCATGTACGCCGAGCTGGAGGTCCAGCGCTACGCCGCCCTCCGGGTTCTCAGCGCGCTCGAGCAGGGTGGCTCTCCGGGACCGGCGTCCTCCCTCACCAAGCTCTCCTACAGCGAGTTCGAGAAGCGCTTCTACGAGACCGCCCTGGAGATCCTGGGGCCCTACGGTCAGGCCACAGCGGGTCTGCCCGCGAGCCTCACCTTCCCCGTGGTCGGCTCCTCCGGCCACGGCGACACGTGGGCCTACGCGTTTCTGTGGTCACGGGCCGGCACGATCTACTCGGGCTCGTCCGAGATTCAGAAGAACGTGATCGGCGAGCGAGTGCTGGGGCTGCCCAAGGAGCCGCGGGCCGACCGCGTGAAAGCCTGATGGACTTCACGTTCAACGCCGATCAGCAGCTGCTCCGGGACTCGGCCCGCGCGTTCCTCGACGCGCACTGCGGCTCCGCCCTCGTGCGCGCGCTGTGGGATGACCCCCGCGGCGAGAGCGAGGCCATGTGGAAGGACATGGCCCAGCTCGGCTGGCTCGGCCTCTCGCTGCCCGATACCGTCGGCGGCAGCGCGCTGGGCCTGGTGGAGACGGCCATCGTGCTGGAGGAGTTGGGCCGGGCCGCGTATCCGGGCCCGTATTTTCCCACCGTCCTCGCCGCCACGGCGCTGAACGAGGCCGGCAGCCCCGCGCAGAAGCATCGCTGGCTGGGGGCCATCGCCACCGGTGGGGCGCGCGGGACCATCGCCTTCCTCGATACCGACTGCAGCTGGGACCCCGGCGCCGTCGCCACGCGCGCGACCCCCGCGGCGCGCGGCTGGACACTGAGCGGCACCAAGCGCTTCGTGCCCTGGGCCCACGTGGCCGACGTCCTCCTCGTCCCCGCGCAGAGCCCCGACGGGCTCAGCCTGTACCTGATCGAGCCTTCGGCGCCGGGCCTGGGGCTGGGCGCGCTGCAGGGCATGGACCTGGGCACCCGCTGGATGACCCTGACCCTCGACGACGTGCCCGTCGGCGACGACGCCATCGTGGGCGCGCGCGGCCAGGGCGGCCCCCTACTGGAGAAGTTGCTGCGGCGCGGGGCGGTGGGCGCGGCCGCCGAGATGCTCGGCGCCGCGCGCCGGTGTCTGGACATGAGTGTGGCCTACGCCAAGGTGCGCGAGCAGTTCGGCCAACCCATCGGGGCCTTCCAGGCCATCCGCCACAAGTGCGCCGACATGCTGGTGGAGGTCGAGAACGCCCATGCCGCGACCTACTATGCGGCGTGGGCCATCGACGCCGGCGCCCCCGACGCGATGACGGCCGCCTCCGTGGCCAAGGCCTACGTCGGCGACGCCGCCCGCCAGGTCTGCGGTGAAGCGATCCAGGTGCACGGGGGCATCGGCTTTACCTGGGAATACGATCTGCACCTCTACGTCAAGCGGGCCAAGGCGCTGGAGACCATGTACGGGGACGCGGGCTACCATCGGGAGATGATCGTCCGCCACGTCACGAGCTGAGCGCAGGGCGGCCGCTGACGGTGCCCTCGGCCCCGCTCCACGGCATCCGCGTTCTCGACCTCACCAGCTACATCGCCGGCTCCTACGGGGCGATGATGCTGGCCGACCTCGGCGCCGACGTCGTCAAGCTGGAAGGGCTCACCGGTGATCCCTTCCGGGAGCTGCCGGGCTTCCTCGGCTGGAACCGCGGCAAGCGCTCCCTGGCCGTCGATCTCAAGACGCCCCCCGGGCTGGCTATCGCCGAGCGGCTGGCCGCGCGGGCAGACGTCGTGATGGAGAACATGCGCCCGGGAGTGGCCGACCGGCTCGGGGTGGGGTGGGCGAAGCTCTCTGCTTCGAATCCAGGATTGATCTACTGCTCGGTGACCGCGTTCGGCTCCACCGGCCCGTACGCCGACCGGCCCGGATTCGATCCCCTGCTCCAGGCGATGAGCGGGGCCATGGCCATCCAGGGCCTCGGCGGTCCGCCCCAGTACATCCGCATCGCCATCACCGATTACTACGCAGCCGCGCTGGGGGCCCAGGCGGTGCTGGCCGCCCTCTTCGTACGGGAGCGGACCGGCCGCGGGCAGCGGGTGGAGACGTCGCTGCTGCATGCCGCCATGGCCCTGCAATCCGGCAACTTCGTCGATTACCCGGGCAAGCAGTCCATGTTCCGCGACAATCCGACCTACCGGCTGTACCGGGCCGGGGATGGCGAGTGGTTCTTCCTGGCCTGCGGCAACCAGACGTTCTGGGTGAAGCTCTGCAACGCACTGGGCCTGCAGTCGCTGGCCGACGACCCGCGCTTCGCCTCCTGGGTTCTGCGCCTGGACAACCGCGAAGCCCTGTTGCCCCGGCTGGAGCAGACCTTCGCCACCCAGCCGCGCGCCCACTGGTTGAAGCTCCTCGCCGAGCACGACATCCCGGCCGCGCCGGTGCAGAGTCTCATGGAGTTCATGGACGACCCCGCCGTGCGCCATCACGGCATGACCCGAACCTACACGCACCCCGACGTCGATCGCCTGCGCCTCCTGGGGCAGCCGCTGGTCTTCTCCGACACCGCGGCGCCGGATCCGGGGCCCCCGCCCGCGCTCGGCCAGCACACCGACGAGGTGCTGCGCGAGCTCGGTTACGAGAATTCCGTCATCGTCGATCTGCGCGCCCGTGGGGTGATCCGGTGAGGAGATCCAGTGACTGACGAGACGATCCGCTACGAGGTTGTCGACGGGGTGGCCACCGTGACCCTCAACCGCCCCGACGTGCTGAACGCGATGAATCAGGCCATGCGCGAGGAGCTCACCCGCTGCTTCCTCGCGCTGGCCAGCGATGACGAGATCCGGGTGATCGTGGTCACCGGCGCCGGGGAGCGCGCCTTCTCGGTCGGTGCCGACATCCGGGAGTTCGTCGCGCCCCAGGCTCCCGTGCGCTTCCGCGAGCAGCGCCGACGGGTGGACTTCCGCCAGGTCATGGACCGCTGCCCGCATCCGATCATCGCCGCCATCCGCGGCTACGCCCTGGGCGGGGGCCTGGAGCTGGCCCTGGCCTGTGACATCCGCGTCGCCGGCGACGACGCCCAGCTCGGACTCACCGAGATCAACCTGGCCATCATCCCCGGCGGCGGGGGTACCCAGCGGCTTCCCCGCTTGCTGGGCCGCGGCAAGGCGCTCGAGCTCATCCTGACCGGAGCCCGGATCGACGCCGCCGAGGCCCTGCGCCTGGGCCTCGTGGAGCGCGTGGTGCCGGCTCCCGAGGTGCGGCAGTGCGCCGTGGCGCTGGCCCGCGAGCTGGCCGGCAAGGCGCCGGTGGCCCTGCGCTACGCCAAGGAGGCGGTGGTGAAGGGCCTGGAGCTCTCCCTGGCCGACGGCCTCCGCCTGGAAAATGATCTGTCCACCCTGCTCCGCACCACCGAGGACCGCCTCGAGGGCGCCCGGGCCTTCCTGGAAAAGCGCCGGCCGCGCTGGACGGGGACGTGACGTTCGCGTACTACAGCCGACTGAGCCGGGCCCAGCAGGCCATCTACCGGAAGAGCGAGGGCGTGATCGAGGTCCGGCTGCCCCGTCCCGAGCTGCTCCATCCCCTCGTCGAGGACCTGGCGGCGGCGCTGGCCTCCGAGAGCCGCGAGCGGACGTGGGAGGCCTCGGATCGGCTGTTGCGTGGGCTTGCCCAGGAGCTCGGGGTTCCGCCCGTACAGGTCGAGGTGCTCGCCGCCCGGCCGCACCGGCGCTGGGGCGAGCTGCACGGGCTGTACACCGCCGAGCAGGGCCGGACCCCGAAGATCCAGCTGTGGATGCGCACCGCCAAGCAGCGCAGGGTGGTCGCCTTCCGGACCTATCTCCGGACGCTGCTGCACGAGCTCGGCCACCATCTCGATTACACGATGCTGCGCCTGCGTGACTCGTTCCACACCCAGGGCTTCTACAAGCGCGAGTCGAGCCTGTTCCACCAGCTCGTCCCCGCAGAGAGGACCGCCATGCCGACGATGGAAGAGTACGCCAAGCAACCACTGGCCCAACGCCTGGCTCGCCTCGAGCGCACGGCCGACGAGTTGGCCTCCGCGCTCCAGGGCCAGCCGGAGACCGTCCTGGCCCGCCGCCCGGATCTCAAGAACTGGGCGCCCAAGGAAGTCGTCTGTCATCTGCGCGACACCGAGGAGCTGTTCGGAAGTCGGTTCCAGCAAATCATGATGATGGACGAGCCCAAGCTCATGCCCTTGAATCCCGACACCCCCGACCGCTGGGCCGAAGAGCGGCAGTATCTGCGGAACGAGGTTCAGGGGGCACTGGCGGCATTCCGCCGCCGCCGCGGGGAGAGCCTGGCCGTGCTCACCAAGCTCAGGCCCGAACACTGGCAGCGCGCGGGCCTGCATCCCACGCGAGGGCGGATGACGGCCGAGGACATCCTCACGCTCATGGCCTGGCACGACGACAACCATCTCGACCAGCTCAAGCGCGCGCTGGAGGGTCGCGCCTGACGCTCAGCTTTCCACCACCACCACCACGCCTGCGCGGCTTCCCCTCGTCGTAACTCCGCGTCGTTCTTCGCGCGCCGTTTGGCATCCCCCGTGCGTTAACCGAGGTCGCCGGCGCCTGGAGCGCCGGCGAAAGCGGGGAGGCCATGAAGAACGCCTTGGGGCTCACATCTCGCGGACCGCTGCTGTTCGTGGCGCTGGCGATTGCCGTCCTCTTGATCGCGCTGGCCATCGTGGAGGCCATCGGAGGCCAGGCCCGACCCGAGCCCGCGCCCTGGGCCGAGTATCTGAAGTCGATGGAGGATGCCCTGGCCGCGGGAGACGCCCGGGCGGCCGACTGGCTGCTCCGGCAGGCTCACTGGGTGGCGCTGGGCAGTCGGCGCTGGGAGGGCATGCTGGAGGTGGGGGACGCCGCCGTTCGGGCGGGGAACGTGACCGCGGCGCGGACGGCGTACCTGACGGCGGCCTACCGGGCGCGTCGGCTGCGCTCGTTCGAAGGCATCCTGGCCGCCGTCGAGGCCTTCGCCGCGCTCGGCGATCGCGAGGTCGCCGGGCAGTGGCTGGGGGTGGCCAATGAGCTGGCGAAACCCAACGAGAGCGCTCGCGCCCGGGTGCGGGCGGTGGCCGAGAGCCTCAATGGCCACGCCCTCACCTCAGAGTTGGAGCGATAAGGGGGTTGGGGTTGTGTTGACAACCCATTGCCCCAGGCCTAGAGTCCGGAGCACTCTGCGATGGATACACGGGATGAAGGAACAGAGGCCGAGCCGCGCGAGGTCGCGCCGTTGACCGAGCGAATCCGAGTCTCTGGCCTCGATCAGCAGTCCGCGGAGGCCCTGCGGCTGGCGGTCACGCGCCTGGCCAAGCAGTACGGCCTGGAGGCTCGAGCCGAGGTCAGCGAAGAACCTCCCCCGGCGCCGGAATGAGCGGCGACGGCGGCGACTACCACCTCGTCGTCCGCGGCGGTCAGGTAATTGACCCGGTTCAGGGCCTGAACGCCGTGCTCGACGTGGCAGTTCGCGACAACCGGATCGCCGCTCTCGCTCCGCAGATTCCCGTCTCCTCCCGTGCCCGCGTCCTCGACGCGTCCGGATGTTTGGTGACTCCTGCATTCATCGACCACCACGTGCACTGCTTCGAGCATGTCACGGACATGGGCGTCCATCCAGATCAGCTCGGTCTCGGCCAAGGCGTCAGCGCCGTGGTCGAGCAAGGTACCGTCGGGGCGGCGACGTTTGCCGCGTTCAGGAACTTCATCGTCCGGCCGTCGAAGACCGACGTCCTCTGCTACCTCTCGGTCCACGTGGCCGGCGACCCTAAAGGCGGTCAACACGATCTCCACAGCCCGGACACGGCCAACGTGAAGCGGACGGTGAAGACCTGCCGGGACCACCCCGAGATCGTGCGCGGCATCAAGGCTCACGCGGAGCTCGGTCTGTACTCCCGGTGGGGGACCAAACCCCTGGCCCTGGCCAAGCTGGCCGCGATGGAAGCCGGCCTGCCCCTGGCCGCGCACATCGGCAACCTCTTCAAGGCGTCCCGGTCCGGCGCCGATTCCCCGGACGACGCCCTCCGCGACTCGCTGACGCTGCTCGATCCCGGCGACATCCTGGTGCATCCGTACACCAACAACCCGGGAAGCCTGCTCGACGAGAACGGCAAGGTGAAACCGGAGGTGCGGGACGCGTACGAGCGCGGCGTGCTCCTCGATCTCGCGCACGGAACGCACTTCAACCTCGAAACCGCCCGGCGCGGGTTCGACGCGGGGCTCCGGCCACACATCATCAGCAGCGATGCGCACCACGAGGTCCACGGCGAGGTTCGCATTCCCTGGGGCACGCGCCACCTCAGCTACACACTCTGGGGTGCCATCGCCAAGATGATGGCGCTCGGGCTCACGGTAGCGGACGTGGTGGCGATGACCACCAGCACGCCGGCCGCCGTGCTGCGGCAGCAGGACCGGCGGGGCAGCCTCCGGGCGGGCATGCCGGCCGACATCTCCGTTCTCCGCCTGCACACCGGCGACTGGGTCCTGCGTGACGGGCGCGGCCACACGATCCGAGCGGATCGCTGCCTGCTGCCTCGTTATCTCGTCCGACGGGGCACGGTGCATGAGGTCGCCGGCGATATAGCAATCGACCTGGTCCAGGCGCGCTTATCGGCATAACGAGCGAGAGCCGAACCCCAGGGGAGGTACATCATGCCGCGCAAAGGGACACGCCGCCCGGAATCCTCCAGGGAGCGCCCCCGGCCCAACCGCTCGAAGCTCGACGCCCGACTGGAGTTTCTGCTGGCGCTGCCGGCCCCCCGGCGCGCCGCGCTGATGCAGGAGGAGGCCCGTCAGCTTCGAGAGATCGCGACGGAGATCCGTGCCGCCCGGGCGGCCCTCGACGCCGAGGCGACGGACTCGGGAAAAGCGCGCGCCCGCGAGCGCCTCCGGGCCGCGGAAGGCCAGGTGTTCGCCCCCCTCTCGATGGGATTCCACGGTCCGGAAGGCCGGCGCGGCGCGGCCCCGCCCCCCGCGAAGCTCAAGGAGCCATTCATCTCGGCCTTCATCCTCAGCGATGCCAGCGCCGCAGACCTGGGGGACCTGGGGGCCCAGGTGCGCAGCCGCGCCGGCGACGTATTCACGGCCTACGTTCCCCTTTCCGCGATCTCCAGGCTCGAGGCGTCGGCCGCCGTGCGCTACATCGAGCTGGCCCGACCGGTATTCCCGGCGCTGGACGTGGCGATCCAGACAGCCCAGATCGACACCCTGCACAACGCGACGCCCGGCATCACCGGGGCCGGCGTGGTGGTCGGGATCGTCGACCTCGGTGTCCTCGACATCTACCACCCCGGTTTCCGTACGGCCACGGGAGCGACCCGCGTCCTCTATCTCTGGGACCAAACGCTCCCCGCCGGCAGTGGGCCGGCGCCTGCCGTCGTGGGGCTGGCGGCGCCGATCGGTGTCGAGTACGACCAGGCGACGATCGACGCCGAGCTGAACCATCCCGCCGGCACGCCGGCCTATCAGACAGTCCAACACGGCGGCGATGTCCTGTCGCACGGAACGTTCGTGGCCGGCATCGCGGCCGGCAACGGGCTCGGCGAGGGAGGCAGCGCCTTCGTGGGGGCGGCTCCCGAGGCGGACATCATCTACGTTCGTCTGAAGGAGCCGGCGTTCGCGGAGATCTTTGCCGACAGCACCCAGATCGCCGACGCCTTCCGATACATCTTTGCCCGCGCCGGTGCGAAACCGTGCGTCGTGAACATGAGCGCCAGCGACGACCTCGGCCCGCACGACGGCACGGCGGCTGGTGAGCAGTTTCTCGACACTCTCCTGAATACCCCAGGTCGCGCGATCACGCTGGCGGCCGGGAATGCGAACAATCAGCAGTCCCACGCGAGCGGGACCGTGGCGCCCGGTGGCGTCACCAATCTGGTCCTGAGATACTCGGCGGGAGCGACGAAGAACGACGCCGCGGAGATCTGGTACGACGGCCACGACCGGCTCACGGTGACCTTGACGGCGCCGACTAACCCGGCCACGGTCGTCGGGCCCGTCGCCCACGGTTTCGCGGACAGCCAGCCGCTGCCCGGCGGGGGCAGCGTCTCCGTCACCTCTGACGTCGATCCCCGAAACGGGGACAACTTCATCAAAATCATCATCGCGCTTGACCCCGGTCAAGCCGTGCCCACCGGGAACTGGACGATCGCACTGAACGGCACGACCGTGATCAACGGCGCGTTCCACGCCTGGGTCGATCGCAACAACCGTGCGCAGTCCGCCTGGCAGGCCCCGCACCGGCAGGAGAACCTGTACACCCTCAGCACACCGGCCACGGCTCGACGCGCCATCGCCGTGGGAAACCACAACGCCGCCGCCGCGCCCCTCCTCGAGTCGTCCAGTAGTCGGGGGCCGAGCCGCGATGGACGGATCGAACCGGAGATCACGGCCGTGGGGGTGGCGGTGACAGCCACTCGATCGCGCGACATGAATGCGCAATCGCCAGGTGCCCTCTATCAGGAGCATCCGAATCCTGGCACCAGCTGGTCGGCGCCCCTCGTGGCCGGGGCCTGCGCCCTCCTGTTCGAATGCCGCGGCGCCACCGCCACGTGGGCCAACCTGAAGCAGATCCTCGAGGACAACGCCTTCACGACCGGGCTGTCCGTCCCCAGCCCTGGGTTCGGCTTCGGCTCCCTGCGCATGGCCAACGCCTGCGCCGGCTCCCTGCCGGCCACCGACGCCTGGCTCCGGGACGATGTCACCGATACCGGGCTCGAACCCTTCACGGGGCCGGTGGCCTGGATGAGCCCGGACATCGAGGTGCTCGACACGAACGGCAACCTGGTCGCCAACCCGACCTTCCATCCGACGAACCGCTTCAACAATATCGTCCGCGTCACGGTCCGCAACCGTGGCTCGCAGCCCGCCCGCAACACCGAGGTCTTCCTGTACTGGGCCGACCCGGCGACGAACATCCCATATCCGTCGGCGTGGAGAACGGAGAAGATCTTCACCGGCTCGCCGAACTTCGTGACCCAAGGCAACACCGCGGTCATTCCCCTGCTCCAGCCGGGAGCCTCGACCCAGGTGCAGTTTGCCTGGGCCCCGCCGGCGCCCGGATCGAGCCTCAGCCAGGACAATCATTTCTGCCTGCTGGTGCGGGTGGAGAACGAAGGCGATCCCTCCCAGGCCGGCGTCGGAGGATGGTCGGTCATTACCGCCCGGAACAACATCGCGCTTCGCAACGTGCTCGTGCAGCCGGCGCCCTCGACGATGGGGTTCTGGGTGGTGGGCTCCGCAGACCAGGACAGTCTCATCATCCGCCCCCAGGATGCGGAGATCGAGCTCCTGATCCCGATCGCGGCCCTGCCGTGGCGCGACCGGCGATTCATCGAACGGCACGGAGCCCGGACACCGTACGGCCGGCGGGGCGCGGACGATCCCCTCCGCACGGTGAAGACCGCCCTCAAGGGCGACGACATCGGGGAGCGTACGGACGTGTTCGGCGCGACGACTCTCGAGCTCTACGACGGGGTCGCTCGCATCCGGGCGTCGGCCGAGCGTGGGCTGGTCCTCAAGTCGCTGCGCCTCCTCGACGGCGCCCGGATGCCGGTCCGGCTCAACGTCAAGGCCCGCACCGAGGCCGGGCCCCGGTTTGTGCACGCGGCCCAGTACTCCGGCGGCCAGCTCATCGGCGGTGTCTCGCTCCAATTCGGGCGGACCAAGTACGGAACGGGCCAGAGCGCTTGACACCGGATGCCCCGGGACCTACAGTGCCGGTCATCCCGCCCACCAGGAGCGAAATGCAAGCGCGAGTCGTCGTGCATCACGCGGGGACGGGGGCCGCCAACAACCTCATTCGCAGCCTCCGGGCCGCGCGCCGCCCCGTGTACGTGGTCGGCTGCCACCACGATCCCTTCATTCTGCGGAAGTCGGCGGCCGACCGGAACTACCTGCTCCCCCGGCCCGAGCACGACCACTTCCTGGACGCGCTGGCTGGCGTCATCCGGACGGAGGAGGTCGACCTCTTCATCCCGAACAACGACGACGACGTGCGTTTGGCCTCACGGCTCCGGGAGGCATTACCGTGCCGCCTCTTTCTACCTGGCTACGACGTCGTCGAGCTGTGCCAGGACAAGTACCGGTTGAACACGTTCCTCGCCGACCACGACGTGCCGGTGCCGCTGACGTATCCGGTGACCGACCGCGACCCCGTCGAGGAGGTCTTTCGACGACTGGCGCCGCGCTCGCCCCTGTGGTGCCGGGTGCGGCGCGGGAGCGGATCGGTCGGGGCCACGCCGGTGCGCACCGTGGCGCAGGCCCGGGCCTGGATCAGCTACTGGGAGGACATGCGGGGCGTGCGGCCGGGCTCGTTCATCCTCTCGGAGTACCTGCCTGGCCGCGATTTCGCCTGCCAGATGCTCTGGAAGTCGGGGACGCCGGTTCTGACCAAGACCTGCGAGCGCCTGTCCTACTTCGGGGGAGCGGGCCGCCCGAGCGGAGTGTCGTCGGTGGCAGCGCTGGCCAAGACCGTGTACGAGCCGTCCGTGCGCGAGATCTGCGCGGCCGCCATCCAGGCCCTGGGCCCTGACATCTCGGGCGCCTTCAGCCTCGACCTCAAGGAAGACGCGGCCGGAGTTCCCCGCATCACGGAGATCAACGTGGGACGCTTCATCACGTTGATGAACCTCTTCGACCTGACCGGCAAGCGCAACATGACGGCGACCTACGTGGCCCTGGCCCTCGGCGAGCCCGTCGACCTCGGCGACGACTACGACGTGGACGAGGACCACTACTTCATGCGAGACGTGGACACCGTGCCGGCCATCTTCCACGCCGACGATCTCTTCGCGGGGATCGCGGATGCCCGGGAGCCGGCGACGACCGACCGGGCAGCGACCAGCAGCAGGGAGGAGCAGCCATGAGCGATGACCAGCCCGCCAGCGGTGATACTCACACCGTGACCATCGAGTTCCCGCCGCAGACCTGGGACGCGCAAAAGTGGAAGAAGTTCAAGGATGAGGTGAAGAGTCTCGCCAAGTCCTACGGCGGGAAGGTGACGGCAATGATGTTCGAATCGGACTAGCCGAGCCGGTGGACGACCACCGCCCCGCGGAAGCGGGAACGATCATCCGAGTCGTCGCCGACATCGGCCGCCACGAAGCCGAGGCGTTGCGCATCGAGCTGATTAACCTGGCCCGGCGCTACGGTCTCGAGCCGGGCCGGGGCCGCGTGAAGGCTGGCCGCCGCCACCAGGACGCCGAAGGGGCCGCCGAGGGGAACGACGCCTGAGCGCGCTTACGCCGGCCGCAGGAGCTGCAGGTCCATCTCCGCGGCCATGGCGTTGGCCGCGGACATCTCCTCCTCGGCTGTAGCCGATTTTCCGGCCCGGGCGAGGAGCAGGCCGAGCCCGAGCCGACAGTAGGCGGCCAGCGGCCGCATTCCGAGCTCCTCGGCCACGGCCAGCGCGGCGCGGTACATGGACTCGGCGGCGACGAGATCGCCCGGCGACTCCTGGCGTGACTCGAGCTGGCCCAGCAGGTGCAGGGCATAGGCCTCGTTGCCGCGCTCCTTGTGCTCTCGTGCGAGCGCCAGGGCCTGCACCGCGGCGCTGCGCGCCTCCCCGGTGTCGCCGGCCATCAGGTACACACGGCCCAGCACCGACAGCCCCTTCGACTGTCCGGCCGTTCTCCGCATCGACGCGTGCTGGGACACGGCCTTCTTGAGGAGGACGATGGCATCGCTCACACGCCCGGAAAGGGCGTAGCCCCAGCCCAGTTCCGAAGCGGTCGCCGGGGACCAGTAGGGGATCCCACGAGCTTCGCTCACCTCCAGGCCCCGTTCCAGGATCGGCAAGGCTCGGGCCAGCTCACCCTTCTGCAGATACGCCCGGCCCAGCGCCCAGTGCCCGAGCACCAGGCTGATGGCCTCGTCGGCCGCCTCAGCGATCCCCACCGCCTCCTGCGCCACGGCGATGGCGCGTGCGAAATCCCCCAGCTCGGCCAGGCAGAGCGCCAGCCAGCTGCGCGAATGCACGGCCGGCAGATACGGAAATCCCAGGCGCTGCCGGGTCAGGTCGCCGGTGAGCAGCGCGACGTTGCGGGCCAGGAGCTCGGAGGCTCCTCGGTAGTCGCCGCGTGCGTGATTGACGTGGCCCATGTAGGTTCGCGAGGCCACCAGGAGCAGCGGCTCGCCGATCTCCTCGGCCTGGACCATGGCCAGGCGCCCGGACTCGACCGCCCGGGCATAGTCGCCCATTTGTCGGAAGTAGTCAGCCAGGTACACGTTCACCCAGGCCGGCCGCTGCCGGTCCCCGAGGGCTTCCGCGATCGGCCGCACGAGCTGCAGCTTCTCGAAGATCGCGGCGAACTCGCCCAGCGGGAGCAGGGAGTTCCGCAGCTCGAACGTGATGTCGACCATCGCCTCGCGCGTCTCGCGCGTCTGGGGCAAATGCGCGAGCGCCGCCAGGGCGTTCTCCAGACAGGCCGCCGCCTCGCGATGCGCGCAGGCCACGGCCGCCTGCACGCCGGCCCGGCGCAGGTACTGAGCGGCCTTGGCCCACAGCCCGCCATGGTAGGCGTGGTGGGCCAGGCGCTGCACCTGCTCGACGTGCGGCTGGGGGTAGAGGTCCTCCATCACCTGAACGATCCGCGCGTGGAGCGCGCGGCGCTGCCCGGGGGCCAGGCTTTCGTAGGCCACCTCGTGGGTGAGCGTGTGCTTGAACGTGTGCTCGCGCTCGAGACCCACGCTCGTGTCGTAGAGGAACTCGGCGGCCCGGAGACCGGCCAGGTCCGACCCGAGTTCCTCCGCGGATGACCCGGCCACGGCCCCAAGCAGCGAGACGGGAACGTCCTTGCCGACGACAGCCGCCGTCTGCAGTAGTTGCCGTTGGGGCGCAGGCAGCCGGTCGATCCGGGCCTGCAAGACCTCCTGCACCGTGTCAGGCACGGCCAGCGGTGGCGACGTCACGTGCTGCTCGCGGACGCTCCGGGCCAGCTCCTCGAGAAAGAACGGATTCCCCTCGGCTTTGGCCAGGATGGCCTGCACGACCGCGTCGCTCACCTCGTACGTGCCCAGCAGGGCGCGCACGAAGCTCAGGCTCTCGCCCGGAGGCAGGGGCTGCAACGCCATCTGCATGGAGTACGACTTGTCGATCCAGGCCGGCCGGTAGCCGGGCCGGTAGGTGGCGACGAGCATGATGCGGGCGCTGGGAATGACCTCCACCATCGACGAGAACAGCTCCTCCGATGACTGATCGATCCAGTGCAGGTCCTCCAGGACTAGCACCAGTGGGCGCCGCTGGCTCCGGCGGAGGGTCAGCTCGCGCAGCGCCGCGACAATCCGCGCCTTGAAGACTTCGGGGCTCAGCTCAGCGACCTGATCGGCGTCGTCTTTGAGCCCCAGCAGATGCAACAGGTAGGGCGCGTGCTCTCCGGGGTTCATGCCCAGGCGGTGCAGAACGGCGTGCACTTTCTCCCCCGCCGCCTCGGGCGTGTCGGTGCGCGCGATGCGGCAGGTGATCCGCAGCATATCGAGCACCGGCAGGTACGGCGTGGCGCTGCCGTAGGACAGGCATTGGCCCTGGAGGTAGTCCACCTCCTGACCGGTCAGGCTGTGACGAAGCTCCAGGAGCAGGCGCGACTTGCCGATGCCGGCATCCCCGGCGATGCCGACCACCTGGCCTCGGCCACTGGCCGCCGAAGCGAAGCGGCTGCGCAGCAGCTCGAGCTCGTGCTCGCGACCCACGAAGGCCGCCAGCCGCCGCCGGAGGCCGAGGCCGGCGCGCTCGCCGGCCCCCAGGTGGAACGCCCCTTCTCTCGTGGGTGTCAGGTCGAATCCTCGGCGGAGGAATGGCGCGGCCGCTTCGCTCACGACGATGTCGCCCGGTCCGGCGCTCTCCAGCAGCGCGTCGAGAAATGCCCAGGCATCCGGCCGGGCCTCCAGCTCCACCGCCGGCCCCGGGCCCTGGGTGACCAGGAACTCATCGACGTGAATGGCGAGCTTCACTTGAAGCTGCCGGGCCTCGTCGCGCCGGACCCGATCCACCCCGGTGAGCACGGCGATGGCGGCGTGCGCGGCGCGGGCCGGGGCATCCTCGACCGGCTCCACGCCGAACACGGCCACGATGCCGGTTGCGCTCGCCTCCTCGACCCGGCCTCCGAACACGCGCGCCTTGTCACTCAACAGGGCGAGCGTGCGCCGGCTCAGCGCCGAGGTCTCCGCGCTGGAGGGAGCCAACAGCACGGCGCGCAGCAGGGTGAGACGGCGCCGGGCCCGGCCAACGGGCGCGGGGATGGGGGCGGCCGGCGCCGGTGGAATCACCTCGCGCGCGGCCGCCGGGCGGCGACCCCGCCGCGGCGGCGCCGGCGCCCCCGGCCGCAGACCGTGTTTCTCGATGCGGTAGCGCAGGGTATTGCGCGAGATCCCGAGCCGCGCGGCGGCCTGGCTCACGTTCCAGCTGGTCGCGCCAAGGGCGTCCAGCAAGTGCGCCCGCTCGACCTCATCGACGGCGGCTTCCAGCGTCGCGGGCGCGGGTGCCCGGGCGGGCGTCGGAGCAGGCGCGCTCTCCGACAGCCCCAGGCCGGCCCCGGTGACTTGCCCGCCCGCGCCGAGCAGCACAACCCGCTCCATGACGTTGCTCAGCTCCCGGATATTACCGGGCCAGGAGTAGCGCACCAGGGCGTCCCGCGCGTCGGCCGACAGCGTCTTGGCGGGCAGGCCGTAGTCGGTGCAAGCGCGGGCCAGGAAGTGCTCGGCTAGCAGCAGCACGTCGTCGCGGCGGTCGCGCAGCGCCGGCAGCGAGAGCGTCACCACCGCGAGCCGATGGTAGAGATCGGCGCGGAACCGACGGGCCGAAGTGATCGCGGCCAGGTCTTCGTTCGTCGCCGCAACCACCCACGCATCGACGGGCTCGCTCCGGGTGCCCCCCAGGCGCCGGACTTGCCGCTCCTCGATCACCTTGAGGAGCTTGGCCTGGAGTGCCTCGGGCAAGAGCCCGATCTCGTCGAGGAAGATGGTGCCCCGGTGCGCGAGTTGAAAGAGCCCCGGCCTGGATTGGCGGGCATCAGTGAAGGCGCCGCGCTCGACACCGAACATCTCGGCCTCGAGCAGGGTTTCCGGGATCGCGGCACAGTTGACGTCCACGAATGGCCCGCTGGCGCGCACGCTGGCCGCGTGCATCGCCCGCGCCACGAGCCCCTTGCCGGTCCCGGTCTCCCCCTGGATCAGGATCGGGGGCAGCCGCCGAGCGTCGGCCTGGCGTTTGAGGAGCCCCCGTACCTGCTCTCGGACGGCCACGATCTCGGGACTCTTCCCGAGCAATTGGGCCAGGGGATCCATGGGGGCATGGTACTGCCGGCCCTCTAATTGCTCAATGTTCCACCACCAGCACCGGCCTCGCCGAGCCGACCACCAGTACTAAGTCAATGTCTTCTCTGAGATTTCTCATGGCACCGGTCGTGCGTTACAGGAGGGTGTTCGATCGTGATCAGGGAGGCAGCCATGAGGGCAGGGCAAGCAAGGCCGGCGTTGACGCGTTACCCCACCGAAGTCGTCCTGGCCGCGTTCCTGATGGCCGCGCTGATGGTCGTCGTGCTGGCGCTGGCCGAGGCTATCGCCGGCGAGCGCACCGTGTCAGCGGAAGGCCGGGGCTACCTCGCTCATGAAGCGATCGAGGACCGGGCGGGGATCCGGGGGCAGGAACATGCTGGGCACGAAGAGCGTCTCGACCCCGGCCTCGCGGAGCCGGGCGAGCTTGTCGCGGACGGCCGTCACCGGCCCGGCGAGCACGAGATCACTGGTCAGCGGGTCGGGAAACCCCATCCGTCGGCTCACGGCGGCCGCGAGACGGGCCACCTCGTCGCGGTCGTCGGTGATCAGCAGCGGCATGTTCGCCGACCGTCGGATGGCCTTGGCGTCCCGTCCGAACTCGGCGCAGTGCTGGTCCAGGATCTTGCCCTTGTGGGCCAGGGTCGCCGGGCCGCCCCAGACGTTCCAGTGATCGGCGTGCCTGGCCACGAGGCGCAGCGTCACCCGCTCGCCGCCGCCGCCGATCATGAGCTCGGGATGGGGACGCTGCACCGGTTTGGGCATGCACGGCGCATCCTGTAACTGGTAGTACCGCCCTTCGAACGTGGTTCGCTCTTGCGTCCACAGCAGCTTGATCACCTGACAGGCCTCGTCCAGCCTCGCCAGACGCTCCCCCACGGTACCGAACGGCAGCCCGTACGCCTCGTGCTCGTTCTGCTGCCAGGCCGCTCCCATCCCCAGGACCAGCCGGCCGCCCGAGACGATGTCCACGTTGGCCGCCATCTTGGCGACGATCGCGGGATGACGATAGGTGTTGCCGACCACGATCGTGCCAACACCCAGGCGGGGCACCAGCGCCGCCAGCGACGACAGGGTGGACCAGCACTCCAGCACGTCGCCCACCCGTTCCTTCGTGTTGGGCATGAAGTGATCAGTCACGCAGGCCAGGTCCCACCCGGTGGCCTCGATGTGGCGCCAGAGGGCCAGCACCTGGGGCCAACTCGTGTTCGTCAGGCTCGAGAACATCCCGAATCGCATGGCGCTCAGTAGCGAGAGCCGGGTACCGGCGTCCGCGCCGGGGTCTGTGGGGCAGTCTTGTCGGGCTTCGGCGGGCTCACGCTGATCCATCCACGGCTCTTCATGCAGGTCTCATCGACCTTGCCGCCCGAGGAGCAGGCGGACATGTCGCGCCGAAACTCCGCGGCGGTGTATGGCTGATCGGGCTTCAGCCACTCGCGCTCGCCGCTGCCACAGCCTGCCAGCGCCGTGCCCAGCGCGAGGGCCAGGAGGAGGGGTCGACTCACCATTTCCCGGCGATTGTACCGGGTGTATGGTCTAGGGGGAAACTGGCATGGAGACCGGCTGGGGCCGCGGAGTCTGGACGGCGCTGATCGACCTGGGGGAACGGCTCGCCGTCGTCCTGCCCGGGTTGCTGGTCATGATCACGCTGGTCGCGCTCGGCCTGGTCCTGGGCTTGATCGTGCGCGTGGTGCTCACGCGGCTGGCTCGCGCCGTGGGGTTCGACGGCCACATGGAGCGCTGGGGGGCGGCTCCGGCGCTGCGCCGGGCCGGGCTGCTCCGCACGCCGGCCGAGGTGCTGGGCATGATCGTGTTCTGGGGCATCTTCGTCCTGTTCGCCAGCCTCGGCATCGACGCCCTCCGCGGCCCGGCCTCCGGCGGGACGACCGCGTTCGTCTTCTCCTTCCTGCCGCCTCTGTTCACCGCCCTGCTCATCCTCATCGTGGGCTGGCTGGTGGCCAACTTCCTGAGCCAGGGCCTCCTGATCGCGGCGGTGAACGCCGGGCTGCCCGAGGCCCGCGTGCTCGCTCGCGCCGCGCACTGGGCCGTGCTGCTCTTCGCCGGTGCCACCGCACTCACCCACGTGGGCATCGGCAAGGAAATGGTGCTGGTCGCCTTCGGCATCACGTTTGGCGGCCTGGTCTTCGCCCTGGCCCTGGCTTTCGGGCTGGGCGGCCGGCACATCGCCCGCGGGCTCCTGGCCCGCCGACTCCGCCGCGAGGCGCCCCCCGAGCGCGAACGCCTGACGCATTTGTAACAGGGCACGGGCACCCGGCTTCACCACGCCCGTGCCCCGCCGGAATCGCCCGCTGCGGTCGATCTCGCACGCGCCCCGAGTCGCGACTGTACGGGACGCTGTCCCGGCGCCCACACTCACGCCCTGAAGAGCACGTAGCCGACGCCGGCGCGCTCGAGCCACACGCGGGCGAGCTGGGCCTGGCGATAGCGCCGGGGCACCGTAGCAGTGTCTGGCGCCGCCGGGTCGTTCACCAGCACGTCCTCGCCCTCATAGCCGGTCAGCACGAGCAGGTGACCCGGCGTTTCGGCAACAGCCGCGCCCGACAGCTCCCCCGCCGCGTAGCGGACGGAGGCGATGATGGGCAGGCCGCGATCGAGGCACCAGCGCGCTCCGGCCCAGTCGGGGAAGCGCAGCAGGTAGCCGAGCACGCCGCGCCGGCCCGCCGCGCAGATGGCGGCCGGCCACACCCCATAGATGTCGAGGGCGGGATGAAACATCTCGGCAGCCAGGCGCGCCACCGAGTCGGGGCCCCCCAGGTAGGCGAGCACCATGGCCACGCTCGTCGGTGAGCAGACCCGCGCGCCCAGTGCGCCGCCCTCGCGCGTCTGGCTGAGCGCGGGGACCGCGAGCCGAACGGAGGCGGCGGAGGCGACGACAATCGGCTCCGCGGGCACGAGATCACAGGCCGACAGGGTGAGCAGCCAGGGCGCCACCAGGAGGCTCGCGGGATCGTCCGCCCGCAGGCGCAGACGCACCCGTACCTGCTCGGCCGGCGCCGCCACCGTGAAGACGTCGACATCCGCACGGAGACCCGGAGCCTCGGCGGCCAGCGGAGCGAAGCTGGCGGAGCCCACCGTGACCGTGCCGACCCAGGGCGACCACGCGCCCCCGGCGAACACGGAGAGCTCGAAGCGCACGCTGTAGTCGATCGTGGAGAGGGCGCTGAAGGCGGCCAGGAGATGCTGCGTCCGGCCGCGCGGCCGCCACGGCCCGCATTCTACGAGCGTGTCCGTCCCGGCGCGGACGGCAGACGGCGCCGGCTCGACATCGCGCCGGCAATCGGGGGGAATCGCGCGGGCGACCGAGGCCGGGTCGATCCTGGAGACGACGGCGAAGAGATCAGTCTTCACCGGGCTCGGGAGGGGGCGTGGGCGAGACGGCGCTCGCCCACGGCGTCCCCTCGAGTCGTGCGCAACTCAACGCTGCGCGTCCCGGCAAGAGCCGGGACCGATTCACGGGGTCCGATGGCGCCGCTCGGTGCTGCGCTCAGGCGCCGGGCGACGCGGCCCCTGAGCCCGGTGGCGTGCTCTCCATACCCACTCCTCTGGGCTGGGAGTTGCGGCCACAACGGCCGGGGAAGCTATCCCCTGCCGTACTCGTCGTGTACCCCTGTCGCCGGCCGACGTCAAGTGCCCGCGCCGCGCGACGTCAGGCCTTTGCCACCGCGGCCAGCGCCTGGTCGAAGACGCCGAGTGTGGCCTCCACATCGGCATCGCTCAGGGCGAGGGAGACATAGATCTTGTTGACGGCCTTCACCACCCCGCGCCGCAGACACTCTTCGTTGAAGCGCCGGATGCGCTCGCGGTCGGCCATCAGCGTGGTGCGGTAATCGACGATGTCGCGGTCGATGAACAGGATGTCGAACACCGGCGGCTCGCCGCTCACCCGCGCGGGCAGCCCGTGGCGCCGGGCCGCCTCGGCCAGACCGTTGCGCAGCCGGGTTCCCATCCGGTGCAGCCGCTCATAGGTCCCCGGCTTCCTCATCTCCGCCAGCGTGGCCAGGCCCGCGACGGCCGCGATGGGGTTGCCGTTGAGGGTGCCGCTCTGCCAGACGTAGTCGGGGGTGCCTTCCAGCGCGGGGTCGAAGTGGCGCATGATCTCGGCCCGCCCGCACACTGCTCCCAGCGGGAAGCCGCCGGCCAGGACCTTGCCGAACGTGGCGAGGTCGGGGATCACTCCGTAGTACTCCTGGGCGCCACCGTAGGCCAGCCGGAACCCGGTGACGATCTCGTCGAAGATCAGCACCACCCCGTACCGGCGCGTCACCTCCCGGAGTCCGGGCAGGAAACCCGGCACCGGCACGATGGTGCGCTGGTAAGGCTCGACGATCACCGCGGCCAGGTCGTTGTGGTGAGCGGCGATGAGGGCCTCGGTCGTGGCCAGGTCGTTGTAGGGAGCCACCAGGACGGTTTCGCCCACGGCGTGCGGCACGCCGCCGGAGTCGAAGGTGGGCGCGGGAAATGCCTTGGGTGAGCGCGTGCTGACGCTGATCGCGCCGTAGTCGTGGGTGCCGTGCCAGCCCCCTTCGAACTTGAGGATCTTGTCGCGCCCGCGATGGGCCCGCGCCACGCGCAGGGCGAAGAAGGTAGCTTCGCTGCCGCTGGAGGTGAACCGCACCTGCTCGCAGCACGCCACCGCCCGCGCCAGCTCCTCGGCCAGCGCGATGATGGGCTCGTTGAGCAGCATGAAGGTGCTGCCATGGGCCACCTGCTCGCGGACGGCGTCCACGACGGCCGGGTGTGCGTGACCGAGGAGCATCGGGCCGGAGCCCAGCAGGTAGTCGATGTAGCGGCGGCCGCTGGTATCCCACAGGTAGGCCCCGCGAGCGTCGCGCACCACGAACTCCAGGCCGGGGCCGCTCCGGTGACTGCCGAGGACACCGCCGGGAAAGACCCGCGCCGCGCGCTGGATGATGTCGGGGAGATCGCTCATCGGTTTCCTCGATTGCACGCAGGATTTGCCCCGCATCATACGCCATCCAGCATCAGGACACCCGAGCCGACCACGAGACCTCGCTTGAGCTGGTCGAGGGCCCGATTGGCGTGAGCGAGCGGAAACGTGGTGACCGTCGGGCGCACCGGGATACGGGCGGCCTCGGCCAGCAAGGCCTCACCGTCAGCGCGGGTGTTGGCCGTGACGCTGGTGATGGCGCGCTCCCGGAAGAGGTCGGCGTAGTCGATCGCCGGGATCCTCGTCATGTGGATGCCGGCCAGGGCCAGTGTGCCGCCCGGCGCCAGATTGCGAAGCGCCGGCAGAACCAGCTCGCCCGCCGGCGCGAAGATAATCGTGCCATCGGTCGCCGCCGGCATCGTGTCGGCGAGGTCACCCGCCCAGGCGGCGCCGAGCGACCGGGCCAACGCGCGATGCATGGCCTCGCGGGTGCAGACGTACACGTCGCAGCCCCGGGCCGCCGCCACCTGCAGCGTGATGTGAGCGGACGAGCCGAAGCCATAGATCCCCAGCCGCCCACCCGCCTTCACGCCCGACCGTCGGAGCGCACGATACCCGATGATGCCGGCGCACAGCAGCGGCGCGGCCTCGGCTTCGCTGAAGAGGGCAGGGATGGCATAGGCGAAGCCTTCCGGAACCACCGCGTACTCGCCATATCCACCGTCGGCGTGGTATCCGGTGAACCTGGCCTGCTCGCACAGGTTCTCCCGGTCACCACGACAGAACGGGCACTCCCCGCACGTCCAGCGGAGCCAGGCAATCCCCACCCGCTGGCCAGATCCGAAGCGCGTGGCGCCGGGTCCCGCCCGCTCGACGCGCCCGACCACCTGGTGGCCCGGGACGATGGGCAGCCGAGGCAGCGCCAGCTCGCCCTCGACGATGTGGAGGTCGGTGCGGCAGACGCCACAGGCGACCACGCGCACGAGGAGCTCGCCCGGGCCCGGCTCGGGAATCGGGCGCGTCGTTTCTTGCAACGGGCTGGCGGAAATCGGGGCGGGGGCACCGAGCTGCATCACCCGCATCGAGCGCAGCTCACCGAGGGCGGCGTCGGGCTCGACGATCCGCGCTCACGGGGGATCGGCCGACTCGCCGGCACGGCCGAGAATTTTCCGAGCACGATGCAAGTGAGGCGCATCGACCATGCGACCCCGGAAGGTGAAGGCGTAGATACCACGGCGGCTCGCCTCCGCGAAAGCCGCCACGAGGGCCCGGGCCTCCTCGATCTCCTCCGCCGAAGGGGCAAACGCCGCGTTGATCACGGGAATCTGGCTCGGGTGGATGGAGATCTTGCCGGTGAAGCCCATCTGCACGGCGTCCCCGCACTCCCGGCGCAGCCCCTCGAGGTCGGCGATGTCGGTGTAGACCGTATCGATGGCCTCGATCCCGGCAGCGGCCGCGGCCAGCGCGCACATCACCCGCGCGTGGCGGGGAATGTCCAGGTAGCGTCCCTCGGCATCGCGCACCCGGCCCAGCCCCATCGCCGCGCCGAGATCCTCGACGCCCCACGAGAGGGCCTCGACCCGGGGGCTGGCCGCCGCGATCTCCTTGATGTTGAGCAGCCCCTGGGGCGTCTCGGTGGCGATGAGCACGAGCCGCGTGGCGCCGTGATCGATCCCGTGACGGGGCTCCAGACGGTCCAGCTGCTCGGCCACCGCCCGCACGTCGGCCGCCGAGCCGGGCTTGGGAACGACGTAGCCATCGGGCCGGCCGGCGATGGTCTCCTCGAGATCGGCGCGGCCCAGCCCGCTGGCCAGGGGGTTCATGCGAATCCAGCGTTCCCGTCCGTGGAAATCGAGCTTCTCCAACCACTGGCGCACGATCGGGCGCGTAGCGGCCTTGCGGTCGGGGGGCACGGCGTCCTCGAGATCCAGGATGAGGCCGTCGGCCGGCAGAGTCAGGGCCCGGGTGATCATCCTCTCGTTGCCGCCAGGTACAAAATGCAGCGAGCGGCGCCGCGGATTCACGCGGGCTCGCCTCGGGCGTGCTCGGGCTCACCCCGCTTGCGCATCATGGCCTGGCGCCGGGCCCGCATGACGAGCTCGCCGTCCTGGTTGCGGGCCCGGTGCTCGAAGGTGACGATCCCCCACTGCGGACGAGTCCGCGACGGACGCTTGTCCACGACCTCCGTTTCGGAATAGATCGTGTCGCCGTGGAAGACGGGCTTGGGGAATTCGACTTTCTCGAAGCCGAGATTGCCCACGGTCGTGCCGAGCGTCGTCTCGCCCACCGAGAGGCCCACCGCCACGCCCAGGGTGAGCAGGCTGTTGACCAGGGGCCGTCCGAACTCCGCCCGGGCCGCGGCGTGGAAGTCCACGTGCAGCGGCTGGGGATTCATGGTGAGGCAGGAGAAGAAGACGTTGTCGGCCTCGGTGATCGTCCGGCCGGGCTGGTGACGGAACACCTGACCGACCTCCAGCTCCTCGAAGTGCTTGCCGGCCATCAGGCGGGATGGTACACCACCGCCCCTTGACAGGCACCGGGGCGCGCCTCTATCACTGTCGCGTGAGCGCGCCGCACGACGTGGCCATCATCGGGGGCGGCATCGTGTCGCTGGCCATCGCCGCCGCCCTGTCCGAGCAGGCCCCCCGCGCGCGGCTCGTCATCCTCGAGAAGGAGCCGCGCCTGGCGCTCCACCAGACCGGCCACAACAGCGGCGTGATCCACTCCGGCATCTACTATCGCCCTGGCTCCTACAAGGCCCGGCTCTGCGTGGAAGGGGCCCGGCTGATGCAGCAGTTCTGCGCGGCCCAGGGCATTCGCGTGGACCGCTGCGGCAAAGTCATCGTGGCGACGACGGAGGCCGAGCTGCCACGGCTGGCCGCGCTCTACGAGCGTGGCACGGCCAACGGGGTACCCGGCCTGAGCTTGATCGACGCCGCCCGCCTGCGCGAGCTCGAGCCCCACGCGGCCGCCCTGCGAGCGATCCATTCGCCCACGACGGCCATCGTGGACTTCACGGCGGTGGCGACGAGCCTGGCCACGGAGCTCACCACCCGCGGGGTGGCGATCGAGACCGGGGCCAAGGTGACGGCCATCAGCCGGACCGGCGAGGGCTTCGAGCTCACCACGCCGCGGCTCCCGGTGCGAGCGCGCCACGTCGTCAACTGCGCGGGGCTTCACGCCGATGTGGTCGCCACCATGGCGGGCGCCGTGCCCGGCATGAAGATCATCCCCTTCCGCGGCGAGTACTACTTCCTCAAGCCCGAGCGCCGGCACCTCGTGAATGGCCTCATCTACCCGGTCCCGGACCCGGAGTTTCCGTTCCTGGGCGTCCACTTCACGCGCACGGTGCACGGGGACGTCGAGGCCGGTCCCAATGCCGTACTGGCCTTCGCCCGCGAGGGCTATCGCTTCGGCACGGTGCATCCGGGTGAGCTGCTCGACACGCTGACCTATCGCGGCTTCTGGGCCATGGCCCGGCGTTACTGGCGGACCGGCGTCTACGAGGTCTACCGCTCGCTCAGCAAGGCCGCCTTCGTCAGGGCGCTACAGCGGCTCGTTCCCGAGCTCAAGCCGGAGGACGTCAAACGTGGTGGCGCCGGTGTGCGAGCCCAGGCGGTGGACCCGAACGGCGCCCTGGTCGACGACTTCCGGATCGTCGAGAGCCCGGGCGCGATCCACGTGCTCAATACCCCTTCCCCTGCCGCCACCGCTTCACTGGCGATCGGTCGCCATATCGCCGCCCTGGCTCTCGACCGCTTCAGCCTCAAATAATCGCCACTCCGTCTTTTTCTCTGTGGATAACTGTGGATAGCAGAACTTGTGGTTCGCCCTCAGATCAGGAACTACCGGTTGGATGGAAGGCAAAAATCCCTCTATTGACAAGTACTTGGAGGTCATTTACCCTAAGACCTCAATGATTACGGTGCCAGCGCGCCGCATCAAACAATTCGGTGTCGAGTTTTATCAAGCCGGGCTCAACGCTAAAGACATCGATCGCCTGGTCAAGTTCGAGGTCCTCGGGTATTCGGGCGGTCCCAAGGAGGCGCCCATCAAGGGGCGCGCCAAAGCTCGAGCCCGAGTGAACTGGGACGCGCTCGAGAAGCGCATCAGCGAGAGCGAGACGGCTTATCAGCGCCCGGTGATCCGACGCAAGATCGACGAGCTGGTCAGCTACTATCGCGAGTGCAAGGATGCCGGGACGCTGCCGCCCATTCCGGGGGCCGTCATCATCACGTCGGAGAAGCGCTTCACCTTCACGCCGATCGCCGGTCACCACGACATCGGGCTTCTCCAAATCCCGGAGGAGCACGGGGTGCTCCGCGTGCTGGATGGTCAGCACCGTCTCCTCGCGTTGCACTCGCTCAGCCAAGCCGGCGAGCAGATGGGCATCGAGGTGCCGGCCGTGCTCTTCGACACGCTGGATGCGCGGCAGATCGTCGAGCTCTTCGTGACGATCAACGCCAAGCACACCCGGCTCAATCCCTCGCACATCATCAGTCTGTCCGGCCGCAAGCTCTACCCCGACCCCAACCAGGCCCTGGCTCACGACGTGATCCGCTCGCTCAACGAGGACGACAGCTCGCCGCTCCATGGGGAGATCAAGATGCTGGGCACCGGGCGGGGCCGGGTCAGCCAGGCTCCGCTGGCCGAGGAGATCGTCGAGCTGCTGGAGACGGTGGAGAAGGTCGGCGGCAACGCCCGGACCCAGGAGCTGCGGCAGGGGGCCAAGCGCTTCTTCCTCAACTACGTGAAGGCCATCTCCACGACGTTCCCCGGGGCCTGGGCCGGCCGCAAGTATTCGATCAAGACGGGCGCGGCGCTCCGGGCCTTCATCCGGGTGACGCCCGACATCATGGCCCGGGCCCGCGAGCTCAAGCGCGATCCCTTCGACGCCCACGCCATCCGCGAGGCGATCAAGCCCTGGGCCGAGCGGCTGCGCGATCGCCGCTTCGAGACCGAAGGCGAGTGGAAGCTGAAGCTGGCGGGCGGCACCCGGGGCACCGTGGAGCTCCTCGCTCGCGAGCTGCGCGACGCGCTGCGGTAGCTGACGGCCCCGCCACCACCCCGACCTCGTTCCTGATCGTCGCTGGGAAGTCTCCGCGCGGCGACCCAGAACGGAACCCGCCGCACCGGCGTATCAGTGCAGCGACAGTTGCGCACGCTCATGGTGGGGACCTAAGATCTCGGCACGGCTGCCGGGAAATGGCCAGAATGATTTCCTACTTGCAGGCGCCAAGACCGGTGCGCATCGTGCGCGAGGGTGGACCCCCAGCGCCGAGCCCGCCGCGACTCCTCGACCGGGTGCGCGAGGCCGTGCGCGCGCGCCATGGGAGCCGGCGCACCGAAAAGTCCTACGTGGCCTGGATCCGCCGGTACGTCCTCTTCCACGGCAAGCGCCACCCACGCGAGATGGGAGCGGCCGAAGTCACCCAGTTCTTGAGCTGGCTGGCTGTCCAGGGCAACGTCGCTGCCTCCACGCAAAACCAGGACGCGGGACGAGACCCGCGCCGTCCTCCGCGAGCTGCAGGGACCGCCACGCTTGATGGCGATCCTCATGTACGGCGCCGGCCTGCGCCTGCTCGAGTGCGCCCGTCTCAGAGTCAAGGATCTCGACTTCGCCACCAACCAGATCATCGTGCGAGCCGGCAAAGGCGACCGCGATCGAATCACGATGCTGCCGGGCACCGTCAAGGCGGACCTTGCGCGCCACCTCGAGGCTGCCCGCACCCAGCACGAGGCCGATCTCCGGCAGGGCGCAGGATGGGTCGAGCTTCCGTGGGCGCTCTCGCGAAAATACCCGAACGCCGGTCGCGAGTGGGCCTGGCAATGGGTGTTCCCCGCCACTCGAGCCTATGTTGATCGGGTGACGGGTCAGCGCCGGCGGCATCACCTGCATGAGTCCGTGCTGCAACGCGCGGTCAAGGACGCGGTCCGCCGGGCCGGGATCGCGAAGCGCGCAACTTGTCACACGTTTCGCCACTCGTTCGCCACCCACCTGCTCGAGGACGGCCACGACATCCGCACCGTGCAGGAACTGCTGGGCCACCGCGACGTGAGCACGACGATGATCTACACCCACGTTCTCAATCGAGGCCCGGCCGGCGTGCGGAGCCCAGCGGATCGGATACCGATTCTATGACTCTCCCGCTCACTGGAGCCCAACGTCTGGAATTCGAGACATCATCAGGTGGCAGTTATCACGGTCGGCGTAACACGGGCGTCCACGGCCTGAGATGGTTGGCTATCCCCGCACCGGATAAAGCAGCCTGCCCGTCGCCGCCCGTTCCTCCGCTGGCGTTACACTGTCCGGGCCTGCAGCGTACGCCGTGTTATCGAGTTCCGTATACATCGAGTTCGCCGCACATGCGAAGACCCTGTACGTGGGCAATCGCCGACTGGCATCGCTCGGGCGAGTGGAGGACGTGATCGATTGATGGACGCGTCCCATCCCGAATCGGTTCTGCTGCGCACGGACAGGTGATCGAATGAAAGCGCGGCGCGAATTTCTCTTCGCTGGCGGAGCGGGCGTTTGCTCGCTCGCGTTGCCGCGGGCGTCACTTGGTCAGCAACAGCCGCCGCAGGTCGCCCGCATCGGGTTCCTCGCCTCGCGGTCGCGCTCGACTGCGTCGAATCCAGACGGTCTTTACGACGCATTCTCTCAAGGCATGCGCGATCTCGGCTACGTCACCGGAAAGAATCTCTTGATCGAATGGCGCTTTGCGGACGGGAATTACGAGCGCTTGCCCAGCTTCGCAGCAGAGCTGGTCCGGCTGAAGGTCGACCTCATCGTGACTCACGGCCCGCAGGGGACCCAGGCGGCACAGCGGGCGACGAAAACCATTCCGATCGTCACCGCCGCGGTCATCGACCCGGTCGGCGGTGGTTTTGCAGCAAGCCTCGGGCGGCCCGGCGGCAATATCACTGGGCTTTCCAATATGCACGAGGACCTCGGTCCGAAACAGCTCGAATTGCTGAAAATCATCGTG
>DATIAY010000155.1:0-13804 GCA_035457825.1 Candidatus Methylomirabilota bacterium
CGGGGCCAGGCCCAGCGAGGGCTCGTCGAACAGCAGCAGCCGCGGCCGGGCCATCAACGCTCGCCCGATGGCCAGCATCTGCTGCTGGCCGCCGGAGAGCGCGCCGGCGCGCTGGCGCCTTCGCTCGCGCAGGATGGGAAACATCTCGAACACGCGGGCCAGGCTCTCGGCTCGCGCGCGCCGGGCCTCGGCGCGATAGCAGCCGATGTCGAGGTTCTCTTCGACGGTCATGCCCCCGAAGAGCCGCCGCCCCTCGGGCACCAGGGCTACACCGTAACGGCACATCTCGTGGGCGGCGGCGCCGGTGACGTCCACGCCCTCGAACCGGACGGCCCCGCCCCGAATGGGCAGCAGCCGCGCGATGGCGTTGACCAGCGTCGTCTTGCCGGCGCCGTTGGGACCGACCACGGCCACCAGCTCGGCCCTCGCGACCCGCAGCGAGACGTCCCACAACGCTGGCGCATCGCCGTAGGTGACGTGCAGGCCTTCAACGTCCAGCATGGGGCTTCCCCAGATAGGCGCTGACCACGTCGGCCTGGCGGACCACCTCGTGGGGCCGGCCCTCGGCGATGACCTCACCGTGATTCAGCACCACCAGGCGGTCGGTGAGGTCGAGGACAGCCCACATGACGTGCTCGATGAAGATGATGGTCGCGCCCCGCTCCCGGATGGCCCGCACCAGGGCGATCGCGTCGGCCATCTCGGCGGGCGTGAGCCCCGACAGCACCTCGTCGAGGAGAACCAGGCGGGGCGCCGAGGCCAGCGCCCGGGCCAGCTCCAGGAACTTGCGCTGGTGCAGGTTCAGCTCGGCGGGCAGCGCCTGGGCGCGGCCCTCGAGCCCCACGAACGTGAGCCAGCGTCGAGCCTCCCGCTCGGCCGCGGCCCGGCTCAGCGCGCCGGCGCCGAACATGCCGGCCAGAGCGACGTTGTCGAGGACACTCAGACGGGTGAACGGCCGCGGGATCTGGTACGTCCGGGCGATGCCCTGCCGCGCGATCCGATGGCCCTCTTGCCCGGTGAGATTTCGGTCAGCGAAAAGAATACGGCCGGCGTCCGCGCGATAGTAGCCGCTGATCACGTTGATCAGCGTCGATTTGCCCGAGCCGTTCGGGCCCACCAGACCCAGGATCTCTCCCGCCCGCAATTCCAGACTCACGCCGGCCAGGGCCTGCACCCCGGCGAAGGCCTTGCGCACACCCTCGCAGCAGAGCAGCGGGCTCGAGCCCGCCGCCGGCCGGGGCTCCGCCGCCGGCCCTGGCGGGGGCGTCGCTCTCGGCTCCGGCACCGTGGCCGCCGGGGCGTCGGGCTGAGCGACGGGGCCGCCGCGTCGCCGCCACCGGGGCAGTAGCCCGACGACGCCCTGGGGCAGGAACAGGATCACCGCGATCAGCGTCAGGCCGGTGACGGCCCGGCCCAACACCGCCTGCTCACCTCCCACGAACAGGTAGGTCAAGACCGTGACGAAGGTGGCCCCCACTGCTGGTCCGAGCCAGTGCCGGGCGCCACCCAGCACGCTCATGAGCACGACGAAGAGCGGCACCGTGATCGAGAACGTCTCGGCCACCGTGACGTAAGTCACGAAGATCGCCTGGATCCCTCCTGCGACTCCGGCCAGCAGGCAAGACAGGCCGAAGGCGAGGAGCTTGCCGCGATAGGTCGGCACGCCCAGCACCTCGGCCACGTCCTCGTCGTCGTGAATCGCGAGCAGGCCCCGGCCGAAGCGCGAGCGCTGGATCAGCCAGGCCGTGGCCACGGAGGAGAGCGCCACGCCGAGCCCGAGCACGTAGATCGTGGTCGTCGGCGATCCGAAGAGCCGGGGAATGGGCACGCCGCTGAGGTAGACGCCGGGCCCGCCGTCGATCGGGGTGTTGAGGACGATGGTGGCCAGGACGAACGTGACGGCCAGCGTCAGCAGCGCGAACAGCTCGCCGCGCAGCCGGCGTACCCGGAACACCACGGCGCCGATGGCGACGCCGAGCGCCGCCGCCACCAAACCCGCCGCGGGCAGCGTCCACATGAACGGCACACCGTAGGTGGCGGCCAGCGCGGCCGTCGTGTACATGCCGGCGCCGAAGAAGGCGCCGTGCCCGAACGAGACGTAGCCGGCGAAGCCGCCGAGGATCGCCCACGAGGTGGCCAGGGCGATCCAGTGGAAGATCAGATAGAGGAAGGATTCGACGAACGCCGGCGGCTTGAGGGCCGGCAGCAGGGCCAGGGCGATTCCCACCACGAGGAAGCCGACCAACCCCGTCGCCGGCTGCATGTCAGATCCGGTCGGGACGCAGCAGCAGCACGAGGATGAGGAGCGCGAAGGAGACGAGCGGCGCCCACGAGGGGGCCGTGACCGCCATCGTGATCGCCTCGATGATGCCGACACCCAGGCCGGCCAGGACGGGGCCGAGCGGATTGCCGAGCCGACCCAGGATGACGACGGCGAAGACCACGCCGATCCAGGCATAGATCTGGGCGGGGGCCAGCGTGTAGATGAGGGCCACGAAGCCGCCGGCGACGCCGGAATAAGCGGCGCCGACCCCGGAGAGCAGCAGGGCCAGCCGTCGGTGGTCGATGCCGAAGGCGGCCGCCATGCCGGGATCCTCGGCCCCGGCCCGCATCGCCTTGCCCACGTAGGTGAACCGGAGCCAGGCCCAGGTGGCCAGCGACAGGGCCACGGCGATCACCAGCATGAGCGCCTCGGTCAGCGGGACGAAGAGCGGCCCCACGCGCAGCGACACGCTCGGGTACTCGAGCCGCCGGAAGTCAGCCGTCCACACCCACTGGATGAGGGCCTCGACGACGACGGTGATGCCGAAGGTGACGAGCAGCGAGGCGAACTCGCCCACGCGGAACCGGATGAATGCGGCCTGCAGGGCCACCCCGATGCCGAAGAAGACGGGGACGATGAGGAGCATCGCCAGGAACGGATTGACCCCGCCCACGGCCGCCAGGTGATAGGTGAGGTAAGCACCCAGGAACACGAGGGCGAAGTGCGCCAGGTTGATCAGACGCAGCAGGCCCCACGAGAGGCTCAGCCCGAGCCCGAGCAAGCCGTAGAGCCCGCCGATGAAGAGCCCGGACAGCAGCGATTGCCCGAGGAGCGTCAGGCTGGGCATGAGAATGGTGGCGGGCCGGGCAGCCTTTCCCGGCCCGCCGCAGGGACCCTTACTTCAAGGTGTCGAGTCCGGCCCGGGCGATCTGGGCGTCCTGCTCGGAGGTGACACCGGAGACGCCGATCCCGCCGATGAGCTTGCCGTCTACCACGATGGGGATTCCGCCCTCGAGCGGGCTGGCGCCGGGCAGCCGGAGGATGCGGAGGTTCGCGCCACCCTTCTCGACCGCGTCTTGGAAGACCTTGGTGGGCCGGCGGTACGCCACGGCGGAATACGCCTTCTCGCGCGCGACCTCGACGCTACCGAACTGGGCGCCATCCAGGCGCCGGACCATCACGACGTTGCCGCCCGAGTCCAGGATGGTGATCACCACCTGCCACTTGTTCTTCATCGCCTCGGCCTCGGCGCCGTCCATCACCTTCTTGGCCTGGGCCAGGGTGATCGGAGGACCATACTGCGGCGGTGGCGCCTGGGCGAGGGCCGGCACGGCTGCGAAGAGCACTGCGATGGCGACGATCAGCAACAGAATCTTGTCCATTCTCATGGGTCTCCTCCTTGTCGGCTCACGTTGAGGTCACATCCGCCCGCTGTTGATCGGCTGAAGCGCCATGGCCACGAGGGCCACCCGCCCGCTCGCGGCGGCCGCGAGCCCCCGCTCGAGCGCAGCCCGGACCTGGCCGGGGTCCTCGACCAGCTCGCCGTGGCCGTCGAAGGCGCGCGCGATGGCCGGATAGTCGGGGCGTGGCGCGATGGAGGTGCCGACGAAGGTGTTCGATTGCACGGCCCAGCCCTCGGGATAGTGACGTACCACGCCCGACTTCTGCGAGAGGTAGCCGGAGTTGTCGAAGAGCACGATCAGGATCGGCATCCGATGCTCCTGGCTGGCGCCCAGCGCGGCCAGCACCGGGTTGTAATTGAAGGACCCGTCGCCGATCACCGCGATGACCGTCCGCTCGGGCGCCGCCGCCTTCACGCCGAGCGCCGTGCCCAGGCCGGTGCCCAGCCCGCCATAGCAGCCCGAAAAGAAGCTCCCCGGCTGCAGTCGATCGAGGAAGCGGTGGATGTCCAGACGGTGCGTGATGGTCTCGTCGACCACCACCGCGTTCGCCGGCAGGACCTGGTTCAGCTCGTGGACGACCCAGCGGGTGTCGAGCGGCCTCCGGGCCGCCGCCGCCACGCCCTCCGCTCGAACGGCAGCCCGCCGCTCCTGGTGGCGCCGCTGCCACCGCTCGACCGCGTCAGCCCGCTTGCCGGGGGCGATGCGCTCCCGGACGCGCTCGAGGAGCAGGGCCAGCGACGTCTCCAGGGCGCCGGTGGCCACCAGATCCGAGCGATAGCCCCAGAAGGGCAGCTGCGGCCGGAAGGGGTTGTCGGACAGGACCACGACCTTCGTGCCGGGGCCCGGCGCCGAGGACGGCGGATGCCACGGCGCGACGGCAGCCACCAGGAAGGCAACGTCGGCATCCTTGAGATAGGCGACGACGTGCGTCGAAGGGCCCACGCCGGCGTAGAGCGGATGGGTGCGTGGGAAATTCACGTAGCCGGGATGCCAGCCCTCGACCACCGGCGCGCCGAGGAGCTCGGCCAGGGCCACGAGGTGCTCCACTGCCCGCACGCTGCGCCCGGCTTCCTCGGTCACGATGACGGGCCGGGCCGCCGCGCTGAGCGCCTGGGCCAGCGCGTCGATCGCCTCCGGCGCTGCCGTCGGCTCCAGAGCGAAGCTTGCCGCCGCCGGCGCGCTCGTCGTCATCGGCTCGAGCAGGTACTCCATGGGGACCGAGACGAAGACCGGTCCCGGCGGCGCGGCCACGGCCAGCTGGCAGGCCCGCTGGATCGTGGAGGGCAGGATCGCCGGCGTGTTCAAAGCCAGGCTCCACTTCACGCAGCGATCCACGAGCCGGGTGGGCCCGCCGACGTCGGCCAGGAGCCGGAGCCACTGCTGGCCCAGGTCTTGGCCGGGGCCCTCGCTGAAGGCGATCGACTCGCCGGCGAGGACGACCATCGGGATCTGCTCGTGCAGCGCGGCCCGGAGCGCCATCCCCGCGTGCAGCGTGCCCACGGTCGTGTGGATCATCACCGCCGGCAGCTTGCCCGACGCCTTGGCGTAGCCGCTGGCCATGGCGACCGCGATCTCCTCGTGGCGCGTCGAGCAATAGCGGGGAAACTCCCCCTCGGCGCCGGGGGGCTTGGCGAGGTGCTCCCAGATCGGCGACCACTCGGACCCGGGCGAGGCGAAGATCCACTCCACGCCCATCCCCTTCAGCAGGCGCAGGAGCGCTTCGGCCCCGCTCAGTCCTCTGGTGTCCATGGTCGGCGTTGTCGTGAGCGCGGCGAGTCTACGGCCCGAGGCCGGGCACGTCAACCGCGGTTGGCCGGGCGCCGTTCCCGGCTGAAGTCACTCCCGGGCGGTCGCGAGGGTGACCTCAGGGACGGTAGATCTCGTAGATCGCGCCTTTCGAGAGCGAGACGACGAACAGGTTGCCGTTCGGCCCTGTCTGGATGTCGGTACCGATCCCGAAGCCCCGGCCGAAGAGCAGACTTTCGCTTTCGGTGATGTCGAACTTGCACAGGTTGTCCGCCACCCGGTCCAGCAGCAGCCGAAGGTCGATCACCCCGATCCGGCGGCGATCAAAGCTCAACCTGAATCGGAACAGGTATCCCTCCTCGAGGGTCTCCCTCGCCGCGCCCATGAAGAGATTCCCGTCGTAGAGCAATCCCAGCGCCCGGCCGTCCAGGAAGCCGAGGCCGCCCGGGGCCACGTCGAACTTCCAGCTGAGCTCGGGGTCTCTGTACTGCGAACCTGGCAGCTCGAACAGGCGCGAGAGAGCTTGCAGGGGCGTGTTCGCGATGTTCTCGGGTGACCAGCGCTCCTGCTGGAGCCCGAAGTACGGGGTGCCGCGGCACGGATCGTCCTCGGAGCTGGTCTCGATCGCCTTGTACCGGGCGACGCGCGTCACTGGCCCCATGATCTGCACCCAGCCTCCGTTCATGCCAGGCGTGACGCGATTGAGCTCGGCGAAACTGTCGTCGCCGTTTTCTTGCAGCCAGAGATGACCGGCCTTGGGGTCGAAGGCCATGCCAAACCCGTTGCGATGGCCATACGAGAAGACCTTCTGGATGTTCGCGCCTGCCTCTCCCCCCATCGTGGCCCCGACGCCGAAGAATGGGTTGTCGGCCGGCGCGCTGCCGTCATCGTTGAGCCGCAGGATGGCGCCGGTGAGATGTGCGTCGTCGGGTTCCGGCCCGCCGAACTGATCGTCAGGCTGCCCGGGCCCCAGCGGCCCGTCCGGGAGGTTCTGCAGCTGCCCGCGCCGTCCGACATCGCCGACGAAGATGTAGAGCTTGCCGTCCGGTCCAAACCGCAGCACGCCCCCGTTGTTGTTGCCCCGCCCGGTAGGTGGAGTTGGCTCCGCAGCGAAGGCGGGCTGCAGCGCGCGCAGCTGGATGAGGTTCCGATCGAACGTGAGCGTGGAGCCATTCCACAGGAAGCGGTCCACCCGATTGCCCAGCAGTGGGGTCTCGGAGAGCACGGTCGTGTCCGCGCCGGTGGTGCTCTCGGTCCAGTAGAGGAAAACGCCGGGGTTGGTCGGGAAGTCCGGATGCAGAGCAATTCCCAGAAGGCCGCGCTCCGAGGCAGAATTCACCGCCAGGTCGAGTGCCGGCGTGCCCTGGATGATGCCGTTCAGCACCCGTTGCACTCTGCCGGTGGCCTTCTCCAGCACCAGGATGTTGTTGGAGTCAAGGAAGGCCATGCTGGTGGGCTGGCTCAGGCCATCCACCACGGTCCTCACCGCGAGCCTTGAGTCGACTACCGTAGGGTCAACGGCTTGCGCGTCGCCGGGATTCAGCGTGCTCGCAGCCACGATCAGTGCAGCAGCGAACGCGGAGAGTCTGTTCGTTCTTTGCATCGATCTATCCCCCTCGAGCGAACGATCAGCGCCGTTCGCTTCGCACAAGTGGGGACCCTTTAGGTCAGATGGTCGCGATCGTCAAGTGGTAAAGAACTTTACAACTCGTGGATGCCTGGCGCCGCGCGATCAGGGCCTCCGCGCCCGACGGGGTCCGTCTCGGCGCGAGGGTGGGGTGCGGGGCCGAGGGTGGCCCGGGCTAGCGTCGCTTGCGGAGGGAAAGGGTGCGGGCGAGGTTGTCGGCGCCCACGCCCGTGCCCTGCAGCGTCTGACCGTTCAACTTCAGCGACCCACATCCGTACCGTGGTCGGTAGCCGGGAGGGGCGGTCGCGGCCCAAGAGGATGGTTGGGCTCCGCAGCGTCCCGGCCCAGGTGCCCAGCAGCGGGCCGTGATCCGTGTTCGGATCACCCGTAGCACCGCGCCGGGCCACTGGAGCCTTCTTCTGGCAGCGGTAGACCTCGGCGTTCATCTTGTCCGGATCCGCCTGGTCGAATGTCACCAGGCCGGCATCGCCACCCAGACGCAGGATCTTCTTGCGCAGATCTTCCGGCGAGCTGTCGCGGACGATCCCGAGGCGCTCGCAGGCCGCGACCTGGGTGGCCTCGGTGGCCAGCAGCACCCGGAGCAGGGTCTGGCGATCGTATTGCTGGGCCTGACCCCAGGCCGACAGGCTCGTCGTCAGCAGGATCGCGGGCACGAAACACACGCGCCGCATAGCGCAGTCGAGCGATTATGGGCCGACGCGCTGGCCCTCCACGCGAAAAAGTAAATGGCGCCCTGCGGGTCACGCCGCCTGGTCAGTAGATCGGGCGGCCCTGGCTCGTGTAGTTCTTCGGCGGTGCCGCCGGCTGCCGCGCGAGCCAGGCGGCCGCACCGTCCGTGTTCTGGATAGTGCCACGCAGGATCGACAGCACCAGATCGTGCGCGCCCAGCGTGTTGAACGCGACGTCCACGTGCCGCGGCCGGCCGCCCTCCGGCGGCCGCACCAGGACGGGCACGCGGTAATCGACCTGCCCATCGTACTGCTTCGCCGCCCGCCACCATCGCGTGGCGGTCACCACGAGCCACGTGCGATCGCCCAGATGCGTGCGCTCGAGGCGGCGGCGCAACTCCATGATCACCCGGTCGGCCAGCAGGAGGTTGTCGAAGTAGCCTCCACCCTCTCCGCGGAAGTTCCACGGCGTGAGATATCCGGTGGCGCGATCGAAGATGCCCGGCGGCTCGGGAATCGGCAAATGAAGCAGCACGAGCCCGAAACGGCCGTCGCTCGCGGTGCGGAACGCCAGGTCGTGCAGCTCGGCGAACCGCTGCGCGCGCAGCCGGCGAGCATTGGCCGGCGGGACCAGGCTCGCCCACTGGTTCTCGAGTGTCCGGGCGAACGTGTTGCCGCGCGCCTGCTCGGCGGCCACGGACGGCCTCCAGTCCGCGAGCCCGAGCGAGGGGCCGAGGACCCGCGGGTAGGGCAAGCGCCACCCGATCACCGCGGTGTCGTAGCCGAGCACGCGGGCGCGCGAGAACACGTTGGGATGCGCGGTCCAGCGCGCGACCTTGCCATCGGCGAACGTCAGCTCCAGGTCGTTGGGGCTCGTCGGGGCGACGGTGACGACCGGACGTCCGGTGATGAGCGCCGGCATCGAAACTTCGGTTACGCCCGCCGGCGGGCGCGCGGCGTCCGCGTAGAGCGACTCACGCCGCAGGCGGTCGAGCTCCGGCAGCTCGAGACCAGCCGGTCGGGCCTCGAACGTGATGCGCTGGTCGAGCTCCTCGAGCACCAGCCAGACGACGCGCCGGAGACTCGGCGCGGGCGTCTTGAGGGGCGCGGGATCGACCAGTCGCCACACGGGCCCGGCCGCCACCTCGAGGAACATCCACAGGGCCAGCACCAGCGTCACGGCCGCCAGCGGCGCCGTGGCCAGCACGACGCGACGCATCAGGCGCAGGGCCGGCGCCGGCCGGGCCAGGGACAGCGCGAGCGTCAGGGCGACCAGCGCCAGCCAGGGCAGAGGGCCGATTGCGTCCACCCATCGGCCGAGCGTCTCGTACGTGAGGCGAACGAAGTTCAGCGCGACCAGGAGCACCGCCGCGGCCGTCGCCGCCGCGGGCCGGCGCCAGGCCGGACTCGGCAGGCGCCGGATCACGCGCACGCCCAGGAACCCGACGGCGGCGAGCGCGACGATGCTCGCGACGAGCGCCACCAGGATCGGCGCGCTGAGCGGCGTCCGGTTGTAGAAGCCCCAGTTCGCGTGGAACAGCGTCTCCCGGCACGCCTGACTGAAGCAGAGCGTCGCCACCGTGAGGCACGCGATGGCGTCGAGCGGGCGCTCGCGCCGGAACCACCGCGGGCGCGGGGGACGCGCGGGCGGCAACGGCTGGCTCGTGCCACCGTACCACCAGAGCCGGTCGGCCGGAGAGTCCTCACCCCGGGACTGCACGCGGGAACTATAATGGCCCCGGCCGTGGTCCGCCATGGGGTACTCACCGACATGGAGGATTGTGACATGCGCCGACACGCAGGATGGTTCATCGCTTCCTCGACACTTATCCTCCTCATGCTCGCGTTCGTGCCCGCATCAATTCCGGCCCCGGTGAGCGACGCACAGCTCCTGGGCGAGTGGGTCGGAACCTGGACGGGTACCCTGTTTCAGGGCACTGGCGTTCCGCCTAGACCAACCCCACGATCAGTTCAGAACAACGGGGACTATCGCGTGACGATCACGAGGGTCCAGGGCGGAATGGTGTATGGACGGGTCCAGCAGCCGGGCCTGCCATTGCCCGAATTCGACTTCGTGGGAACGCTCAAGGAGAACGTCATCTCGTTTGGCAACGAACGGATCCAGACGCAGCTCACGGTCACGGGCGACCGTATGGAAGGGACGCGACTCGGCGGCCCTATGCCCTGGCAGATATCCCTCCAGAAGAAGAAGTAGCCGACCGGAGGGACAGTGGCCAAGGTGGCCTGGGTGGTCACGTACCTCTAACAGCCTGACAACGCCCCCTTGACGTCGGTCCGTTCTGAGGCCATCCTGCCCGGCACCGGGCTGTCGGCTTCCACTCTGACAGAGGCAGGTGAGGACCATGAGGGCACTGACTGGCAGATCTCGCACCGGTTCCGTCCTTCTCGTCATCGTGTTCGTGGCCGTCATCTTCGGCCTCACGCGGCCCATCGCCGCGCAGCAAGCGCCCGCCGGGCAGGTCAACATGGCCTGGCACGTGACCATCGCGCCCAGCTGGTTCGACCCTTCCACCGCGCCGCCGCAGATCACGCCCTTCGGCCTCCTCTACGCCCTCCACGACGCGCTGGTCAGGCCCTACCCCCCGCACAAGATGGGCCCCAGCCTCGCCGAGTCGTGGAAGGAGAGCCCCGACGGCCTGACGTACGAGTTCAAGCTGCGGGCCGGGCTCAAGTTCCACAACGGTGACCCCCTCACCGCCGAGGACGTGAAGTTCAGCTTCGAGCGCTACAAGGGCGCCGGCGCGGTCATCCTGAAAGCCCGCGTGCGTGAGGTGGAAGTGGTCAATCCCCTGGTGGTGCGCTTCCAGCTCAAGCAGCCGTGGCCGGACTTCATGACCTTTTACGGCACCACAGCCACCGCGGCCGGGATCGTCGTGCCCAAGAAGTACCTCACCCAGGTCGGCGAGGACGCCTTCAAGAAGCATCCGATCGGGGCCGGGCCCTACAAGTTCGTGAGCCATAAGCCCGGCGTGGAGGTGGTGCTGGAAGCCTACCCCGGGTACTGGCGCCGGGTGCCCACTGTCAAGACGCTCGTCATGAAGAGCGTGCCCGACGCGACGACGCGAGCGGTCTTGCTCAAGAGCGGCGAGGCCGACATCGCGGTGGCCCTCGACGGCGTCGAGGCCGAGGACATCAAGCGCGATCCCCGCCTGCAAGTGGTGCCCTCCAAGCACGCGTCGATCTTCTGGGTCGAGTTCACCGAGCAGTGGGATCCGAAATCACCGTGGCACGACCGGCGCGTGCGCCTGGCCGCCAACCACGCGCTCAACCGCCAGCGGATCAGCGAGGCTGGATGCCTCGGCCTCTGCCCGCCGGCGGGCGTGATCGTGCCCCGGGTCATGGACTTCGCGCTGCAGGTGGAGCCCGTGCCCTACGATATCCAGAAGGCCAAGCAGCTGCTCGCCGAGGCCGGCTATCCGAACGGGTTCGACGCCGGAGAATACACCGCCATCCCCGGCTTTCCGACGGTGGCCGAGGCCACGCTGAACTATCTGAACGCGGCGGGCATCCGCCTGCGGATGCGTCCCATGGAGCGGGCCGCCTTCTACTCCGGCTGGGCGGAGAAGAAGGTGCGAGGCGTGTTCCTCACCGCGGCCGGTAACTCCGGCAACGCGGCCAGCCGGGTGGAGGCGTTCATCCAGTCCAAGGGCGCCTACGCCTACGGCGGCTATCCCGACATCGACGACCTCTTCCAGCAGCAGGCCGGGGAGCGCAGCCCCAAGCGACGCGAAGCGCTCCTCCACAAGATCCAGCAGCTCACGGTCGACCGGGTGATGTTCGCCCCGGTGATGGACCTCCGCGCCCTGATGGGCGTGGGGCCGCGCGTCGACAAGCACACGATCACCGACGTGTGGATGAGCCCATTTCCTTCCTACGAGGACATGACGCTCAAGGGCGGTTCCTGAAGGCCAGCGTGCGGGGGAGCGGCGCGTCCGAGCTGCCCAGCAGCCCGCCGACGAGGTGCCGGTAGGGGCGAAGACGCGCCGCCTTCTCGGGGAGCGAGCCCCCCGATCGCCCCCGCTCAGAAGAACTCCGGGGAGGCCCGGCGGCGGACTCTGAGGCGACGCAACCCGGTGAGGAGACCAATGCTCGGTCGGCCGGAGGCGGTATCCAGCTTGTAGGGGATCGAGCGGCTTCCCGGTATGCTGAGGGCCGTCGCGGCATGAACCTGAGAACGCTCCTGCCATCGCCGCCTCATCACCGCCTACAAGAAGGGCGATCTCGGCCTGCCGCGCGATCTGGAACGGGCCCGGGTCTACGGCGAGCGGCTGCGCGCGGCACGGCAAGCCGAGGGCGTGACACCGAACCAGGGCCGGCGGCTCTCCGATGCCTGGGAGCACGCCGACACCGTGCAGCAGCTCAGACGCGAGCGGGAGCAGTACCTGCCGCCGCAGGCCCTGGCCGAGGCCGCGAAAGCCGGTGATGCCCGAGCGCAGTACCACCTCTCCCGCGAGGTGATGGCGCATGACGTCGACGCCGGCGTCAAGCTGTTGTATGCCGCCGCCGACGGCGGGTTCGCCGAGGCGCAGTACCACGCGGGCCAGCCGGTCCGCACGCGCAAGAGCGCTCCGGAGACCCAGTGCCGGGCGGTGGGCTGGCTCACGGCCGCCGCAGCACAGGGCCACCGCGGGGCAATGCACGAGCTCGGCACCATCTACGCGCAGGGCATGAAGGACATCGGATTGGCACGCGATCCCGCACGGGCGCGCATGCTATACAAGCAAGCGCTCGATGGCGGAGGCGACGTGCTCTACCGCTACACCGACCGCAGCGGCCACGGTTGGGAGGGCGCCGCTTGAGTGTTTCGAAGGTAGCCGCCGCGATCTTCACCGCCGTTCCGAAGGTAGCCGCCGTGATCTTCATCGCCGTTGGGTTGGTGTTGCTGGTCTACTTTGGTCACCAGGCGATTCAGGCGGGCCGCAGTTCATCCTGGCCGACAGTCGAGGGCGTGGTCACAGAGTCGAAGGTCGTCCAACGGATTGGGAGGCGTGATCGAAAGACCGACATTCCCAGGATCACCTACCGCTACTCGGTCGACGGCATTGAGCACGTCGGTACGAGGTTGTTCTTCGGGAGTCAGTACTCAGAGTCGTGGACCACCGGCGCAAAATGGACCTCCGACGCAAAGGAGTACATTGCTCGCTACCCGCCGGGGACACTCTTGCAGGTCCACTACGACCCGGATGACCCAGCGACGTCGGTCGTAGAAGCTGGTTTGAAGTCGGCCATCGTACTTCCTGTGGTGTTTTCGATCGTGATGTTCGGAGGCGGCATAGTCCTTGGCGTTGTCGAGCGTCGTCGCATGGCAAAGCTGGCGCGCGAAGAGTCGGCTTCAATGAAGGCCACCTAACATGCGCATGCACCTGACAGAGGGGCGGTCTGGACGTTCAGGAAGGTCATCCCGAAGGAGTGCCGGGCGATCCTGGGCCGCTCTGCGTTCGTGATTAGCCTCAGGACGACCGATCTGAACACGGAGAAGCAGAAGTGCGCGGGGATCGTCGTCCAGGCGAGTCCTGCGGCCGGGATTCGGCGAAGGTGTAGGCAGGGGATCGAGCCGCCCATCTTCCGCGTGAGTCCGGCACTGTTCTGTCCCTCCACCCAACCAAGCTCCCGGAGGGCGACCAGGAAGGGTTGGACCGCCGTCGCAGCGCTGGCCGAAGGCGCGGGCGCGACGAAACCGATCCGGTAGACCTTCCCCGCCTGCTGCGCCTTCGCGACGGGCGGCACCACCTCCACATCATCGTGGAGGCTTTCTCGTGCGCCCTGTGACAAAGGGGCGTGACAATGTACGGAACGTTAGGTAGTTGCAGGGCGAGTGGTGACCCCGGGCGGTTCCGACGCAGGGTGTGGGTTTCGGCTGGGCGGGGTCGCGGTAGCGTAGCGGCGCCCGGGTTGGGCGAGTGGGCCGGCCCGACTGGATTGCCGCACACTGGCTCGATCGGCGATGATGACTCCCCAGCCGCCGCCTGGGAGGCCAAGCCCATGGAACGCGCCCGCGTCGAGATCGTCCTGTCCGAGACCGACTATCGCTGCCTGCTCGATCAGATGGCTGGCC
>DATIAY010000156.1:0-53436 GCA_035457825.1 Candidatus Methylomirabilota bacterium
GACGTTGTGGCCGCAGGCGTGCCCGATCGCGGGCAGCGCGTCGTATTCACACATGATGGCGATCGTCGGCCCCGACCCTGTCTCGATGGTGGCCCGGAAGGCGGTCGGGACATCGGCCACCCCGCGCTCCACCTTGAAGCCGTGCTTGGACAGGAACTCGGTGAGCCAGCCGGCAGCCTTCACCTCCTGGTACCCGAGCTCGGGGTTGTCGTGAATCGTCCGGGACAGGTCTTCGAGGTCACCGGCCAGACGGTCCACGGCCTGGACGATCGCTTCCTTGACGGCGCTCATCGCGGTGCTCTCCAGATCTCCGTCGCCGCCCGCATGGTCGCGGCGGCCCATCGGCATGCCCACGGTCGGCCGGCGCCAACTATATCATTGCGCTTGCTACGCCCGATCCCGGTGCCGGACCGGGCGTATGGTACGATGCCGGCGCTGTTCGATCGAGGGCGACGAGGTGACGGTGAACGCGAGAGTCGAGCTGGCCGTCGCGATCCCGCAGACCTTTCTCACCGGCCCGATGGACCGTGCCGGCATCTGCACCTTCCTGGCTCGGACCGAACACCTCGGCTTCCACAGCGCGTGGGTCGTGGAGCAGATTCTCGGGAAAATCCCGAGCCTGGAGCCGGTGGCGCTGCTCACGTATGCTGCCGCGATCACCGAGCGCCTCAAACTGGGCTCGGCGGTGCTGCTGACCGCGCTCCGCAGCCCCGTGCACCTGGCCAAGCACCTGGCTTCCCTCGATCACCTGAGTGGCGGCCGGCTGATCGTGGGCGTCGGTCTGGGCGGCAACCCGAAGATCTATCCCGCCTTCGGCATTCCTGCCGGCCGCCGGGCCGCGCGCTTCGCCGAAGGCATCCGGTTGATGAAGCAGCTGTGGACCGAGCCCCGCGTGACGTTCCCCGGCGAATTCTACAAGCTCGAAAATGCCGCGATGGAGCCCAAGCCGCTGCAGAAGCCGCACCCGCCCCTCTGGTTCGGCGCCCATCACCCCGATGCCCTGCGGCGAACGGTGGCGCTGGGCGACGGGTTCATGGGCGCCGGCTCGATCTCAACGGAAGAGTTCGCCGAGGAGGTCACGCGGCTGCGGACCTTCCTGGGCGAGGCCGGCCGCGACCCCGCTCGATTCCCCATCGGCAAGCGCGTCTATATCGCGATCGATCGCGATCGCGCCCGGGGCCTGCGTCGGCTGGCCGAGTGGTTTGGGGCCTTCTATGGCCGGCCCGAGATGGCCGCGCAGGTCGCCGTCTGCGGCGACGTCGACGAGTGCCTGGACGGTCTCGGCCGCGTGGTGCGGGCCGGCGCCCGCCTGCTGATGCTCAATCCCGTCTTCGACGAGCTCGAGCATCTGGAGCGCTTCGCCTCGGAGCTCGCGCCTAAGGTCTGATCGCAGCCCGGCCAGTCAGGAGGTCGGTATCTGCTCCACCGCCTCAGGCTGCGCCGGCGGCGTCGTCATCTGCGCCGCCTCGGCCTCGCGAAGCCGCTCGTTCAACGGATCGGTCCCCGCTAACTCCAGGAGCACAAGGTCGTACCACACATCCGCTTGCATCGCCCTCTCCTCGCCGGTGGTGTCGACCACCTCCGATCGGTATAACGATGAGCTCGTACCGATGGAGAGAAGGCACGGGGCGTGCCAATCGCGAGATGCCGAGAATCGAGGACTTGGGATCGGGGAGCTGGTCGCGCTCGGGCGGAGTGCCCGACGTCCGGGCCCTTCGCCCGAGCGCTCAGCCGCCGTCGTCCTTGTAGCGTTCGGCCAGGGCGAGGTGAGCGGTGACGCCGATCAGGTCGTTGAATTCCCGGAACGACAGGTAGCGGTCGGCGAGCGCCCCGACATCGTCCCGGGCCTTGAGCTCGTTCAGGAAGTCGGCGATGGCTTTGGCCGCGACCAGCAGCGTGTCCACGGGCAACAGGATGACGGCGTAGCCGAGCTGGCGGAGGGTGGCGAAGGGCAGGAGCGGGGACCGCCCACCCGGCGCGTAATTGTAGAGCAGCGGTGTTTCCAGCTCCCGGGCGATCCGTCCCACCTGCTCCTCCGTGCGCGGGGCCTCGATGAAGAGCACGTCGGCGCCGGCCTTCGCCGCGGCCTCACCGCGCCGCAGCCCCTCCTCGAAGTCGATGGCGGAGATGGCGTCGGTGCGGGCGATAACCAGCAGATTGGGGTCCGTCCGTGCCTCGACGGCCGCCCGAATCTTTCCGGCGAACTCGGCGCGGGGGATGACCTGGTGTCCGGCCAGGTGCCCGCATCGCTTGGGGGCTACCTGATCCTCGATATGCAAGGCCGCGACCCCTGCCGCCTCGTACTCCCGCACGGTGCGACGGACGCTCAAGGCGTTGCCGTATCCCGTGTCGGCGTCGGCGATGAGCGGGATCCGCACGGCGGTGGCGAGATTGCGCGCATGATCGACCATCTCGGCAAGACCGGCGAAGCCGAGGTCGGGCAGTCCCAGCCGGGAGGCTGAGGTGCCGTAGCCGGTCATGTAGACGGCGGGGAAGCCGGCGCGTTCGACCAGCTTCGCCGACACGGCATCGTAGGCGCCGGGCACGACGAGGCCAGCCTTCTGGCTGATGAGGGCGCGGAGCGTCTGACGAGGCGGCATGCTCTCTCCTTCCGGATCGCTCCTGCGATTGTACGTTACATGATTGAGCCGTTGGTGGGCGTTGGCGGCCGTCAGCGAACTTCCTGAAACATCGTCGTTTGCCGCTCTAGTCTGAGGGTTCAACATGTCCTTGATCGCCGTTGCGGCCGCGTCGCCCTATCTGCTCGGGCACCCCCGGGAGGACAGCGGAGCCTCGACGACTGTGAGGAACAGAAGGTAGCGCAGCGCGACCAGGCGAGCTGTGGTTAGATGCGACCTGTTCGGACGAGTCGGGCGCGGATCTTGGTCTGCGCTGGTAAGTGATTTCTCATTGATGGGAAGATTTCTTCCCACCCAGCGCTGTGTAATTTAACTTTGATACTGCGCAACCCAACCCGCTAGCATGTTGATCTGCGGCTCCGATGAGGGTGCACGCCTGTGCGCGTCCACATTGCGGCGACGATATTTTCAGGAGGGCGGCATGGCAATCATTACCATCAACTTCTCGCAAATTGCGACGGCAGCTACTCCGAAGGGTGTTGCGCTTTACGGACTGACGACGAACGGCGTGGTGTACGAGTACAACTTCAGCCGGGAAGTCTGGATCCCACTCCCCATGCGCGCGCTCCCGCAGAACGGCTTCCAGGAGAACGTCATCGGCCTGCGCGGTCCCGGCATCAGCGCGATGGGGTAAGCGGGCCTTCGCACCAGTACGCGCGACGTGGTCCCATGACGATGTCTTATTCTCGCCCCCGGGTCGGGTCAGGGCAGGAGGATCTCGGCCGGTCGGATGCTCTCGGTCGCCTCTAGGGTCGGTTGAATGGATGTCAGGGAGCTGGAGCGCATCGGAGCGGGAGCAGGCACCGCCACCGCTGCGTCCACGACGACGCACATCTGGCGATACATGGTGAGCACCATGAGGAACTTGAGATCGGCGATCACATCAAAAAGGACGGTATCAGGCGGGAGGCCGATGCGCGCCTGCGCGAGGGCGTCGTGATAGCCGCCTTGTTGCCAGCCGGCGCTGATCGACGACGCCCAGTCGACGCCCAGGATCGCCAGAATGGGCACCGAGAACCCGTATTGGCAGGCTTCGCCACGCACGCGCTGCTGTGGTACGACGCGGCCGATGTCGTGCCCCTGAGGTGACTGGTACGAGGCGGGTCCGTGACTGTCCTGAAAGACCACCACTCTGTCGAGCGGCAATGACAAGGGCTGAGCCACGTATGTAGGCCCCACGGGCGCACAGCCCGCCGTGAGGCTCAGCCCAAGCGCCACGAACAGCACGCCGCGATGGAAGCCCGCATGGCCGGCCGCTTACTTGACGGTCCGGCCCCGCACGACTGTGCAGGAGTGCTGGTACACACTGAGCACGTTGTAGAAATTGGTGTCGGCCTGGACATCGGCGAGCAGTGTTGCGCCCGTTTTGGCCTTCGCATTTTCGACAGCCGCCCTGTAACCGCCATCGCCCCAGGCGACGAGCCAGAGCACGACCCTGCTACAGGCGCGTCCCTCGACCTCAGGGCCAAGCTGGCCTCCGACATCGCCGGGCGTGGGTGAGCGGTAGGACAGGGGTTGGTGGACGTCGGCGTAGATGCAACCGGTAAAGGCCAGGGCGAGAGCTGCCGATGCGGCGTAGCGCCAAGCTCGCATAGGTTTTCGCCTCCACCAACCGCGCACAACGGGTATGGCGCGGGGTCCAGCGGTGTCAAGGCCGGTGGATGGCGGTGGGGCCTCAGCCGCCGCGCAGGTACGTTACAATGACTCAACGTTCAGTCGGTGCGCGCCAAGCGCGGGGAGCCCTCATGTTCGAGTCCGTCGATGACGTCCAGCAGCGGTTCCGGGCCGCCAAGTACATCGCCAACCGGCGCATCTCCACCGTGGTGTTCCTGGCCGCGCGGATGGGGCGGCCCGTGCTCATCGAGGGTCCGGCCGGTGTCGGCAAGACCGAGCTGGCCAAGACGCTGTCCGAGGTTTCCGAGCGGCCTCTGATTCGTCTCCAGTGCTACGAGGGGCTCGACGAGGGCAAAGCGCTCTATGAGTGGAAGTACGCCAAGCAGCTGCTCTACACCCAGCTCCTCCGCGAGCGTATCGGCGAGCTCATTGCCGATGCCCCCTCGTTGCCCGATGCCGTGGCCAAGATCGCCGGGCAGGACGACGCCTTCTTCTCGTTTCGGTTCCTGTCACCGCGACCTTTGCTCCACGCCATCCTGGCCGAGCACCCGGTGGTCCTGCTGGTGGACGAGATCGACAAGGCCGAGCCGGAATTCGAATCCTTCCTCCTCGAGGTGCTTTCAGACTTCCAGGTCTCGGTCCCCGAGCTCGGCACGATCCGGGCCAAGCACATCCCGCTGGTGGTCCTGACCTCCAACAACGCTCGTGAGCTCTCCGATGGCCTCAAGCGGCGGTGCCTGCACCTCTTCATCGACTTTCCCCCGCCGGCCGAGGAGCTCGAGATCATCCGACTCAAAGTGCCCGAGGTTCCTGAGCAGCTGGCCCGGGCCGTCGTGGCGGCGGTCCAGAAGATCCGGGCCATGGACTTGCGCAAGCCGCCCTCGGTGTCGGAGTCCCTCGACTGGGCCCGCTCGCTGGTGATCCTTAACGCCCAGCGACTGGAGCCCGAGCTGGTGGAGTCCACGCTGACGATGCTGGTGAAGTACGAAAAGGATCTGGAGCGGGTGCGCGGCGCGCTCGACAAGGTGCTGGCGCCGTAGGGGGCCGAGGGCACCGGGGTGGACGAACGGATCCTCGAGTTCATCGGCGATCTCCGGCGGGCCGAGCTGCGGATTTCTCCCTCCGAGGCGCTCGACGCGCTGGCTGCCGCCTCCCAGGTAGGGCTGGAGGACCGGGAGACGTTCAAGACGGCGCTAGGCACCACGCTGGTGAAAGAGGCGCGCGACCGAGCGACGTTCGACCGGATCTTCGACCTCTACTTCCTCGATCTCCAGGCGCTGGGCGAGGGGTTGCGGAAGGCTCTGGGGCCCGAGGATCCCCGGGTCCAGGAACTCCTCGACTCCCTCCTCGGCGACGGGGAGCTGGAGCTCGACCCCCTCACCGAGCTCCTGCTGCGCGGCCAGGGCAGCGAGATGGAGATGACCATTCGCTCCGGCAGCCGCAGCGCCAGCCTGGAGCGGCTCATGTACGGGCTCCAGGTCGGCTACTTCTCGCGCCGGGTTGCCGATCAGCTGGACCTCGCCGCCGTCGAGCGCGACCTCGAGGAGCTTCTGCGCCTGCTGGCGGCCCGGGGGCTCGACGCCGGCCAGCTCGCCCGCATCCGCAATTATCTGGAGCTGCGCCTCGAAGCCTTCCGGCGGATGATCCGGCAGCACGTCGAGCGGGAGCTTGAGCGCCGGGCCTGGCGCCAGGGCGAGCGCCTCACCCGCGAGGTGCTCGCCGACAAACCGCTGTTCGCGCTGACGGCGGAGGAGGTGGCCCAGATGCAGGCGGTGGTGGCCAGACTGGCGCGGAGGATCAAGGACGCGCTCGTCCTCCGACAGCGCCTGCAGGAGCGAGGGAGGATCGACACGCGCCGCACCATTCGTCGCAGCCTGGCCTGGGATGGTGTTCCCATGGAGATCGCCCTGCGCCGACGCCACCGTGACAAGCCCAAGCTCGTCACCATCTGCGACGTCTCCGACTCGGTGCGTAATGCCTCTCGCTTCATGCTGCAGCTGGTGTGGAGCCTGCAGGAGTGCTTCAGCCGGGTACGGTCCTTCGTGTTCGTGTCGGAGATCGCCGAGGTGACGGACGCCTTCGGCGCGTACCCGGTGGAGCGGGCCATCGAGTGGGCCCTCAAGGCCGCGCCCGTCGATTACCACTGCCGCTCGGACTTTGGTTACGCCTTCAGCCAGTTCGTGCGCGGCCAGCTCGAGACCCTGGACCGGCGGACGACCATCCTGCTCCTCGGCGACGCGCGCAACAACTACAATGACCCCCAGGCCTGGGCGTTGCGCATGATCCGTGAGCGGGTGAAGGGCATCATCTGGCTGAACCCCGAAGGCCAATGGGGCTGGGGCGTGGGGGACAGCGTGATGCCGCTCTACGCCCCGGCCTGCGACCTCGTGCGAGAGTGCCGGACGATCGGCCAGCTCGGCGAGGTTGTGGACAACCTCGTCCACCACTGGTGGCGCCGAGGCCGTTGACGGGCACTGCGCCGTCCTGGCTGGTCGGGTTGGCGCTGGCCGCCGTGATGGCCGCCGACACCGGTCAAGCCGCCGGCCAGAGTGGCAGCGACTGCATCGTGATCGAGGACTTCGCCAGGGCGAAAGTGGGCGAGTTTCCCTCCGACTGGCGCGTTCGTAAGGACGCTGGCCGGGCGGCATACCGGGTCCAGGAGGAGGGCGGCCGGCGCTTCCTGCACGTCCACGCCAAAGAACTCGGTATCCAGGCGGCCAAGCAGTTCGAGTGGGACCTCCGTGCCTACCCGATCTTGACGTGGTCCTGGCGGCCGCGCGAGTTCCCGCGGGGGGCCGACGAGCAACACGGCAAGAACGACAGCGTCCTGGCCGTCTACATGCTGGTGGACTACTCGCGCATTCGGGGGCCGCGGGCCGTCAAGTACATCTGGAGCGAAAAGGTGCTCGCGGGAACGCGGCTCCACTCGAACCAGGGCCTCACCCAGGTCCGCGTCCTGCGCAGCGGCGCCGACGGGGTGGGCCAGTGGGTCGAGGAGCGTGTCAACGTGCGCGACGACTACCTTCAGTACTTCGCCGAGCAAGAAGTGCCGAAGCCCGCCGGCATCGCCGTGCTGACAGACTCCGACGATACCGCCTCCAGCGCCCAGGGCAACTACGCCGACTTTCGCGCCTGCCGTCAGTAGCTAGTGCATCGGAGCTATGGTCTACGGAACGAGGGGAGTGGTATCGCTGGAGTATGAGTATGAGTCGTGGAGTGTGTTGCCCCCACTGCCAGAGCACCCTGGTTCACCGCATTCCGCGAGCGGGATTGGCCGACCACATACTGAGCTTGGCTTACATCTACCCGTTCCGCTGCGGGCATTGCCTCCGGCGCTTTCGCTCGATGCAGTGGGGCAAGCGCTACCGTCGACGCCTCCCCGCCTGATCTGTGCTGGCCTCCGGCCATGCGCCGGCCGCCTAGCCGTCCACCCCGTCTGCCCAGGTTAGCCCGACTCCGATTCTCCGACCCCTCAGGCGCCGCCGGACTCCAGGCCGCCGAGGAAGGCCCTCGAGGTGAGGGGCCGCTGGTTCGGCTTGATTATTTACACCATCACTTCGTTGACGACCGGTTAAAACGGTTGCACACTGCGTCAGCCGGATGACTGCGCGACGTCGGGTCCGTCGGTGAAGCAACGCCACCCATCTCGTCTCTCTCGGTTTGGCGCAGGATTTTCGGGCCGCGCCTGCTTGGCGGGCTGCTTGCACCCCGCGCGACGGCCGCTCACAAGGGGGAGTCATGCGACACATTGGCACTTACGCTGTAGTTCTCATCGGAGTCGTTGCCTTCACCGCCGGCTGCGCCACCAAGAAGTGGGTGCGTGAGGTCGTCGGCCAGCAAGAGGTTCAGACCGACCAGAAGCTCGCCAGGGCTGACGCGGAATCGCGTCAGCAGGCGGCGCGTATCGTCGAGCACGCCGACCGCATCAGCGGGCTGGGTACCAAGGTGGACGGGCTCGAGCGGTCGGTCGGTGACGTCAGCGACCGCGCCAACACGGCGCTCAGCAAGGTCGACGAGACCGACAAGCGTCTGACCCGGCTCTGGTCGCAGCGTCACACCCGCCAGCAGGTGGAGGCGGTGGCGGTTCAGTTCGGATTCGACCGCTGGGACCTGGACGACGGTGCCCAGACAGCGCTCCTGACCATCGTCCAGGAGCTCCGGAAGAACCCCCGGCTGACCGTCGACCTCGAGGGGTACACGGATCCGGTGGGGCCCCCGAACTACAACATCGGGCTGAGTCAGCGCCGGGTCGAGGCGGTACGGCGCTACCTGGTCAAGCAGGGGGTCGAGCAGCCGCGGATCCAGGCCGTCGGGCTCGGGCCGATCCTCGACCGGGATAGCAAGGAAGCGGCGGCCAAGCGGCGCCGGGTGTCCGTCAATCTGATGCTGTATCCCGAGTAACCCCCTTAGGGGGTTACTCGGGCAGCCGCCAGACGCGCCCTTCCGGCGGCTCGTCAGTCAGCGTGAACTGGACCAGGGCGAAGTGATCGGCGAGGTCCTGGAAGACGGCGCGAACGCGGCGACCGATGGCGACGTTTCGCGCCTCCTCCATGGTTCCGTCCGGCTTGACCAGATTGGCCACGATCCGGAGCGCCTCGTCGGTGGTCGGCTGGCCCCGCTGTTCGTCCAGCTCCACCAGCACGACCGGATAGGGCGTGGCGTCCTTGAACCCGGGCTGGATGGCGTGGGCCACGATCTCATAGGAGTAAATCGTGCCCCGCCCGCTCACCTCCTGCCAGTCCCATTCAAGCTCCGTGCACCAGGGGCAGGCGTGGGTCGGGGGGTACCGGAGCAGCTTGCACGCCCGGCACCGCCGCAGCATGAGCCGATGCTGGCGGGCGAGGGCGAAATACTGCATCCATTCCGAGTCGTTGTCCGGAACGACGAGCGTCATGCCGCGGTACTGAACAGGCGGCGGCATTATTGGACAGGGCATGGGCACCCGGGCTTCGTCACGCCCATGCCCTGCCGGAAACACCCGCGCGTTTGTTCAATCACCGGATCTCAGCCCTTCACCTGCGCATGATCAGCGCGCTGCCCGTCGGCGGCATGGCCCAGCCCAGGTTCATGGTGATCTCGGCCTCCTTGACCTGGCGACAACGCCCCGGTGCGTAGTCGTAACTGTGGTGACCCTCGGCCGCCCGCGGGCAGTAGTCGTCCACGGTACCGCGGAGTTGGCGCACGTTCTCGATAACCATCGACATGCCGTGGGTGTAGCCCTCGCAGAGGTGGCCGCCCGAGGTGTTGTTGGGGCGTCGGCCGCCGAGCTCGATGATCCCACTGGACACGTAATGGCCTCCCTCCCCCTTCTTGCAGAAGCCGTACTCCTCGAGCTGGAGCATGGTCGTGAAGGTGAAGGCGTCGTAGGAGCCAGTGACATCGACATCCTCGGGTGTGATGCCGGCCTGGCCGAAGACGATCTCCCGGGCGTAGTAGCCAGCCACCCGAGTGATCGGTCCGTGAGCCCAGTGAAAGTCCGTGCGGGGCTTGGAGACCCGACCCGCCACGCCCATGATGTAGACGGGACGCTGCCGCAGGTCGCGCGCCCGCTCCGCGGGGGCCACGATGAGGCAAGTGGCATTGTCGGTCTCCAGGCAGCAATCGAGCAGGTGCAGGGGCTTCACGATCCATCGAGAGCCCACGACGTCCTGCACAGTGACGCGGTCCTTGAGTAGCGCCTTGGGATTCTGCGAGGCGTGCTTGCTGTGCGCCACCTTCACATGAGCGACCTGCTCCGAGGTCGTGCCGTACTCGTACATGTGGCGCATGAAGGTCAGCGCGAAGTTCTGTCCGGCGCTCCGCATCCCGAAGGGGACCTGGGCCAGGTCTTGCCCCCGCACCGGCGCCGCCGCCCGCGGTCCCGTGCCCCCGATGCGGAGGTCGGTATAGCCATTCATGGAGCGGAAGATCGCCACGGCCCGGCACATTCCCGCCTCGATCGCCCCCATGGCCAGCCCGATGAGGGCTTCGGTCGAGGACCCGCCGCCCACAACGTCCATGAAGAAGTTGAGCCGGATACCGAGGTCGGGGGCCACCCAGTTCGCGGGGGTGGAGTCGTTGTTCTGGTAACTCAGCATGCCGTCAACGTCCGCGGCCCGCAGCCCGGCGTCGCCCAGCGCCTTGCGGATCGACTCTACGGCCATGGCCCGGGTGGTCCGCCCGGAGTTTTTCGAATACTCGGTCTCGCCCACGCCCACGATGCAGTACTTGTCACGGAGGCTCTGGGGGCTCATCGGGGACTGAGAGTAACACTTTCCCGCAGGCGGAGCGGGTGGGCTAGCCGGGGGGGCTGGCAGAGCAGGAGAATCGCGATCGCCAGGATGTTGAGGGCAGCCGCCAGCAGGAAGGCCACGGCGTAGCTGCCGGTGGCATCGTGGATCGCCCCGGCGATGAAGGGCCCCCAGCCGGCCATAGAACCAGCCATGGCGAAGAGCACGCCGACCAGGGTACCGGCGTGGGTGCGGCCGAAGAAATCGCCAACCATGGCGGTGAACAGGGCCGAAACGGCCCCGTAGGAGTAGCCGAAGACGAAGGCCGTGGCGAAGAGCATCGCCGCGCTCTGCACGCCGAAGAAGCCCATGAACGCTGCCGCCTGGAGTCCCATGCCCACCGCGACCGAGGCGCGGCGCCCGATGCGGTCCGAGAGAACGCCCATGGTCAGACGGCCGGTTACGGCACCGAGGCCGAGCGCGCTGATCACCGACGCTCCAACGAGGGGGGCGAAGCCAAGATCCTGGCTGAGCCTCACCAGGTGGACCAGGGGGATGAAGACCGGCAGCCAGGTTGCTGAGAAGGCCGCGGTCAGCAGCCAGAACACCGGGGTCCTGGCCGCGCCTTTCAGCGACCAGGCCTCGCCCTCGCTCGGCTGGTGCGCTCGCGGCCGGCCGCCATCGGGATGAAGCCCAGCGCTCTCAGGGTCGCGGCGCATGACGAGGGCGACCAGGCTCAGGACGACCAGGACGCCGAGGCCAAAGACGATGTAGGCGGTCCGCCAGCCCGTCACCCCGACGAGCCCCTGGGCCAACGGGGGAAGCACGATCGTGCCGACGCTGGCCCCGCTGGAGGCGATGCCGATCGCGAGTCCTCGCCGTTCGACGAACCACCTGAGCACGGTCGCGTGACAGGGAACGTACGCGGTGCTCATCCCCATCGCGGCCACCAGACCGTAGAGCACGTACGGCTGCCAGAGCTGACTCACTGCCGCCATGCCAGCCAGGGCGACGCCCAGAAAGCAACCGCCCACCACGATCACGCGCCGCGGTCCCCAGACATCGGTGAGCCGCCCGGCGGGGAACCCCATGATGCTGTAGGCGAAGGCGTAGAGCGAGAAGGCCCCGGCCAGGCTTGCCCGGCTCCAGCCGAACTCGTCCAGGAGGGCGGCAAAGAAGACGCCGAAGGAATACTGGGCGCCGTAGGCGACGAAGAGGACGACGAAGGCCCCGGCGACGACGACCCAGCCGTAGAACAGGCGCGCCACGTCTAGGCGCGGCCGTTCTTGCCGTTCAAGCGGGGCAGAATCTCCGCCAGGAATTTGCCGGTGTAGGAGCCGGGAGTCTGGGCGACGGTCTCGGGCGGGCCCTCGGCCACGATCTCGCCCCCCTCGTCGCCCCCCTCGGGACCGAGGTCGATCACCCAGTCCGCCGACTTGATGACGTCGAGATGGTGCTCCACCACCAGAACAGTATTGCCGGCGTCCACGAGGCGGTTGAGGACACCGAGCAGGCGTTTGACGTCGTCGAGATGCAAGCCGGTGGTCGGCTCGTCGAGGATGTAGAGCATGTCGCCGCCGGTTCGCACACCGAGCTCGGCGGCGATCTTGAGCCGTTGGGCTTCCCCGCCAGACAGGGTGGTGGCGGGCTGGCCAAGCCGGAGATAGCCGAGGCCGACATCCCCCAGGACGCGGAGCCGGCGGGCGAGCGTTCCCTGGGCACCGAAGAAGTCGACGGCCTCGTCGATTGTCATTCCCAGAGCCGCCGCGATGTTGCGGCCCCGGTACTTCACGGCCAGCACGTCTGGCCGGTACCGCCGCCCATCGCATTCCTGGCAGGTCACGTAGACATCTTCAAAGAAGTACATTTCGAGCTTCTCGAAGCCGTCCCCCTGGCACTTCTCGCAGCGGCCGCCGGGGACATTGAACGAGAAGGCGCCGGCCCCCAGGCCGAGCGCCTTGGCCTTCGGCTGCACCGCGTAGAGCTTGCGGATCTCATCGAAGGCCTTCACATACGTCACGGGGTTCGAGCGAGGGGTGCGGCCGATGGGCTCCTGGTCGATGAGACGGACCCCTTTGAGGTACTCCAAACCGGTGAGACCCTGATAGGCGCCCGGAAGCGCGAAATCGCTCTTGAACGCGCGCGCCACCGCCCGGTACAGAGTGTCGTGTACGAGCGTGGACTTGCCGGAGCCGGACACCCCGCTGACGACGGTGAGGGTGCCGAGGGGGATCCGGAGGGTCACGTCCTTCAGATTGTGCTCCCGGGCACCGACGAGCACGAGGTGGCGCCGGGCCGGACGGCGTCCCGGTGGCACCGGGATGGTTTCCCGGCCGGTGAGATACCGCGCGGTGAGGGAGTGCGGGGCCCTGGCGAACTCGGCCCGCGGGCCGTTGAACACCACCTCGCCGCCGCGCTCGCCGGAGCCCGGGCCCAGCTCGACGAGGTGGTCGGCCGCGTCCATGAAGGTGCGATCGTGCTCGACCACGATGACGGTATTCCCCGCCTGGGCCAGCTCCCGGCAGAGATCGGCGAGTCGCGCGGTGTCGCGCGCGTGCAGGCCGATGGAGGGCTCGTCCAGCACATACAGGGTGCCGACGAGCTGCGAGCCGAGCTGGTTGGCCAGGTTGATGCGCTGAGCTTCGCCGCCAGACAGGGTTCGGGTCTGACGGGACAGGCTCAGATAGCCGAGGCCCACGCGGAGCAGGAAGGTGAGCTTGGCGCTGAGTTGTTTGAGGATCTCCCGCGCGACCGTCGTCTCCCAGGCGGACAGTCGGAGGCTGGCCAACATCCTGGTGGCCTGCTCGATCGTCAGAGCGCAAAAGTCCGCGATGGTGAGGCCGGTGATCCGCACCGCCAGCGCCGCCGGCTTGAGCCGGCTCCCCAGGCAGGCCGGACAGCGGGACTGGCTGCGGTAGCGGGAGAGGAAGACTCGGATGTGCAGCTTGTAGCGGTAGGACTCCAGCTCCTCGAAGAAGCCCCGGATGCCAGGGAAGTTGCCGTCGCCCTCGTACACCAGTCGGCGCTCCGTCTCCGAGAGCTCGCCGTACGGCTTCGCGGTATCGATGCTCAGGCGCCGGGCGGCCTTGACGAGCTGGCGCTGGTACCAGCGCCCCGACGGGTAGGTCCAGGGCTCCACGGCGCCCTCGGCCAGTGTGCGCGTGGGATCGGGCACGACGAGGCCTTCGTCGTACTTGAGCACATTGCCGAAGCCCCGGCATTCCGGGCAGGCGCCGAGCGGGTGATTGAAAGAGAAGAGCAGGGGTTGGGGTCGTTCCAGGGCCGCGCCGCACTGCGGGCAGCGGAGGGCCTCGGCAAAGACCTGGACGCCTCGGCCCACCACGTCCACCTCCATCCGGCCGCCGCCCTCGCGGAGCGAGGTCTCGACGGATTCGGTAAGGCGAGCCCGCTGGGCCGAGTCGAGGATGACCCGATCCAGGATGACGACCAGGTCTTTCGCCGCCTCCATCGCGGGCGGCGGCGCCGTCAGGTCGAGGATCTCCTCGCCCAGACGTACGCGCGCGAAGCCGCGTCGGGTCAGGGTCACCCAGAGGTCGGCCAGGGCCACCCCCGTGGGAATGGCCAGGCGGAATCCGATCAGCGCCCGGGCGCCGGCGTGCTGGGCGAGCAGGGCGTCCACGATCGATTCGGGGGAGTGGGAGGTCGCCAGCACGCCACAGGTGAGGCAGTGGACCTGGCCGATCTTGGCGTAGAGCAGGCGCAGGTAGTCGTAGACCTCGGTGGCGGTCCCCACGGTCGAACGGGCGGTCCGAACGGGATTTTTCTGCTCGAGCGCGACGGCGGGCCGGATGTTCTCGATGCGGTCCACGTCCGGCCGGTCGATCCGATCGAGGAACATCCGGGCATAGGTACTGAGGGACTCGATGTACCGCCATTGCCCTTCGGCAAAGATGGTGTCGAAGGCCAGCGAGGATTTGCCCGACCCCGAAACGCCGGTGATGACGGTCAGACGGTCGTGAGGGACCTCCAGCGAGACGTTCTTGAGGTTATTCTGCCGGGCTCCCTCGATCCGGAGCCCCGGGGGACGCGGCATCCGCGAAATCCTCCTGAGGTGGACATGTTACCGGAGATGCTATGATGACGCTACATGCACGATCGCATCCGCGTGCTGGTCGTGGACGATGATGCTGAGGTTCGTGCTCTCCTCAACCGGGTTCTCACGAAGGCCGGCTTCGCGGTGGGAGAGGCTGTCTCGGGCGCCGAGGGGATGGCGCTCCTCGGCCGCCACGAATACGACGTAGCCCTCGTCGACATCAAGCTTCCCGACGCCTCCGGTCTCGACATCTTGCGCTGGGCCCGTGAGGCCGAGTCCGACACCGAGTTCATCGTTCTCACCGGCAACGCCGACGTAGAAACCGCGGTGGAAGCCATGCGGCTGGGCGCCTACGACTTCCTGGGCAAGCCGTGGCGGAATGCCGAGCTCGTCGAGGTGCTCGGCAAGGCCGCCGAGAAGAAAACGCTGCGCCGGGAGAACTCGGCCCTACGCGAGGTGATGACCCGCCGCGACGGCCTGCCGCAGATCGTCGGGGCGACGCCGGAGGTTCAGGAGCTGGCGTCGATCGTCGGACGGGTTGCCCAGAGCGACAGTCCGGTGCTGATCCTCGGTGAGAGCGGCACCGGCAAAGAGCTGGTGGCCCGCACCATCCACCTCAAGAGCCGCCGGGCGAGCCGCCCTTTCGTATCCATCAACTGCGGCGCCTTTCCCGACACTCTCCTCGAGACCGAGCTGTTCGGTCACAAGCGCGGGGCGTTCAGCGGGGCCGTCGCCTCCCGGGTGGGGCTGTTCGAAGCGGCGGACGGCGGCACCCTGTTCCTGGATGAGATCGGCGAGATGTCCCCAGCGATGCAGGTGCGCCTCCTTCGTGTGCTCGATTCCGGCGAGGTACGCCGCGTGGGCGAGGAGCGCGCGTTTCACGTGGACGCTCGAATCCTGGCGGCCACCAACAAGGATCTGAGCCGGGAAGCCGCCGAGGGCCGATTCCGTTGGGACCTCTTCTACCGGGTCAGCACTATCAGTGTGCCGGTACCTTCCTTGCGCCAGCGCCGCGCCGACATTCCCCTCCTCGTCCAGCACTTCGCCGGGGCTGCCCCTCGGGGCAAGGCCCTGAAGTTCTCGGCCGAAGCCATGGAGAAGCTCATGAGCTACCCCTGGCCGGGCAACATCCGGGAGCTCCGGAATCTCATCGAGCGCCTGATGATCCTGCACGAGGGCGATGAGGTCCGCTCCAGCGACCTGCCGGCCGAGCTCGGCGTGACGGCTCGGGCCCCTGTCGAGCCGGAAGCCGCGCTCGTGTCTCTGCAGGAGGTCGAGCGCCGCCATGTGGAGCGCGTGCTCCAGGCCACGGGCTGGAACAAGGCCCAGGCAGCCAGAGTTCTCGACGTCGACATCAAGACGCTGAACAAGAAGATCCGCGATTACGGGCTGAGTCGGTCCGCTTAGCAGCCCTGGAGAAAGTCCCCCGCCAGGGACCTTCTCCCTGACCCCCGTGGTCACTCGCCTCACTTTCTCAAGGAAATGGCCTTATATTCCAGTATGTTACATCTGGCATCCCAGTTGCCACATGTGTTGGGCGATGGACTTGATGAGTACGCACCCATGGCAGCCGGTCCTGGACCTCCCGGGGCAGTCGCCCCGGTCCCGAGCCTCGGGCATCACGCTCTGGCGCCCGGAGATCGTGCTCCCCGGCGCCGCCTCCACGGCCGTGAGGGCCAGCCGGGTGGTCGTTGCTGAGCCCGCACTGAGGCCGGAGGCTGTCCGAGCGCAAGTCGAGGCCACCCAGTCGCTCCTGTTTTCTGTGGCCGAGGCCCAACTCGTCCTGGGCATCCGGGCGGGCACGGCCGACACCCGTGCCGCGCTAGCTGGTTCGCCCGGCGAGCGGGTGGCGGCGGTGATGGAAACCTATCGGATCCATGCGGAACTCGACAACGTTCTCCGGGAAACGCTCCTGCGCGCGGGCGCCCTGCTGGAAGAGCGAGGACTGCGATGAGCGTCTACTACTTGCCGACGCGTACGCTGGTCGATCCTGACCCCTCGACGACGGAATGGCCGAGCCTGCCCGAGCGGCTCCGAAACGCCTGGTGGAGGTTGCGGCTGGCGATCGTCGAGATGCGGAGCATTCTCCGGTCGCGGCCCTGCCACACTGGGCCCTCGACCCAGTACGACCTCTTCTCAGAAGTCCCACCGCCGCCGCGCCCGTCCCGGCCGGCTCGGATCATCGACTTCGAGGGGGCGCGCCGCCGGCTCCGTCCAGCTGGGCCTCAGCCTCAGGCCTGAGGCCCGTATGAGCCCGCCCCGAATCCTCGTTGTGGATGACGAGGTGGATGTCCAGGCTGTCGTGGGTGACGTGCTCGCCGAGGACGGCTATGACGTCGACACGGTCGGTACATCGCAGGACGCCATCGATGCCGTGGACCGGTGCTCTTACGACGCCGTCCTCTGCGACGTCCGGCTACCGGGCTGCCACGGGCAGATGCTTGCGGCGGAAATCGTCCGCCGCCGGCCCGGCCTGGCAAACCGGATCATCCTGTTGACCGGTGAGAGCAGCGATCTGCGCGCGACGCTGACGCTGCCCGTGCTCGCCAAGCCCTTCAGTCTCGACGCCATCCTGGACGCTATTCGGGCGCGTCTGTCCTCCCCGTAGATACTGGGCTAGTCGCCCCTCGCGCGAAGGGGGAGGTCTGGAGGGGGGCCGGTGGTCGCCCCTCGCGCGAAGGGGGAGGTCTGGAGGGGGGCCGGTGGTCGCCCCTCGCGCGAAGGGGGAGGTCTGGAGGGGGGCCGGTGTCGCCCCTCGCGCGAAGGGGGAGGTCTGGAGGGGGCAGTCTCTGCCCCTTCCAGTTCAATTGACAGGGCGTCCCTCGGCCGCTAGAAGGGCCGGGGGTCCTGGACATGAAGCGTGCCGGGCTGGTGCTGATCGTGGCGGTTCTCGTCACCGGCGGCTGTGGGGAGTCGACGGGATTGAGCGCGCTGGCCGAGCGCGGCCGCCAGGTGTACTTCACGCAGTGCACGACGTGCCACGCCGCCGATCCGGCGCAGGCCGGGCCCCTGGGGCCTCCGGTCAAGGGTTCCCCCCGCGAGCTGCTCGAGGCCAAGGTGCTCCGGGGAACCTATCCTCCCGGGTACCAGCCCAAACGCCCGACCGCGGTGATGCCCCCCCAACCGGGGCTCGCTCCCGACATTCCCGCGCTCGCCGAGTACCTCAAGTGAAGCTGCCGTCGAGGCGGTCTCCCGTTCAGGGGAACATGATCTCCAGCCCGAAGTAGAGGATCGCGGTCAGGACGAAGCCGGCCCAGAATGTTCCCTTGAGCGTGCTGAGCATCTTCTTGCCGGCGCCCGTTGTGCCGACCATGGCGTTGGCTTCGGCAACGATCATCACGACCGCGAGCAGGACAAGCGCGCCCACGATGGCGCCGCCGGTCGCCTGCGCGAACAGCGGCAGATGGCTGGCCGCGCCCATGAAGAAAAGCATAGGGATGGACAGCAAGGTGTTCGTCCGGGACGCGAACCCGGCGCGCTGGCCTCGGGCGGCGGCCTCGGCGATCGCCTGACCGCCCTTGGCGACCTGCCGGGCCGAAGCGATGATCACCTGCTGGGCCGGCCAGATCACGAACCAGACGTTGAACCACATGAGGCTCCCCAGCATTCCACCGTAGAAGATGGCCCAGCCATAGGAGGTGTTGAAGAAGCCGGTGAGGCCGAGCTGGCCCACCTTGTGCAGGACGATGAGCCACCCCGTGATGAACGTGAACATCGCGCCCCAGCGAAACCACCAGAGCGCCCGCTCCACGAGGCCGCCGGTGATCATGCCGCTCCGGACGGGAGGTTCAGCAGAGGCGAAGAAAGGAGTCTGTACGAAGTTGAGGTAGTAGAGCAGCCCGATCCACGTGATCCCCGCGAGAAAATGAAACCACCGCAGGAAGAACAGCCAACCTTCTCCGCTCAACAGCGCCATGGTCTGGCCCCTCCTCGTGGCGTGATGGACTACCTGTCGCTGGGTTCCTCCTCCTCGTCGTCAACCTCCTCCTCTTCCTCGTCGTCTAACTCGTCGTCGTCGAGCTCGTCATCGTCGTCCTCGTCTAACTCGTCGTCGTCGAACTCCTCGTCGAACTCGTCGTCCTCGGCAAGATCGTCGTCGGCTTCGTCGTCCTCGTCGTCGACCTCGTCCTCGTCGTCTTCGGGATCATCCTCATCTTCTTCTTCATCGTCGGCGTTGCGATGGCGAAGCTCGAGGTCGGTGTCATGCCAGGGGTGTATCCGGAACTGCATTGAAGGTTCCTCCGAGCCGCGCCCGGCTTGACTTAACTAGCTGGAGTCGCTACCGTTGGCTTGCCCGAAGCGGGATTATAGCAAAACGTCCTGCCTGTCTAGCGGTTTCGGCGGTGTAGCTCAGCGGCAGAGCAGGGGTCTCATAAGCCCCGTGTCGGAGGTTCAATTCCTCCCACCGCCACCAACTCGTCAGGCGCGGCGCCGCGAAGACGCGGGGCCGCCGCAGCGTGGGCAGTAGCCCTTGAATACGGTCTCCTGTCCCACGATCCGATGACCGAAGCGCTGGGACGCGGGAAGCTGGCGCTTGCCGCGGGGGAACACGTCGTGGATCTCACCGCAGCGCAAGCAGACTAGATGATCGTGTCGGTGCTCGGTGTTGGGGTCGTAGCGGGTCGGACGGCCGGGAATCTCCATCTGCTGAAGCTCTCCCAGCTCGACCAGCTCGTTGAGGGTGTTGTAGACCGTCGCCAGGCTCAGCTCGGGCAGGTGCTGGCGCGCCCGCTGGAAGATCTGCTCGGCCGTGAGGTGGACGTGATCGCCCTCCAGCGCCTGCGCGATGACCCGTCGCTGCGCCGTCATGCGCCAGGTGCCCCGGCCTTGCATGCGCTCGATGAGTCGGCGTCCCGTTTTCACGAAATCATTGTACGACACCTCGGGGCCGAGTCCAGTTTGACTTTGAGTCATTCTAGATTAAGATCTGATCCAAGCTCAGCACATGGCAGTTATCACCCGGTCAGGAGGACCAATGGCGAAGCTCAAGGGCTCCAAGACGCACGAGAATCTCAAGTACGCGTTTGCCGGAGAATCACAGGCCAACCGGCGTTACCTCTATTTCGCCAAGGTGGCCGACGTGGAGGGCTACCCCGAGATCGCGGGGAACTTTCGCGAAACCGCTGAGGGCGAAACTGGCCACGCCCACGGCCATCTGGATTACCTGAAACAGGTCGGAGACCCGGCCACCGACCTGGCCATCGGTCCGACGGACGCGAACCTTCGTTCGGCCATCGCCGGCGAGACGCATGAGTACACCGACATGTACCCGGGCATGGCGAAGACCGCGCGGGCGGAGGGTTTCACCGAGATCGCGGACTGGTTCGAGACCCTCGCCAAAGCGGAGAAGTCGCACGCCGGTCGCTTCGAGAAGCTCCTGAAGACGATCAGCTAGCCAACGCGAAAGCCGGCCCGGGCTGATCGATCGACTCGGGCCGGCTCGCCCCCCACCATGCCCGACGACGCCAACAACGTGTCCTATCGGCCGACGCCGGGATTGTCCTACGACCCCACCGACCCGGGGTATTGGAACCGGGAAGGCCTGGCCCAGGAGCTCCGCCGCACCTTCGCCGTCTGTCACGGGTGTCGGCTCTGCTTCAAGTACTGCGACGTCTTTCCCAACCTGTTCGACCTGATCGACCACCGGCACGACGGGGAGGTGCGCCCGATCACGCCGGAGGCGGTGGCGATTCTCGACGACTGTTTCCAGTGCAAGCTGTGCGAAGTCAACTGCCCCTACACCGTGCGCGATGGTCACGAGTTCCAGCTCGATTTCCCGAAGCTCGTGCATCGCCAGCGCGCCGTGCAGGTCCGTTCGGGCGGGCGGCGACTGCGCGACCGTGTCCTCGGCGACCCCGACCGCGCCGGACGGTTCGCCCGCGCCAGCTTCGGCCTGGCCAACCTCGCCAACCGCTCCCGACTGCTCCGCTGGCTGATGGAAAAGGCGGTAGGAATCCATCGCGCCAAGCGCTTGCCCCCCTTCGCCCGGAAGACCTTCGAGGATTGGGCGCGAAAGAACGGGCGCCTGGCGACGACACCGGCCGGGGAAGTGGTGCTCTTCCAGACCTGCTTCGTCCAGCACAATGCTCCCGAGATCGGAGTAGATACGGTTGAGGTCCTGGAGCGCAACGGCGTGGACGTGCGCTGCGTGGCGGGCCTGCGCTGCTGCGGGATGCCGGCGTGGGAGAAGGGGGACCTCACCGGGCTGCGCGAGGCCGCCCGGGAAAATCTCCGTCGTCTCCGTCCCTTCGTGGAGCGGGGAGCGCGCATCGTGGCCATCAATCCGACGTGCTCCATGATGCTGCGCCGAGAATATCCGGAGCTCGTCGAGTCGGCGGACCGGGAGGCGGCCGCCCAGGTGGCCGCCGCCACCATGGACCCGGCGGAATTCTTGTGGGGGCTCCGCGACGAGCCGCGCTTCAACACGGCGTTCCAGAGCGCTCCCGAAGGGTCCATTGCCTATCACGTCCCCTGCCACCTCCGGGCCCAGGGGATCGGCTTCCGGAGCCGGGACCTCCTGCGCAAGATCCCCGGGACCCGGGTGGCGGTCGTCATGGAGTGCAGCGGCCACGATGGAACCTACGCCATGACGGTGGAGGGCTTCGACCCCTCCCGGCGCATCGGCGAGAAGGCCTTTCGAGGCATGCGGGACGCGGGGGCCAGTGTCTGGACGACGGACTGTCCCCTGGCGGCATTGCAGTTCGCCCAACACGCTGGTGTCCAGCCGCTGCACCCGATGACGGTCCTGGCTCGCGCCTACCGAGCGGACGGCTTCCCCCGCCGGCTCGCACCGCCCGCTGCCCCGGGAGGGGAGCCTCGCCCATGACCAGGCCTGTGCTGCGCCCCGACCTCCTCGATGCCCGGAGCTACGAGGGCCAGCGGCCGGCGCTTCGCGAGGAGGTGTTTGTCGTCAAGGCCCGCCGGCGGATCCACGTGGGCGAGTTCTTCACGTTCCTCTTCGAGAACACGGTGACGATCCGCTACCAGATCCAGGAGATGCTGCGGGCCGAGCACATCACCGATGAGGCCGCCATCCAGCATGAGCTGGACACCTACAACGCTCTGCTCGGCGGAGTGGGCGAGCTCGGGTGCACGCTGCTGATCGAGATCGACGACCCCACCCTCCGCGCTGTTCGACTTCGCGAGTGGTTCGGGCTTCCCGAGCACGTCTACGTCCGCCTCCCCGACGGCACGAAAGTCAGCGCCACCTTCGACCCGTCCCAGCGCGGCGAGGGACGGCTCTCGTCGGTGCAGTATCTCAAGTTCCGCGTTGGCCGAGCGGTGCCGGTGGCGGTGGGCATCGACCTGCCCGGCCTGACGACCGAGACGCCGTTGACCCCGGAGCAGCGCGCCGCCCTCACCGAAGATCTCCAGTGACGGCGTGTCCCCCCGCGGCCAAACTTTGCTAGACTCCTCCCTCCGGGAGGTGGCGAAATGAGCGAATCCGACAATATCCTCGTGCAACATGATGGCGCCATCGCCACGGTCGTCTTCAATCGACCGCGCGTTCGCAATGCGATCAACCTGGGCATGTGGCGAGAGATCGCCCGGGTGACGACGGACCTGGCCAAGGACGACACCGTCCGCGCCATCGTGTACCGGGGGACGGGCACCGAGGCGTTCGCCTCGGGAGCCGACATCTCGGAGTTCAAGGAGCAGCGCAAGGACACCGAAACGGCGCTCCGCTACAACGCCCAGACCCACGCCGCCCACGTGGCCCTCCGCGAATGCCCCAAGCCGACGGTGGCCATGATCTACGGCTTCTGCATGGGCGGCGCCATGGCCGTGGCCATGGCCTGTGACCTGCGCTTCGCCGCCGAGGGCTCGAAGTTCGGGATTCCCGCGGGCCGGCTCGGCATCATCTACGGTACCGACGCGGTGGGGCAGCTGGTCGACCTCGTCGGACCCGCCTACGCCAAGGACATCCTCTACTCGGCCCGCACGGTGAGCGACCGTGAAGCCCTGGCCATGGGGTTCATCCAGCGCCTGGTCCCGGCGCCCGAGCTGGAGAGCTTCACCTATCAGTACCTGCGCCAGGTGGCCGACAATGCGCCGCTTTCGGTTCGCGGGTCCAAGATCACCGTGGAGGGTTACCTGGCCGGATTGACGGAAGACCATCGCCGGCACCTGCGCGAAAGGCAACTCGAAGCGTTCGAGAGCGAGGACTACAAGGAGGGCACGCGGGCGTTCCTGGAGAAGCGGACGCCGCGATTCCAGGGCCGGTAGTGCGTTTCGCCGTCCTCACGTCGACCCCGCTCTCCGCCACTGCTGGCAGCGGAACGTTCGTGGCGCTCGACGGTCTCGTGCGTGGTCTTCGGGGCCGCGGCCATCAGGTGACGATCCGCGGCTTGCGCCGGCAAACCGGCTTTCACACCCTCGATCGTTGGCTCTTCAATCTGCACGCGGCGGTGGTGCCGCCGCTGGCGGAGGTCGTGGTCGGCATCGACCTCGACGGCTTTCTGTGGGCGCGCCGCAAGGGCGCCCGCGCGTTCGTCGTCGCGCTCAAGGGAATCATCGCCGATGAGCTGCGGAACGAGCGGGGCTGGGTCCGCCGGTTGCTGTCCCTGCAGGCCCGCTGGGAGCGAACGAACTGCGCGCGGGCCGACCGCGTGATCGTTCCCAGCCGGTACTCGGCCTCCATCGCCGGAGAGCTCTACGGGGTGGAGGCGGCGCGGCTCGCGGTGGTGCCGGAGCCGATCGACCTCGCCGAGTGGCGGCGGCTGTTCGGCCAGGCCCAGCGCGGCCCGGCCGCCCGCCCCACCATCCTCTGCGTTGCCCGCATGTACCCGCGCAAGCGGGTGGAGGACCTCCTGGAAGCGGCGAGCACCCTGCGCCGGCGAATCCCCACCGTCCAGATCCGCATCGTTGGACACGGTCCGGAATGGGCGCGGCTGCAGAGTCGGCACGCCCGGCTCGACCTAGGCGACACCGTGGTCTTCCTGGGCGAGGTGCCCCGCTCGACGCTGGCCGTAGAATATATGGGAGCCCACTGCTTCTGTCTGCCCAGCGTGCAGGAGGGCTTCGGCCTGGCGTTCGTGGAGGCCATGGCCGCGGGGCTCCCCGTCGTGGCCTGCCGGGCCGGGGCCATTCCCGAAGTCGTCCTCGATCGGCGCACTGGCCTGCTGGTGGCCCCGCGCCGGCCCGCCGAGCTGGCCCAGGCTCTGGAGACCGTGCTCGGCGACGAGGGGCTGCGCAAGACGCTGGGTGAGGAGGGACGACGTCGAGTGGACGATTTCGATCTCGATCGCGTGGCCGGACGCTTCCTGGAATCGCTGCCGTGAGCGGCCCGGCCTTCAGCACCCGGCGCTTCACGTTTGCCGCCGGACACCGGTATTGGGTGGACGCGTGGTCGGCCGCGGAGAACGAGCGGCGCTTCGGCCGCCTGACCGTGCCGCACGGCCACAACTACATGCTGGACGTCACCGTGCGGGGGCCGCTCGACGAGCGCACCGGCATGGTCATCGATCTGGGAGAGCTCAAGCGCATCGTGACCGAGACGGTGGTCGAGCGCTTCGATCACGCCGACTTGAATGCCGACGCTCTGTTCCGCGGGCGGGTCCCCACCACCGAAAACCTGGCGATCGCGGTATGGGAGCTGCTCGCCCCCAAGCTCGGCGCCGAACGCCTGTGGCGGATCCGCGTCTGGGAGGATCCCACGCTCTATGCCGACTATTACGGCGCCTAGCCAGGTCGAGCTCACCCGCGTTTATCACTTCAGCGCGGGCCATCGGCTGCGCAACGCGGCCCTCGGCGACGACGAGAACGTCCGACTGTACGGGGCCTGTGCCCGGGCCCACGGCCACAACTATTATCTGGAGCTGACCGTGGCCGGCGTTCCCGACGCCATGACCGGCATGGTGCTGGACCTGGCAAGGCTGGACGAACTGGTTCACCAGAGGGTGCTCGAGCGGGTGGACCACCACACGCTCGAGGAGGTGCCGGAGCTGGCCGGCGTCATCAGCACCGGGGAGGGACTGGCCCGCGCGTTCTGGCGTCTCCTCGCCGACCAGGTGGCCCCGGCCGTCCTGCGTCAGGTGGCAGTGGTGGAGACGGCAAAGAACCGCTTCGAGTATCGGGGAGACGCGTCATGAATCGAACCGGCGGCGCCATCGCGCGCCTGGTCGAGCAACTCCTGAAAGAGCTCGGTGAAGATACCTACCGCGAGGGACTCGAGCGCACGCCGGAACGTGTGGAAAAGGCGTTGCGCTTCCTCACCGGCGGATACCGCATGAAGATCGAAGACGTCTTCAACGAGGCGCTCTTCGTCGAAGAGTACGACGAGATGGTCGTCGTCAAGGACATCGACTATTTCTCCCTCTGTGAGCATCATCTCATCCCCTTCTTCGGCAAGGCCCACATCGCCTACATGCCGCGCAAGAAGATCGTGGGGCTCTCCAAGATTCCGCGCCTAGTGGAGATGTTCGCCCGGCGCCTGCAGGTGCAGGAGCGCCTCACCACCCAGATCGCGAACACGCTCAACGAGGTGCTGCAGCCCCGGGGCGTGGCCGTGGTCATGGAGGCCGTCCACCTGTGCATGATCATGCGCGGGGTGGAGAAGCAAAACTCCAAGGCCGTCACCTCGGCCATGCTGGGCGCGTTTCGCGATCGACCAGAAACCCGGGCCGAATTCATGGAATTGATCAAGGCCGGGCGGGGGCTGCAGATATGAGCGGGGCGCTCGCCGGTCAGGTGGCGCTGGTGACGGGTGGAGGCCGCGGCATCGGTCGGGCCGTGGCCCTGGCCCTGGCGCGGGAAGGCGCCGCCGTGGCGCTGGCGTCGCGAACCCGTGCGGAGCTGGCGGCGGTGGCCACTGCGATCCGCGAGACCGGCGGCCGCGCACTGGCCGTGCCCACCGATGTGACCCAGGACGCCGCGGTGGATGCCCTCGTCGAGCAGACCGTGGCCGAGCTGGGGGCCCTGCATCTCCTGGTCACGGCGGCGGGGACGGCGACGTTCGGGCCCGTGAGCGCCGCGAAGGCCACGGACTGGGATGCGATGCTCGGAGTGAACCTGCGTGCCGTCATGGTGTGTTGCCGGGCCGCCCTGGCCCCGATGATCCGGCAGCACCGGGGCACCATCATCAATGTGGCCTCGGTCGCAGCCGCGCGGGCCATCCCCGGCGCGGCGGCCTACAGCGCGAGCAAGGCCGGCGTCGTGGCCTGGAGCCGCGTGCTCGCCGAAGAGGTCCGCGGGGAAGGCATTCGGGTCGGCGTGCTGTTACCCGGGGCCGTGGCCACGCCGCTGTGGGACGCGATCCCGAACGCTCCGGCCCGCGAGCGCATGCTCGCTCCCGAGGACGTGGCGCGGGCGGTCATGCTCATGGCCACCTTGCCTTCGTCCGCGGCTCTCGAAGAGCTCACCCTGCTGCCCGCGGGTGGGATTCTGTGATACGATTGCTGTCACGTAAGCCTGGATATTTCCAGAGGCATTCGGGACGGAGGATCGCATGGTGACGCTGACAGAAATTGCCGCCAAGAAGGTTGCCGACCTTCGCATGGAGGAAGGCAAGCCCGAGTGGGGGTTGCGAGTCAGGCTGGTAGGAGGCGGTTGCTCGGGCATGTCGTACGAGCTCGGGTGGGAAGATCAGGAAGCCGAGGGTGACACGGTGGTGGAGTCGCATGGTGTCAAGGTGTACGTCGATCGTCACAGCGCGGCCTACGTCGCCGGCAGCGAGATCGACTACATCGACAACAACATGATGGGTGCCGGCTTCTCGATCAAGAACCCGAACGTGAAGTCGAGCTGCGGCTGCGGCCAGTCCCACCGTTTCTGAGCGCGCTGTGCGCATTCGGGTCCGTCTCTTCGCCCGATACCGTGAGGCCACCGGGCGAGAGCGGCTCGAGGTCGACCTTCCTGACGGCGGCACCGTCGACAGCGCCTGGACGGCGGTCGTCCACCGCCATCCCGAGCTGAAGCAGTATCGGCCCTACACGCTCTTCGCCGTCGGCCACGACTACGTTTCGCCCGACCATCCCCTCAAGTCCGAGGACGAGCTCTGCCTCTTTCCGCCGGTGAGCGGGGGAAGCACGTCCCCCAGCACCTCGGGAGCGCGGGCAAAGCCCACGCCTGAACAAGCCGACATGTACTGCGTGGTCGAACAGCCGCTGTCGCCCGATGGGGCGGCGGCCGCCGTCGATGATCCTGCCGCGGGTGGGATCGTCATCTTCTCGGGAGTCGTGCGCAACGAGACCCGGGGACGTCCCGTCAAGTTCCTCGAGTACGAGGCCCACGCGCCGATGGCCGAGGCCAAGCTACGTGAGATCGGCCAGACCGTCCGGGCCCGCTGGCCGGGCGTCAGACGCGTGGCGATGTGGCACCGGGTCGGGCGTCTGGAGATCGGGGAGGCCAGTGTTCTCATCGCCGTCTCCGCCGCGCACCGTCAGGACGCCTTCGAGGCCTGCAAGTTCGCCATCGATACGCTCAAGCAAACCGTCCCGGTCTGGAAGAAGGAGCATTTCGAGGACGGCGAGGTCTGGGTGGGCCTGCAGGGCGGCTGACATGCCGTGACCCCTGATGTTCTCGCCCTGGTGCAGGACACCATTCGCCGCCACGCGATGCTTGCGGGCGGCGAAACTGTCCTGGCTGCCTTCTCTGGCGGGGCGGATTCCACCGCGCTCCTCTACCTTCTGAGCCGCCTGGCCCCGGCCTGGGGATTGCGGCTTTATGGCCTTCACGTGGATCACGGACTGCGGGAGGGCTCCGGCCGAGAAGCGGACGTCGCCCGACGCCTGGGCCAGCGCCTGGGGGTTCCCGTCGACGTGGTCCGGGTCGCGGTGTCCCGGCGGGGATCGCTGGAGGAAGCGGCCCGGACGGCCCGATATGCGGCACTGCAGGCCCACGCCGATCATCTGGGAGCCCAGCGCATTGCCGTGGGTCACACCGCCGACGATCAGGCCGAAACGGTGGTTATGCGCCTGCTCGATGGCGCCGGCGTTCGCGGGCTCGCCGCGATTCCGCCCGTGCGCGGGCGCATCATCCGACCGCTCATCGCCGTCCGGCGTGCCGCGCTCGTGGCCCTGCTCGAGGAGGCGAGCCTGGGCTGGATGGAGGATCCGAGCAACGCTGACCCGAAATTCGTGCGCAACCGCATCCGGCACGAGCTCCTGCCGATGCTGGCCGCCGTCCACGACGGCGACCTGATCGCCGGGCTGACCCGCGTCGCCGGCCGGGCCCGCGAGGTGGTGGACGCATTGGAGCGCATGGGGACCCTCGAGCTCGATCGTCTCGTCCGGCAGCACGAGGACGCGCTCACATTGCCCCGGGAGCCGCTGGCGGCGCTGCCACGGCCGGTGGCGACCGAGGTGCTCCGCCAGGCCATGGCCCGACTGGGCAGCCGGGCGCCGCTCCGGGCCTGGGCTCACCGCCGCCTGGCCCGCGCGCTGGGCGGCCCTCCGCCGCGCCGTCCCGTCCGGGTCGGTGGCGTAGTCATCGAGGTCAGCGGGCCACTCGTACGGATCGGGCGGGCAACCCCGCCCTCGCTGCCCGGCCGGCCTGTTCCTGTGCCCGGCACGGTCGCGTTGCCCGAAGTGGGCCTTTGTCTCGAGGCCCGGTTGGTTCCGGCGACCGGCTATCGGGTGCCGCGGGAGCCGGGGCGCGTGGCCTTCGACGCGGAGCGGCTGACCAGCCCGCTGGTGGTCCGCAGCCGAGAGCGGGGTGACCGCTTCCTGCCCTTTGGCGCGGACCGCGAGCGCCGGCTCAAGACCCTGCTCATCGACGCCAAGGTGCCGCGCTGGGAGCGGGATCGCCTGCCGCTCGTGGAGGCCGCCGGCCGCATCGTATGGGTGGGGGGGCTGCGCCGGGGCGCCCAGGCCCCAATCACCGCGGACTCCCGACAGGTCCTCGAGCTCCGCCTCCGGCCGTTGGAAGAAACTTGACAGGTTCAGTCACTTGACAGCCTCGCCTCGTCCGCCTACGCTTTCGCCGCGCATGGCGCGTCGACCTGAACTCGCGCCCGAGGCACGTCGAGAACGGTGACCTGAGGGAGGGTACCTGATGATGGCTGACCCGCTCGCCCGCCGTCGTCGTTTCCGCTTCGGACTGCTGTCGCCGCTGGTGCTCGGAGTCCTTCTGGTCGTCGGGTGGTCTTCCAGCGCCGCGGAGGCCAAGGACCCGCGCGGGACCCTGACCATCGCCGTGGCGACCATGGCCAACGAGTCGTTCCTGCCCGACAACACACCGGGCGCGGAGATGGTCTTCAGCAACTACATGTTCGAGCACTTGGTCCGTCGCGACCCCGAGACGGGCGAAAACCTGCCCATGCTGGCGGAGAGCTGGGAGATGCGGGACGGGGCCGCGACCTGGGTGTTCAAGCTGCGCCGCGGGGTCAAGTTCCACGGCGGTTTCGGGGAGATGACCTGCGAGGACGTCAAGCACACCTTCACGAAGGCGGCCAGGCCGGGCACCGCGAACACCACGACGTTCCTCAAGAAGCTCAAGGAGATCCAGTGCCCAGACCCCTACACCGCGGTGGTGAAGCTCGGCTCGCCGCATCCCATGATGCTCAACGAGGTCAACTCCGGCGTCTTCGCCCAGACGACCTACGTCCAGTCCAAGAAGGCCCTCGAGCGGGGCGATGACGCGGCCAACCGGCACCCCATCGGCACCGGTCCCTGGGAGTTCGTGTCGCACACCTTCGGCGACCGGGTCGAGTACAAGGCCGTGCGCAACCACTGGCGCAAGACTCCCGAGTTCGAGCGGCTGGTGTTGCTGAAGGTGCCCGAGGCCGCCACTCGCATCGCCATGGTAGCCGCGGGGCAGGTGGACATCGCCGAGGTGGGCGTGGACTTCGTGAAGGAGCTCAAGGCCGCGCGAGTGGAGACCCGCGCCATCGCCGAGTTCGCGTCCATAGGAATCACCCTCGGCGGCATGTGGCCCGATCGTGGCCCCGGGACCTCCAAGGCTGGGCTGCCATGGGCGCCGCTGGATGACGAGAAGGCCCGCAAGGTGCGCCTGGCCTTCAATATGGCGACGGACGTCCAGGCCATCAAGGAGCAGATCTTTGGCGGCTTCCTCGACCTGACGTCGGCGACCATGTTCTTCCCCGGCAAGCCGTGGACACCGGACCTGAAGCCTTACGGCTTCGACCCGGCCAAGGCCCGTCAGCTCATGAAGGAGGCCGGTTACCCCAACTGCTTCGAGTTCACCATGCTGATGGTGACCTGGCCCGGCCGGGGCTACGGGCCGCGGGCCGGGGAGGCCGTGGCCTCCATGCTGGAGAAGAACCTCGGGTGCAAGATTACCCGCGAGCCCATGGACCGGGCGATCTTCTCCCGGCACTTCGGAGCCCGGACGTACCCGGGCAAGGCCCTGGCCTACGCCTTCCCCCAGGTGGGCACTGAGCCCTGGGAGATCTGGATACGGGTCGGCCATGGCAAAGGGGCGGCTCAGATCTCCGGCTTCGAGCATCCGGTGATGGACGAGTTCCTCGACCGCATCTCGAAGGAACCAGATCCGAAATCGCGGGCCAAGCTCCAGAGGGAGATGGCCACGTGGATGTACAAGCAAGTTCCCAGGATCGAGCTGGGCGGCACGGTGGCCCTCTTTGGCGTCTCCAAGCGCATCGGCAAGTGGCCGCTCGTGCCGGGCCAAGGCGTGCCCCACTACACCGAGTACATCACGCGGGTCGACTAGGACCGAGCAATGCAGCGGTACATTCTGGGCCGGGTCGCTCAGCTGCTCGTCAGCTTGCTGGTGGTGGTGACGTTCGTATTCCTCCTCTCCCGCCTGTCCGGAGACCCGGTGCAGCTGATGCTGGATGTCCGCGCCACGGAGGAGGAGAAGCAAGCCCTGCGCGTGCAGCTGGGCCTGGACAAGCCCCTGCCGGTGCAGTATGCGGTCTACCTCGCGGGCATGGCCACCGGGGATTTCGGCAGGTCTGTCCTGAGCCGGCGTCCGGTGCTGGAGCACATCTGGGAGCGATTACCCAACACCCTCACGCTGGGCGCCGTGGGCATCATCTTCAGCATCGTCATCGGCGTGCCAATCGGCGTGTACTCCGCGGTGAAGCGCGGCACCGCCCTGGATCACGTGGCGCGGGTGATCGCCGTGACGGGACAGGCGGTGCCCACGTTCTGGCTCGGCATCATGCTGATTCTCATATTCGGGGTGTGGCTGGCGTGGTTGCCGCCCGGCGGCAAGAGCGGGCCGGAGAGCTATATCCTGCCGGCCATCACCCTGGGTTACTTCACCGCGGCCGCCATCATGCGCCTCACCCGCTCGAGCATGCTGGAGGTCCTGGGGGCGGAGTATGTCAAGTTCGCCCGCATCAAGGGCCTGCACGAGCAAGTGGTCATCTGGAAGCACGCCCTGAAGAACGCGACGATCCCCGTGCTGACCTTCTCCGTGATGCTCTTCGTCATCTTCCTGGGCGGCGCCGTGGTGACGGAGACGGTCTTCGCCTGGCCCGGCCTGGGCCGGCTCATCCTGGAAGGCATCAACACCCGGGACTATCCCATCGTGCAGGGAGGCGTGATGGTGTTCAGCGCCATCTACCTCCTGGCGAATCTGATGGTGGACATTCTCTATTCGTACTTCAACCCCAAGATCCGCTACGCTCGGCCCGGAGCCTAGCCCATGGCGACCGTAGAGGCCCAACGTCCCGTCCTGGTCGGGTACGGCCCCCTGCGCAGGGCCTGGGGTCTGGCCCGTCAGCTGCCGCTGACCCCCACCATCATCCTGTCGCTGGTGATCATGTGCGCGATCTTCGCGGACCAGCTGGCGCCCCACCATCCCACCGAGGGCGAGCTCAGGATGCGGACCAAGCCCGCCGCGTGGGCGGAGGGGGGCAGCGCCACGTACCTGCTGGGCACCGATGACCAGGGGCGCGATATCCTGAGCCGCATCATCTACGGCAGCCGCATCTCCCTGGCCGTCTCCCTGACCGCCGTCCTGCTGGCCGGGACCCTCGGCACGGCCATCGGGCTCATCGCCGGCTACAAAGGCGGCCTGATCGACGCCCTGCTGATGCGCCTGGCCGATATCGGGCTTTCCATGCCCCTCATCCTCATCGCCGTGGTTGTCACGGCGGTCACCGGCGCCAGCTTCCGCAACGTCATCCTGGTCATCGCGTTTCTGTTGTGGCCGCGGTTCGCACGGCAGGTCCGGGGAGAGACCCTGTCCATCAAGGAGAACGACTACATCGCGCTGGCCCGCGTGGCCGGGCGGTCGGGCGCCTACATCGTGTGGCGCCACATCTTCCCCAACGTGATCCCCAGCCTGCTGGTCGTCTCCACGCTTCAGGTGGCCTACGTCATCCTGGTGGAGGGCTCGCTCAGCTTCCTTGGCGTGGGCGTGCCCCCGCCTCATCCCGCCTGGGGCTTGATGATCGCCGAGGGACGGGTGCTGGTGTGGACGGCGCCGTGGGTGGCTGCCTTCCCGGGGATCGCGATGGGGTTGACCCTCCTGGCCATGAACATGTTCGGAGACTGGCTGCGGGACAAGCTGGACCCCAAGCTCCGGCAGGTGTAGGCCCGTGGTCGGTCCCGTCCCTCTCCTGGAGGTTCGCGACCTCAAGACCTACTTCTTCACTCGCCGCGGCACCCTGAAGGCGGTCGACGGCGTCTCGTTCTCTCTCGCCCCCGGCGAGACTCTGGCCGTCGTCGGCGAATCGGGCTCCGGCAAATCCGTGACCGCCCTCTCCCTTCTCCGCCTCGTTCCCGAGCCAGCGGGGCGTATCATCGACGGCGAGATCCTCCTCGAGGGCCGGGACATTCTCAAGCTCAAGCCCCGCGAGATGCGCCGCGTCCGCGGCAGCCGGATCTCCATGGTGCTCCAGGACCCCATGACCTCCCTCAACCCCGCCTTCAGCATCGGCGACCAGGTCGGCGAGGCGGTGCGCCTGCACCAGAGGGTCAGCGGCGGGGAGTTGCGTCGACGGGTGGCGGAGGCCCTCTCCCGACTCAAGATTCCCTCCGCGGAGTCCCGGATGTTCGACGACCCCCACCAGATGTCCGGCGGTATGCGGTAGCGGGTCAGCGGCGCGATAGCCCTCTCCTGCCAGCCCCGACTCCTGATTGCCGACGAGCCCACTACTTCCCTGGATGTCACCATCCAGGCCCAGTACATGGAGCTGCTCCGGGAGATCCAGGAGCGGTTTCAAATTTCGATCATCTTCATCACCCACGACTTCGGCATCGTGGCCGCGACCGCTCACAAGGTGGCGGTGATGTACGCGGGGAAGATCGTGGAGATGGGCACCACCGAGGAAATCTTCGACAACCCCGCCCATCCCTACACGGAAGCCCTGCTGCGGTGCGTGCCCCGTTCCGACCGCCTGGAGGCCCGTCTGGTGGACATTCCCGGGCAGCCACCGGACCTGGCCAACCTTCCATCCGGATGCAGCTTTGCCCCGCGCTGTCCTAGAGCAATGGACAGGTGCTGGGACGCCTACCCACCTGAGGTGGAGGTCTCGTCCGGGCACGTGACCAAGTGCTGGCTGGCGGTGAAGGAGCCGTGAGCGCGCAGACTATCCTGGAGGGCGCGGGGCTCCGCAAACACTTTCCCGTCACCAAGGGGCTGGTATTCAACCAGGTCACGGGGTGGATCAAGGCGGTCGACCAGGTGAACGTCAGCCTCCAGGAGGGAGAGACGGTGGGGCTGGTGGGGGAATCCGGGTCGGGCAAGACCACCCTCGCCAAGCTCTTCCTGCTCCTGGAGCGGCCCACGGAGGGCACCTTGCGCTTCTATGGCAAGGACCTCGGACGGTTCACCCGCGAGGACTTCGCCCGGTATCGGCAGACGGTGCAGGCCGTGTTCCAGGACCCGTGGAGCTCCCTCAACCCCCGGATGCGGGTGGCGACGATCATTACCGAGCCCCTGCCGCGCGAGACCCCCCGGTCCCAGGCCAAAGAGCGGTTGGCCCAGGTTCTGGCGGAAGTGGGGCTCAGCCTCGCCAGCGCCGACCGCTTCCCCCACGAGTTCAGCGGCGGCCAGCGCCAGCGTATCGCCGTCGCTCGGGCCCTGGTGACCTACCCCAAGTCCATAATCCTGGACGAACCGGTGAGCGCGCTGGATGTTTCCATCCGCGCCCAGGTGCTCAATCTGCTCAAGGACATCCAGCAGCGGCTGGGGCTGAGCTACTTCGTCATCTCCCACGACCTGGCGACCATGCGGTACATCAGCGACCGGCTGAACGTGATGTATGCCGGGAAGATCGTCGAGACCGGCCCGTCCCAAGACGTCTACAGCAACCCGCTGCACCCTTACTCCCAGGCTCTCCTCTCGGCAGCCCTGCCCCTGCACCCGTCCTTTCGCAGGAGCCGCATTGTCCTCTCGGGGGAAGTGCCCAGCCCCCTCAACCCGCCATCGGGGTGCCGGTTTCATCCCCGTTGCCCACTGCGCATGGCCATCTGCTCAGAGCTGGAGCCCCTGCTCGAGGAGGCCGCCCCCGGGCGCCTCGTCGCGTGCCACGCGGTCAACAAGCCCGCCTAGGAGCCGGGGCCGGAGGAGGTGTGATGCTCAGCAAAGCCGACAACGAGCTGCTCTGTCGCGTCGGACCCGGCACCCCCGTGGGCGACCTGATGCGGCAATACTGGATTCCCGCCCTCGTGTCCGCCGAGCTGCCGGCGCCGGACGGTCCGCCGGTCCGCGTGCGCCTTCTGGGGGAAAACCTGATCGCCTTTCGCGTCACCTCCGGCAAGGCGGGGCTGATCCAGAACCACTGCCCGCATCGGGGCGCGTCCCTGTTCTTTGGTCGCAACGAAGGGGAAGGCCTGCGCTGCGTGTACCACGGCTGGAAGTTCGACTGCGCCGGCGCCTGCGTGGACATGCCCAACGAGCCGCCCGAGAGCACCTTCAAGTCGAGGATCCGGGCCACAGCCTATCCGTGCGTCGAGCGGAACGACGTCATCTGGGCCTACCTGGGCTCGCGGCCGACGCCGCCGCCGCTGCCGGACCTCGAGCCCAACATGCTGCCCAGGGGCGAGTACGCGATCCAGAAGGTCCTGCGCGAGTGCAACTGGTTCCAGGCCCTCGAAGGGGACATCGATACCAGTCACCTGGGATTCCTTCACCTCGGCGCCGTCAAGCCCGAGGACACGGCGCCAGGCACGTTCGATTACTACAACGTCGCCGAACGGGCGCCCAGGTACGAGGTCGTCGACACCGAGTTCGGCACCTCATACGGCGCCTACCGTACGGCCGAAGCGGACACGTACTACTGGCGCATCGCCCACTTCCTGTTTCCCTTCTTCACTATGATTCCCACGGGCGTCCTCGGCATGCAGATCCTCGTCCGGGCCTGGGTGCCGCTCGACGACGGGCACACGATGTTCTGGAGCATCGCGGCCCCGCGTTCCCGGCAGGGCGCGGGAAGCGCGGGCGGCGCGGTCGCGTTCACGGCGGGCGGCCGGCCGGTTGCGGCCGCCGGCAGCCGCGCCGGCGGCTTCGAGTTCCTGCCCGACACCACGGACTGGTTGGGGAAGTTCCGCCTCGCCCAGAACAAAGACAACGATTACCTCATCGACCGCGAGGCCCAGCGGACCGAGAGCTTCACTGGGATCGCCGGGATCCATCAGCAAGACCAGGCCGTGACCGAGAGCATGGGCCCGATCATCGATCGCACGCGGGAGCACCTGGGAACCTCGGACGCCATGATCATCCGGACGCGACGACGGGTGATCAACGTCGCCAAGGCGCTGCGCGACGCCGGCACGACGCCGCCGGGGGTCGACGATCCCACGGCCTACCGCTATCGGTCCGGCGGCGTAGTCTTGCCGCGTGACGCCGATTGGCTTCACGCCACGAAAGAGTTGCGGCGGGCTTTCGTCCCGCCCGCATCGGCGGTCGTCGCGCCGGCAGTCAACACCGGAGACTGACATGCCCGCCCTCAAGACGGCGATCGCGACCTATCCGCACACGAAGGCGCTCAAGGATGGCACCGTGGCCGTGCCAGGCCTGCGGCTGGAGCACGTCGAGGTCACTCCCATCGTCGGCGCGTTCCGGCGCATGGTCCGCGCGCTGGAGTTCGACGTCTCCGAGATGGCCATCACGACCTACCTGACGGCCCGGGCTTACGACAAAGCTTTCACGGCGCTGCCGGTGTTCGTCATGCGGCAGTTCCACCACGCTCCCATCGTGTACAACGTGAAGTCGGGGGTGGAGTCGCCCAGGGACCTGGAAGGCCGGAGGGTCGGTGTGCGCGCCTACACCGTCACCACCGGTGTCTGGACCCGGGGCATCCTGGCCACGGAGTACGAAGTCGACCTCGGGAAGGTGACCTGGGTCGTCGTCGACGAGGAGCACGTCCAGGAGTACCAGAAGGCGTATCCCGCCAACGTGAGATACGAGGCGGGGGCGAACCTCGCCGAGATGGTGGCCCGGGGCGAGCTGGCCGCGGCCATCGGTGTGGGCCCGGTGGACTCTCCGGACGTCAAGCCGCTGATCCCGAATGCCCGCGAGGCCGAGGCGGCCTGGTATCGCAAGACGGGGATCTATCCGATCAATCACACGGTCGTCGTCAAGGACTCCCTGCTACGCGGCGATCCCTCGCTGGCCCCGCGGCTCTTCCGCGCGTTCACCGAGGCCAAGGCCGTGTTTCTCAGGCAGCTCGACGCGGGGGGTGAGCTGTCCGTCGAGGCCCAGACGCTGGCCCAACGCCGCCGCGTGGTGGGGGACGACCCGCTCCCCTACGGGCTGGCGCGTAATCGAGCGGCCCTGGAGGCCGTCATCCGGTTCGCCCTCGATCAGCGGATCCTGTCGCGCCTCGTCAAGCCGGAGGAGATGTTCGCCGCCGGGACGCTGGAGCTGGAGTAAGAGGGCTCCGCGGCGGCGGCCGCAGGGGACCGGGTGATGCCTTGCCGAGCCCGCCGCGGCTGCTCACGTGATCGTTAGGCGCCGCTGAAGGGAGCATCGACCATCCATTACGTTGTGGCAAGCGCAGAGCAGGCTGCCGTGGTGTTGGAATACTTCAACGGGTTCCACGACGGGTTCATCCGCCGCTTCAGCGTCATTTCGCACGACCGCTTCGAGGATCGCGACACCCATGTCACCACCGGCCTCCTCGACGTCGAGATCCTTTTCGCCCACTCCAACTATCGCGCCGGCCTGCCCCCCTTCGACCAGCTCGTTCAGGCTCGCTTTTCCCAGGTTCGCGGTCTGCACATGAACTTCACCGGTCAACCAACCGACTGGCCCATCATAAATATCCATATCGAGATCGAGGCCCCGACCACGTCAACGGATGCGCCATGCCTGCGCGCTCGGCTGATACAGCCTCGTCTGATCGACAACTCACGGTGGGAGCATGTCGAGGCCCTCACCTTCGCGTTCCGCTCCGGAGAATTCCATGAGATGGCAGCGGCCCCGTGAGGTTCTGAGTCGATGAAGGCAGACGGCCGATGACACCCGGGAGAAACCTCGAGCTCGCCTTGACCGTATGATCGCCCCGAGATTACGATGCGCACGGCATTACCACGTTGCCTTGCTGAGGTGCCGATGATCATCGACTGCCACGGACACTACACGACGGCGCCGAAGGCCCTGGAGGCGTACCGGCAGCAGCAGATTGCCGGCCTGAAAGACCCCTCCCACCGCCCGGCCAAGGGCTCTGTGAGCATCAGCGACGATCAGATCCGAGAGTCGCTCGAGCAGGCGCAGCTCAAGCTGCAGCGCGAGCGCGGCACGGACGTGACGATCTTCTCCCCCCGGGCGGCAGGGATGGCCCATCACGTGGGTGACGCCACCACCAGCCTGCACTGGGCCCAGGTCTGCAACGACCTGATCCACCGCGTGTGCACGCTCTATCCGGGGAATTTCGTCGGCGTCTGTCAGCTGCCGCAATCGCCGGGCGTGCCGCCGGCCACCTGCATCGGGGAGCTGGAACGCTGCGTGAAGGAGCTCGGCTTCATCGGCTGCAATCTGAACCCCGATCCCTCGGGCGGCTACTGGAAGGATCCGCCCCTGACCGACAAGTGGTGGTACCCCTTCTACGAGAAGATGGTCGAGCTCGACGTGCCGGCCATGATCCACGTCAGCGCCTCCTGCAACCCGAACTTCCACACCACCGGGGGCCACTATATCAACGGCGACACCACGGCCTTCATGCAGCTCATCACCGCCGACCTCTTCAAGGATTTCCCCAGCCTGAAGTTCATCATCCCCCATGGCGGCGGCGCGGTGCCGTACCACTGGGGCCGCTATCGCGGCCTGGCCCAGGACCTGGGGCGGCCCCCGCTCCGCGAGCACCTGTTGAACAACGTGTACTTCGACACCTGCGTCTACCATCAGCCCGGGATCGACCTGTTGCTCGAGGTCATCCCCGTCGACAACATCCTGTTCGCCTCGGAGATGGTGGGCGCGGTCAAAGGGATCGACCCCACCACCGGGCACTACTACGACGACACCAAACGCTACATCGATGCCGTCGGGTCGCTGACGGGTGGCGACCGGCAGAAAATCTTCGAAGGCAACGCCCGCAAGGTGTACAGCCGCCTGAAGGTCAGGCCTCCGGCGACACCGGCACGTCCGTGAGAGTGGTCGTCACCGCCAGGAACGGGGCGCGCGAATTCACGTGCGACCCGGGGGAGAAGATCCTCCACGCCGGCCTGAGGAGCGGGGTGGCGCTGCCCTACGAGTGCGCCACCGGCACCTGCGGCACCTGCAAGGCCCGGCTCGTCAGCGGACGCGCCGAGAGCCAATGGGCCGAGGCGCCGGGAACCAGGTATCTCAAGGGCGCCGGCGAGCTCCTCACCTGTCAGAGCGTGGCCTACGAGGACTGTGCGCTCGAGGTGGGCGGCGCCCTGAAGGTGAGCGAGCCGCCCCCGCCGCCGCCCCGCGCCCTCGGGGGTGTCGTGCGCCGGTGGCGCCGCCTGACGCCAGACGTCGCGGCCTTCGATCTCGATCTCGACGGGCCGCTCGACTTCGATGCTGGCCAGTTCGCGCTCCTCACCGTGCCCGGGATCACGGGGGCTCGCGCCTACTCCATGGTCAACTTCGATCACCGCGCCGAGCGGCTGGCCTTCGTGGTCAAGAAGAAACCCGGGGGCGTCGTCAGCGAGTGGCTGTTCGGCGAGGGCGTCGAAGGCGCCCGCCTGGCGCTCTTCGCCCCGCTGGGGCATGCCACCTTCCACCCGGGTACCCGCAGGCACCTGCTCTGCATCGCCGGGGGCAGCGGCATCGCGGGCATAATGTCGATCCTGTCGCTGGCCTGCGCGGAGGACCACTTCGCGAGCTGGGACGGTCACGTCTTCTTCGGCGTCCGCACCGCGCGCGACGGCTTCTTCCTGGACGAGCTGGAGGCCTTCCGGGCCCGCTTCCCCCGGCGCCTGGCTGTGACGGTGGCGCTCTCCGACGAGGACGTTCCCCCGTCGCTGACCGCTGCCTATCCGGGATTCGCGTTCGCGCGCGGGCTCGTCCACGCCGTGACCGGCGAAGCCATGCGGGACCGCTTCGCCAACGTCCGGGCCTACGTTGCCGGGCCACCTCCCATGGTGGACGCTAGCCTGCGCCTGCTGCTGCGCGAGGCCCGGCTGCCCCCAGCCGATATCCGTTACGATAAGTTCAGCTGAACGAAAGGAGCCTCTCTCGATGGGCCAGTACGAGCGTCACGTGTTCGTGTGCACGAGCGGAGAGACGTGCCCGGCCCAGGGCGACGTCGAGCGGTACGTCAAGCTGTTGCGTGAAGGCGTGAGGGCCGCCGGCCGTCAGGTCGACGTGCGCATCAACAAGACCGGCTGCTTCTCGCAGTGCGGCCACGGTCCCATCATCGTGGTCTATCCCGAGAACGTCTGGTATGCGGGGGTGCAGGAGTCTGATCTCAAAGAGATCCTGGCCTCGCACATCGTCGGCGGCCGGCCCGTGGAGCGGCTTCGGTACGAGCCCGGTGTCGCCGGAGCCAACAAGAAGAGCGAAGCCGAGCTCAAGGCTATCGAGGCCGGTCACACTGCCCGGGCCAAGCCGAGCTCGGCGGCCGGCCAGTGGAAACGAGTGTGCCGGTCCGCCGAGGTGCCGGCCAACGGTATGAAGCAGTTCTCCGTGGACGGCGTCGATGTCCTCATCGTGAACGCGGGCGATGCGTTCTTCGCCTACCAGTCGCTGTGTCCCCACGAGGCGGTGCCGCTCGAGCTCGGCATCCACGATGGGTGCGTCATGACGTGCCTCGAGCACATGTGGCAGTTCGACCTCAAGACCGGCGCGCCCATGGGTGACGCGCAGGCGGGGCTCAAGGGCTATCGGCTTAAGGAGGAGGCGGGCGAGCTCCTCGTCGGGTTCGACGGCTGAGTCACCGGCTCAACGGCCGAGGCCGACCGGCATCGTCCCGGCCAGCAGGCAACGGAGAGCGCAACCGGGTTTCGAGAAAAGGAGGCAGCATGCAGCGAGCGAAGAGGGTGCTCGCGTTGAGCCTGATGTTGCTTGTGGTCACGGCGGTTCAGGCGATGGCCCAGCCACCGGTGAAAGACGTCAAGAGCCTCGCCGGCAAGTGGACGGGTACGGCGAGGCCCCCGAGCGGCAAGGCGTTCCCCGTGGAGGTCCAGATTCAGCCTGACGGCTCCTACACCAGCATGATCGGCGCCACCACCGGGAAAGGCATGATCAAGATCGAGGGCGGCAAGATCATGGCCGAGGGTCACCTCAGTGGTCCTGCGGGCGTGGCGGCCGGGGCCGGAAAGTCCCAGCTCACCGTCACCAGCAAAGCCGGCAAGCAGGTGATTTCCGGCGCGGGGCGCAATGACGCCGGGCCCTTCGACTACGAGCTGACCAAACGCTGACCTCGAGCGCTGACGCGAGGCGAGGCGTCCACCATCACTGCCAGCGGGCGAAGGCCCAGCCACCGCCCGTCCCCGCGGGCGTCCGGTACACGGGGACGTAGGCCAGGAGCTCCATGGCCAGCCGCGTGTGATGCAGGGCGCCCCCGAGGGCGACCCAGTTGAGGGTCTCCGAGCCCGCCGAATGCAGCCGGTGGCGCGGTAATGCGCGCAGCGCCTGGGGGTCCTTTCGCTCCAGGGCGTCCAGCAACGTGCGATCGAGTTCCTCGTCCACGACGAAGTGGCTCAGGCCGCCGGAGGCGATGATGGCGACCGATGCCGGCTCAGGCCACGCGGCCACCGCCCCCGCGATCGCTTCCCCCATCGCGAAGCAGCGCCGGGGTGTGGGCTGGTTGGGCGGGTAGCACGTGTTCTGGAAGATCGGCAGGATCATCCCGGGGGCGTTGTCGAACAGCCGCTTGACCACGAAGGCCGCGGCGTGCGGCAGACCCTGCTTGCGCGGCTCCGTCTCCCGCACGTAATCGAGCTCTCCGCTTCGGGTCGGATAGCGCCGGGCCACGCGCCCCCCGTAAGGCTGCCTGACGTAGCGCATGTGGGCGACGTCGAAGTCGTGCTCGGTCAGATACTCGATGAGGAACCGGCCGAAGCGGCTGGCCACCGGGACGTCCATGGCAACGTCGCCGTAGCCGCGCATGATGGCCTCGGCCATCTCGCGGTTCCCCGCGTCGGCCCCCCGCAGGCGCGGGATCAGCGGGGCGGTGTCGCCCCAGTACACGGCCAGGGCCGGCATGTTGTCCTCGAAGAACCACTCGTCCTGATCGTCGCCGATGATGATCGTGATGTCCGGCTTGGCCTCGCGTAGCGTCCGCGAGAGCTCGTCGAGCGCGCGCTGGCAGGTCTCGGCCTGCTTGGCGAACGCCTCCGCCCCGCGGTAGCGCGCCCGGATCTCCGGAGCCACGGAGTCGAGCGCTTCCTGGTACGACATCACCAGCCCGTGGGGCGGGAAGGCCAACTCCCGGTTGCCCTCGTCGCGCCGGGCGTAGGCGGGCCAGAGCTCGGCTGGCAGCGTCAGCAGCGGCGTGTGCGAGGTGCCGAGGCCCAGGACGATGTCGGCCATGGCTCGCTAGTCGTCCAGGCCCATGGCTTGCCGGTAGGCCTTGCCGATCTCCTCCGGCTGGCCGGCGAGGAAGGGAAAGCCCTGAGGCACGACGGCCCCGGGGGTTCGGCGAATCTCATGAAAGAGGGCCGTGCGCGGGAAGCCCTTCACGAAGCGCTCGCGGCCGATGATAGGCAGGCTGATGCAGCGGTTGGCCGCGGGATCGCGTACCACGGCCTTCGGCTCGCCGCCCGCCCGCACGATCTCGGCCTGCTCGAGCAACGCCCGTCGCATCATGATCACTCCACGATCGCTCTCACCGAGATGCTCGCGCGTCCGGTCGGCCACCCGTCCCTGGCCGGTCCAGGCCACGAAGTCCTGATTCATGATGTGGGTGGTGATCCAGCGACCGGTCAGGGGATCGCTGATGGGGCTGTACCAGTAGGGGATGCGCTCCTGCGTGAACGGCTCCATCTCGTTGGGCACCCGGTCGAAGAACCAGCCCACGCTGAGCGTGCGCTCGTCGTCGATGGGCACGCGCCATTCGAAGTGGCCGCCGGTGAACAGGCAGTTCGGCCACAGACAGGTGCGTCCCACCGTCCACAGCTCGTCCGTCTCGGCCTGGCCCTCGAGGACCCGCCGGTAGACGAAACCGTACTCGAACTCGTCGAAGCCGATCTTGAGGTGGGTGGGCGGCTTCGCCCCGTCCAGGCCGCGCAGCGCCCGTGACCAGTTTCCGTGCAGCCACTCGAAGTGCACGGGGTCGATGGAGTTCTCCTGGCACTGGAACCAGTTGCAGGGAATCTCAGCAAACACGATCTGCACGAAGCCGTTGGTCCAGGTGAACGGCTCCCAGGTCGGCACCAGCGGCGCCGGTGGCAGGCCCAGATAGGCCCAGAGCAGCCCGGCCTTGGCCTCCACCGGATAGGCCGTGATCCTGATGCGGTCCTTGTAGCGGGCCTCGGGATGCGCGATCTCCTCGAAAGGCTGGGCCAGGCACTGCCCCGTCTCGCCGTAGAGCCAGCCGTGGTAGTGACAGCGCAGGCCGCACTCTTCGACGAAGCCATAGGCGAGGTCGGCCCGGCGGTGGGCGCAGTGCCGGTCCAGGAGCCCGAAGGTGCCGCGCTTGTCCCGGTACAGGACGAGGTCCTCGCCGAGCAAACGTACCGGTTTGGTCGGCGTGTCCTCCAGCTCGGCCACCGCGGCGATGGGCATCCAGTACCGGCGCAGCAGCTCGCCCATGCGCGTGCCGGCGCCGACCTCGGCCAGGACCCTGTTCTGCTCCTCGCTCAACACGGCCAGATACCTGGGCGTCGTGTACCACCGGCCGCTCGCCAAGGCAAGGGGAGCCCTGTATAGTTTCGCGGTGAGCCGAGGCGAGTCGACGATGGGCGCGGAGCTACTCCACCGGGCGGCCCGGTTGGTGCCCGTGCTCAAGGAACGGGCGGCCCAGGCCGAGCGGCTCCGCCAGATTCCCGCCGAGACGGTCCAGGACCTGATCGCCTCCGGGCTCATCCGCATCGGCAACCCGCAACGCTACGGTGGGCACGGCCTCGAGCCCGACGTGGCGCACGCCGTGGCCTGGGAGCTGGGCCGGGGGTGCGGCTCGACTGCCTGGTGCTACTCCCTCTGGACGGTGCACAACTGGTGGCTCGGTCACTTCCCCGGGCAGGTCCAGGAGGAATTCTTTGCCTCCGGGCCCGACACGCTGTTCTCCTCTGCCCTCAATCCAGCGGGAGGAAAGGGCGAGCGGGTGGACGGTGGTTACCGCGTGTCCGGACGCTGGGGCTTTTCCAGCGGCTGTGACCCGGCGGCCTGGGTGATGGTGGCTGTCCCCGGCCCCACGCCGGACTCCCTGCTCTGGCTCATGATCCCCGGCGGGGACTACGAGATCCTGGACACGTGGTTCGCCGCGGGAATGCGGGGCTCGGGCAGCAAGGACATCCTGGTCAAGGATGTCTTCGTGCCCGACCACCGTGCCCTGGACCCGAACCGCGCGGGCGACGGCGACTGGACCGGGTGGGAGCTACACCGGCGGCTCAGCTATCGGGTGCCGCTACGTTGTCTGACGGGATGGGATCTTGCCGCTCCCCTCGTCGGCATCGCCCAGGGCGCCGTCGATGAGTTCACCATGCGCCTGCGGGGCACGGCCGGCCCGGGCCGGACGGCGGATTCCGTGGCGCTACAGTTGCGGCTGGCCGAGGCTGCCGCCGAGGTCGATGCCGCTCGGGCCCTCCATCGCCATGATGTCCGTGAGATGCTCGACAAGGCCGGGCGAGGGGAGGAGTTCACCCCATTGGAGCGGGCCCGTTACCGGCGCGACAAAGCCTTCCTGGCCCGGCTCTGTGTGCGGGCCGTGGACCGGCTCTTCGAGGCCGGCGGGGCCCGCGCCATTCTCGAGTCAGATCCCCTGCAACGCTTTCATCGTGATGCTCACGGGGCCGCGCACCACGCGGCGCTGGCCTGGGATGCCTGGGCCGAGGACTTCGGCCGCCAGGCGTTGCGGGCCCCGACGAACCCGTAACCGTCTCTGGAGGGGGCCGGTCATGACCCGACGCCACGTCGCGCTCGCCATCGTGATCGCGTTTGCGCTCGCCCTGTCGCTGGCCGGGCCGACCGCCGCCGCGCCCGAGGGACAGCTGACCTGGGCCATGCACATCACGATCGCTCCGACCTGGTTCGATCCCGCCGAGCATCCCGGCGTCATCACGCCGATGATCCCGTTCTACGCGCTGCACGACGCGCTGGTGAAGCCGATGCCGGGCAAGGCCATGGCCCCCAGCCTGGCCGAGTCCTGGACCTCCGCCCGCGACGGGCTCACCCACGAGTTCGTGCTCCGCCCGGGCGTGAAGTTCCACAACGGCGACCTGGTGACCGCCGAGGATGTGAAGTTCTCCTTCGAACGCTACCGGGGCGTGGCCGCCAGGCTCCTGCGCGAGAAGGTGGCAGCCGTGGAGATCGTCGATCCCCACCGCGTGCGCTTCCGGCTCAAGGAGCCGTGGCCCGACTTCCTCACCTTCTACGCCACGCCGGCGACGGGCGCGGCCTGGATCGTCCCCCGCAAGTACGTGGAGAAGGTCGGGGACGAGGGATTCAAGAAGGCCCCGGTGGGCGCCGGGCCCTACCGGTTCGTCTCGTTCAACCCCGGCGTCGAGATGGTGCTGGAAGCCCACGAGGGCTTCTGGCGGAAGACGCCCGCCGTGAAGCGGCTGGTGCTGCGCATGGTTCCCGACGAGTCCACCCGGCTGGCCATGCTGAAGCGGGGCGAGGTGGACATCGCCTACGCGATGCGCGGCCCCCTGGGCGAGGAGGTCCGGCGGACGCCCGGACTGCGGCTGATCCCCACGCACACCGCGGGCACCTTCTGGCTCGATTTCACCGCCGAGCAGTGGGATCCGAAGTCGCCCTGGCACGATCAGCGCGTGCGCCTGGCCGCCAGCCTGGCCATCGACCGCAAGGCCGTCAGCGACGCCGCGACGCTGGGCTTCGCCAAGGTCTCCGCCAGCATCGTGCCCTCGGGCTACGAGTTCGCCTGGCCGGCGCCCCCGATCCCCTACGATCCGGCCCGGGCCCGGAAACTCCTGGCCGAGGCGGGATACCTCAACGGCTTCGATGCCGGAGACTACACGTGCGACTCCTCGTTCGCCGACCTGGGCGAGAGCATCGTCAATTACCTCAAGGCCGTGGGCATCCGCGCCCGGCTCCGGCCCCTCGAGCGCGCGGCCTGGCTGACCCAGTGGCGAGAGAAGAAGGTGCGGAACCTCATGCAGGGGCAGGACGGGGGTTTCGGCAACGCGGCCACCCGCATCGAGCGCAACATGCTCTCGCGGGGCGCGTACGCCTTCGGCTCGTATCCCGACATCGACGACCTGGCCCTGCAGCAGGCGCGCGAGATCGATCGCAAGCGGCGCGAGGCTCTCCTGCACCAGATCCAGAAGATCGCCTACGAGCGGGCCATGTTCGCCCCCATCTGGGAGTTCGCCCAGCCCCAGGGGGTGGGCCCGCGGGTGCAGGAGCCGGGGCTGGGCCTCATCGAGTACATGCCCTTCTCGGCCCCGTACGAGGACCTGACGCTGAAGGGACGGTGAGGCGGTCAGGCCCCGAGCCGCGGGAGCAGCCGCAGCGCGTTCTCCCGATCGATGGCCTGCAGATCGCCCGGGCTGAACCCGTACTCGGTCAGTCCCTTGACGTGCTCGGCGCCGGTGCGATAGGGGAAGTCGGTCCCGAAGACGACCTGCGACACGGGCACCAGCTTCAGGAGCGAGGCGAGCGCGTACGGGTGGGCGGCCTGAGCGGTGTCGTAGTAAAAGCGCTTGAGCTCGTGCTCCACCCCGTTGGGCACGCGTGGGGCCAGGCTCTTGTTGATGAGCGGCAGGCGGACGAAGCGCTCGGTGAGGAACGGCATGGTGCCGCCCCCGTGGGAGAAGATGATCTTCATGTCCCGGCAGCGCGCGGCGGTGCCGCTGAACACGAGGCTGGCGATGGTCCGCGTGGTGTCGGTTCCCCACTCGATGATCGATTCCGGCACGTCGGGGATGAGGTTGCCGCAGCAGTTGGCCGTGGTGGGGTGCGTGTAGACGACGGCCCGGCGGCGGTTCAGCTCGTCCATCACCGGCGCGAAGGCCGGATCGCCGAGCCACTTGTCGCCGTAGCTCGTGAGCAGGCCGATGCCGTCGGCCTTGAGGGTGTCGAGGGCGTAGGCGATCTCGTGCAGGGTGGCCTCCACGTGGGGCATGGGCATCACGGCGAACATGCCGAAGCGACCCCGGGAGTCGCCGGCGAGCTTCGCCGAGTACTCGTTGCACTCACGGGCGAGCTTGCCGGCGCCGGCCTCGTCCAGGAACCGGAGCGCGGGCGTCGTGATGGAGGTCAGGGCCGTGGCCACCCCGGCCCGGTCCATGTCGGCCAGGGACTTCTCGGGCGTCCAGTCACGGACGGGGCCCGGGACGCTCTTCGCGGTGATGGCCGCCACGTAGGGCGGCGGCGTGTGGTGGTGGTGAACGTCGATGCGATGCGGTCGGGTCGAGGACATGGGGCCCTCCGGTTCGTGTCGAGAACGTGCGGAGCTCGCGAAAGGAGCATCGTATGCCCAAGAAGCAGATCGTTCAGGTCGATCTCGCCAACGCCAATCCCCAGCTGTCGCCGGCCACCCGGTTCGGCAACCTCGTCTTCGTGGCCGGCCAGACCGGCCGGCACCCCAAGACCGGGGAGGTCGGTCGGGACATCCGCGAGCAGACCCGCTACGTCCTGGAGCGGATCAAGCTCATCCTGGCCGCCGCCGGCACCTCGCTGGACAACGTGCTGACGGTCACGACCCACCTGACCCGACGCGAGGACGTGGCCGCCTACAACGAGGAGTACGCCAAGTACTTCCCGACGAACAAGCCGGCCCGGACCACCATCTCGGCGATGCTGAACTCCCCCGAGCTCCTGGTGGAGATCACCGTCACCGCCTGCATCCCGGACTGAGCGCCGGGATCGTCGCCGGCTAGCCCCGCCCCTCGTTGTGGGCGTGATACCGGGCGTTGCGCAGGACCCGGCCCGGATAGCTGCCCGTGTGCGTGCCCTTCTCCAGCAGGACCTCCCCGTTCACCACGGTGTAGTGGATTCCCTCGGCCAGCTCCCGGACCCGCCAGCCGTTGTTGGGGAAGTCGTGCACGACGTCTTCCTTCTCCGGCCGCACGGTGTCGGGATCGAAGATGACGAGGTCGGCGGCCATGCCCGGCTGCAGGAGGCCGCGGTCGTAGATCCCGAAGGCCGAGGCCGAGTCGAAGGTGAGCCGGCGGACGGCCGTCTCCAGCGACATGATCCCTTTTTCCCTCACCCAGTACCCCAGCAGTCGGGTGGGATTGCTCACGTTCGAGTGGAACTGCACGTGGGCGCCCCCGTCGGAGAGCCCGACCACGGCGTAGGGGGATCCCAGAATCTGGGCCACCGCTTCCGTGTCCATGTTGATCTCGCCCAGGCTGAAGACCGTGTCCAGCTCCTCCTCGACGGCGAGGTCGAGGAAGGCGTCCAGCGGCTCCTTGCCCTGGCTCTTGGCGATGTCCGCGATGCTCCGGCCGGTGAGGGCGCGATTGGCCGGCCGCTGCACCTCCTCCACGATCATCAGGTCCCAGCGCTTGGAGAACGTCGAGTCCGGCCCCAGGGGAGCCTCGACCTCGGCGCGCAGCTTGCGCCGGACCTCAGGGTCGCGATAGGCGCGCAGCTTGTCCTCGTCGGGTCCCTGGAGGATCGGCAGCCAGGTGGGCATGCTGCGGAACACCTGGCAGTTCCTCATCGTGAACCGGTTGACGATGCTGCCCGGGTTGCAAAGCGGGATGGCCCGGATGCCCCGCTTAGCCGTCTCCTCGACGTGGGCCAGGTGCGTGCGCCACCGCCCGGGCTGGCGGGCCTGCTCGAGGATGGTGTTGTACATGATGGGGCGGCCGCAGGCCTCGGCGAGCCGGCTGAGCAGACGGTCCTTCAGCTCAGGGTTGGTGCCGCCGCCGCACTGGATCACGCCGGTGCCGACCTCGCGCAGCACGTCGGCCAGCGCGAAGAGCTCCGACTCCGGCGCGCAGGCGGCGGGGATGCGCTTGCCGGCCAGATCGAAGTGGTTCATGTTGCGGGTGATCGAGAGCCCCAGCGCGCCCGCCTCGAGGGCCTCCCGCACGACGCGGCGCATCTCCGCCAGCTCGGCCTCCGTGGCCGCGCGCTCGGAGCACTCCTCGCCCATCGTCCAGAGCCGGACCGCTGAGTGGCCGACGAGCGTGCCCACGTTGACGCCGAGCCGGCGCCCGATGGCGCTCATGTACTCGGGGAACGTCTCCCACCCCCAGGGCACACCCGCCTGCAGCACGTCCATGGGGATGGCCTCGACGTACGAGAGCATCCCGGCCAGCTTCTCGCGGGCGGCGGGTTTCACGGGCGCCAGGGCCAGGGAGCAGTTGCCGATGATCACGCTGGTCGCGCCGTGGTGGCAGGAGAAGGTGCAGAGGGGATCCCAGGCGACCTGGGCGTCGTAGTGGCAGTGGTTGTCCACGAACCCCGGGGCCACGACCCGCCCATCGGCCTCGATGACCCGACGCGCCGGCCCGCTCAGGCGCCCGAGCTCCACGATCGTCCCCCGGGCCACGGCCACGTCGCCGTGAAAGGCGGGCCGGCCCGAGCCGTCGATGATGCGGCCGTTCTTGACGAGCAGGTCGTAGGTCATGCCCTCGCTCCTCTCAGGTTGCCCGGTGACGTTGCTGCCGCGGAGGCCTCTCCACGGCCGGAATGGTAGCGCAGGACCGCAGCCTGGTGAAAGGCCGGTCGGGCGCCCCTTGACGCCCTCCGGGTGCGGCCCCATAGTCCCCCCAAGCGGGCGCCGCGCCTGCGCATGACGAAGGAGGACGGCCGATGGCCCACCTGTTGACCCTCCGCACCCGTCGCGAATTCCTCAAGTCTGCCTCGGCGACAGCCGGGGCCGCCGCCGCGGCACTCTCCTTTCCCGCTCCCGCCCGGGCCCAGCGCCCGAAGCTCGTCTACTGGTGCTATCAATTCTTGAAATCGAGCGACGACGCCCGGGCCAACTTCGCCCGGGAGTGGGCCAAGAAGAACAACGTCGATCTCCAGATCTCCATGGTGCCGCTCAAGGAATTCCTGCCCAAGATCACGGCGGCCATCGAGGCCAAGGCCACGCCGGACGTCGTCGAGTCCAACGCGGTCGAGCTGCGGGCTCGCGGCCAGCTGCTCGAGGTCACCGACATCTACAAGAAGCTGGAGAAGACGTACGGCGGCTGGGTCGGCAACGCGCCCAAGATCATGCTGGAGCCCGACGGACGGGTCCACCACATCATGTTCGGGTTCCAGGGCTTCATGCTGATGTCCCGGGACGACCTGGTGAAGGAGGCCGGTCTCACGCCGCCGCCGGCCACGTGGGCCGACATGCTGACCTACGCCAAGAAGGCCCAGAAGCCGCCGCGGGTCTTCGGGATGGGAATCCCCGTCAGCAACCAGACGGACTCCCAGGTCTGGGAAGACATGATGAAGAGCTACGGGGCGCGGCTGGCCGACGACAAGGGCAAGCGCATCATCCTGGGCGACTACAAGAAGGAAGTCTGGGAGTTCCTCGACTTCTTCACCGAGGTGTGGAAGGCCGGGGTGCTTCCGCCCGGGGTCGCGACCTGGGACAACACGATGAACAACTCCACCTACCAGTCGGGCAAGGCCGTCTTCATCCTCAACCCGATCACGCTGTCGCTGTGGCTCGAGGAGAACAATCCCGAGCTGCTGGCCAAGACGGGGCACTACACGTATCCCCGCGGGCCCAAAGCGCTCATCCAGCCCGTCACGTTCGGCTCGCGCTCGATCATGAAGTACACGAAGGTCCCCGAGCTGGCCAAGCAGTTCCTGTGGGACTCGATGGAGCCGGGCAAGATGGACAAGGAGCACAGAGTCAGCCAGTGGGGTCCGGTGCTGAAGGCCTACCTCGGGTTCGACGTCTGGAAGAAGAAGCCGTTCATGAAAGGCCTGATCGACCTGTCGCTGCGCGGCGAGCCTCAGGGTCATCCCGACGTCTTCAACGACGCGTGGCGGGAGCAGTTCACGAACACGACGATCTCTCGGATGCTCCAGCGGACCGTCATCGACAACTGGTCCCGCGACAAGGCCTTCGCCGAAGCGCTCGACGTCCTCGGCAGGATTTACGGGAAGTACGCGTAGGGAGCGATCGTGGCGGTCCGGCACCGCTCTGCCGCGGTCGCGCTTCCCGCCCCGGCCAGGTGGGCGCGGTGGCCGTCCGTTCGTACGCGGGAGTCGCTCGGCGGCATGGCGCTGCTCGCGCCGACGGCGCTGCTCCTGATCGGGCTCGTGCTGTACCCGTTCTTCTACGCCATCTGGCTGGCGTTCTCCGACAAGGCCGTGGGTTCCGCCGCGCAATACGTCGGCCTGCGGAACTTCATCTATGTGCTCGGCTGGCCCCAGTTCAGCACGGCCGTCGCGAACACGGTCGTCTTCACCACGTGTGCCGTGGCCATCAAGTTCGTGCTTGGCATGGCTGTGGCCCTCGTGCTCAATCAGCAGATCCGGGGTCGAAACTTCTTCCGGGCCTTCCTGCTCCTCCCCTGGGTCATGCCCGCGTTTGTCGTCTATCTGGTCTGGCGCTGGCTCTACGATCCGCTGGCCGGGCTGATCAATTACGCGCTGATGGATCTCGGGTTGATCGCAGGCCCGATCGCCTTCCTGTCCGACCGCAGCACGGCCATGGCCTCCGTCATCGTCGCCCACGCCTGGCGGAACTTTCCCTTCTACGCGATTTCCTTCCTGGCCGGCATGCAGACCATCTCGCAGGAGTTGTACGACTCCGCGCAGGTGGACGGGGCGTCGCGCGTCCAGCAGTTCCGCTACATCACCTTGCCCGGGCTCTACCACATCATCGGCGTGGTGCTGCTGCTGACGACGATCCAGACCGCGAACGCGTTCGAGCCGATCTATCTATTGACTGGCGGCGGTCCCTCGGACGCCACCATGGTGTACACCATGCTCGTGTACGTGATGGGTATCGTGAACCTCCACCTCGGCCAAGCGGCGGCCGTGTCGACGCTCTTCCTGCCGCTGCTGGTCGGTCTCGTGCTGGTGGTGACCATTCTCCTGCAGAAGAAGGCCAACGCTTGAAGGGGAGAGAGCACCATGCGTGAGCCGCTCTCGATCCGGGCCACCACCTACACGCTGCTGGCGCTTTTCGTGTTCCTGGTGGCGGTGCCCCTGTTCTGGATGCTGGCGACCGCGCTCAAGACGAATAAGGATCTCTACGAGGACTTCAGCTATCTGCCGACCAGGCCCACCCTCCAGCACTTCGTCCGCGTCATCACGCGCGAGGATCTGCTCACCAACATCCGGAACAGCCTCGCGGTGGCGTCGACGACGACCGCGGTCACCGTGGTGGTGAGCGCGCTGGCCGCCTTCAGTATCGTTCGGTACCGCTACCGGGGGCGGGACTGGGTGGGACGCCTCATCCTCTTCAAGTACCTGCTGCCGACCGCGATGCTGTTCGTCCCCCTCTACGCGATCGTGGTCGGACTGGGCCTCGGCAATACGCTGAAGTCGCTCATGCTGACCTATCTCTCGTTCACGGTGCCCTTCTGCACCTGGATGCTGATGGGCTACTTCCGGAGTATTCCGCCCGAGCTCGAAGAGCACGCGATGGTCGACGGCTGCACCAAGATCGGCGCGTTGTTCCGCATCCTCTTCCCTCTGTCGGCGCCGGGCATCGTGGCCTCCGCGATCTTCTCGTTCACGCTAGCCTGGAACGAGTTCCTCCTGGCCCTGGTCTTCACCAGCGACCACACCACGATGACGGTGCCGATCAAGCTCTCGATGATGGTGGTGGGCGACCAGTACATCTGGGGCCAGCTCATGGCCGGCGCCGTCCTGGCCTCGGTGCCCATCGCCATTCTCTACTTCCTCGCCCAGCGCTTCGTCGTTCAGGGCCTGGCCGCGGGGGCCGTGAAGGGCTAGGCCGCGAAGGAGGCGCTCTATGAAAACCCTTGTCGTCACCCTCGTGATCCTGGCCCTCGGGGCGGCCCCCGGGGCCGCGGCGCCCGAGGGGCAGATGACGTGGGCCGTGCATATTTCCCTGGCCCCCACGTGGTTCGACCCCGCTGAGACTCCGGGGATCGGCACGCCGTTCATGATGCTCTACGCCCTGCACGACGCGCTGGTGAAGCCGATGCCCGGCAACGCCATGGCCCCCAGCCTGGCCGAATCGTGGAGCGCGTCGAAGGACGGCCTCGTCTACGAGTTCGTCCTGCGCCAGGGGGTGCGCTTCCACAACGGCGACGCCGTCACCGCCGACGACGTGAAGTTTTCCTTCGAGCGCTATCGGGGCGCCGCCAACAAGCTTCTGAAGGCGAAAGTCGCCGCCGTCGAGGTCGTAGATCCTGGTCGAGTGCGCTTCCGGCTCAAGGAGCCCTGGCCCGACTTCATGACCTACTACGGCAGCCTCGCCACCGGCGCCGGCTGGATCGTGCCCCGGAAGTATCTCGAGAAGGTCGGCGACGACGGCTTCAAACGGGCGCCGGTGGGCGCCGGCCCCTACCGGTTCGTCTCGTTCACCCCCGGGATCGAGCTGGTGCTGGAGGCCAACGAGACGTACTGGCGGAAGAGCCCGAGCGTCAAGCGGCTGGTGCTCAAGTCCTTACCCGACGAGAGCACGCGCCTGGCGATGCTCAAGCGCGGAGAGGCCGACGTCGTGTATCTGCTCCAGAGCGCCCTGGCCGAGGAGGTAAAGCGGACGCCCGGACTCACGTTGCGGCCCACGCCCATCGTGTCGACGCACTGGCTGACGTTCCTCGATCAGTGGGACCCGAAGTCGCCGTGGCACGACCGGCGGGTGCGCCTGGCCGCGAACCACGCGATCAACCGTCCGGCCATCAACGAGGCGATCACGCTGGGGTTCTCGAGGATCACCTGGAGCATCATTCCGGCCAGCTTCGATTTCTTCTGGCAGCCGCCGGCCTACGCCTACGATCCCGCCCGGGCCAAGCAGCTCTTGGCCGACGCCGGGTATCCGAAGGGCTTCGACGCCGGGGATCTCTGGTGCGATGCCGCCACCGCCACCATGAGCGAGGCCACCGCCGGTTACCTCCAGGCGGTTGGCATCAGAACGCGGGTGAGGCCGCTGGAGCGTGCGGGCTTCTTCAAGTCGTATCAGGAGAAGGCGCTGAAGAACCTCGTCTACAACATCAGCGGGGCCTTCGGGAGCGCGGTCACGCGTCTGGAGGTCTTCGTCGCCACCGGTGGCCCCTACGTGTACGGCAGCTATCCCGACATCGACGGGCTTTTCCGCGAGCAGGGCGGCGAGCTGGACCGCAAGCGCCGCGAGGCCATGCTCCACCGGATCCAGCAGCTCATCCACGACAAGGCCATGTATGCCCCGATCTGGGAACTGGGCTTCATCCACGCCTCCGGCCCTCGCGTGGCCGAGGCGGGGCTCGGGCTCATCCCGGGCTGGGCTTTCTCCGCGCCCTACGAGGACGTGAAGCTCAAGACGAAATGACGGCGATGCCCTGGATCTCGATCTCCATGCCGGGACGCGCGAAGTTCGACACGGTGATGAGCGCGCTGGCCGGGAAGTTACCGTGGGGAAACATCTGTTTGCGGA
>DATIAY010000157.1:0-3000 GCA_035457825.1 Candidatus Methylomirabilota bacterium
TGGTACAACCACGAGCACGTGCCGGACGTGTTCAAGTTCAAGGGGGTGGTCAGCGCGCGCCGGTACAAGGCGATCGTGCCGGAGGACCGGTTCCAGTACATCGCGGTGTACGAGTTCGAGAGCGAAGAGACGCTGCGGCGGTTTCTCGAGTCCGAGCATCTAGCGTGGCTGAGGAAGGAGTATGACGCGCACTTCGGCGAGGTGTCCGAGCGGCAGCGCGCCGCCTATGTCCAGGTGTGGCCCTAGGGGCCCGAAGCCCATGGCCGTGAGCCGCCCCTCGCCCCGAGGCGCCGATCTGGTCGTCGATGCGCTGGTCGGGGCCGGCGTCCGCCAGCTCTTCACGCTCTCCGGCAACCAGATCCTTCCCATCTACGACGCCACGGTCGGTCGTGACATCGCGCTGATCCACACCCGCCACGAGGCGGCTGCCGTACACATGGCCGATGGCTGGGGGCGGCTCACCGAGGAGCCCGGCGTGGCCCTGGTGACGGCCGGGCCCGGGCATTTGAACGCGGTCTCGGCGCTCTACACGGCCCTCGGCTCGCAGTCACCCGTGGTCCTGCTCAGCGGCCACGCCCCCCGGGGCCTGCTGGGGCGCGGCGCCTTCCAGGAGGTGGATCAGGTGATGGCAGCCCGGCCCGTCGTCAAGGCCGCCTGGCTCGCCGAGCGCGCCGAGGCGCTCGGCCAGGACATGGCGCGGGCGCTGGCCCTGGCGCGCGCGTGGCCGCCGGGGCCCGTGCACGTCAGTCTGCCCGGCGACCTGCTGGAAGCCCGGGTGACGGCCAGCGCGCCCGCCCGCATCCCATCGGCCAGCGCTACGCCCGTTCCCGAGCGTTCGGTATCCGCGGCGCTCGAGCTCCTGGCCGGCGCGCGGCGTCCGCTGATCATCGTCGGCCCCGCCATGGGACGGGCCGGGCGCTGGGCCGGCGTGATGCGGCTCGCCGAGATCACCGGGATTCCCGCCCTCCTCATGGAGAGCCCCCGCGGTGTCAACGATCCCGCGCTGCGCGCCGCCGGGACCGCATTGAGTCACGCGGACGTCGTGCTCCTGCTCGGCAAGCGCCTGGACTTCACCCTGCGCTTCGGCCAGCCACCGGCCTTCACCGCCGACTGTCGCTTCGTCCACGCGGACCTCGACGCCGTGCCGCCGGCCGGTCGGGTCGCCTTTGCGCTGGCCGGCGAGCCGCGGGCCGTGGCGCACCAGCTCGCCGAGGCCGCGGCCCGTCGCCCATGGCAGCGCAGCGCCTGGGTCAAGGAGATCGAATCCGCGCGGCGGGCAACGCCACCAGACTGGGAAGCCCTCGCGCGCGCCTCCACGCGCCCGATGCATCCGCTCCGCCTGTGCGCCGCGCTCCAGCCGCTCGTCGAGCGCAGCCTGCTCGTTGCCGACGGCGGCGAGTTCGGTCAGTGGTGCCAGGCCGGGTTGGAGCCCGCCCTGCGGCTCATCAATGGCCCGTCAGGGTCGATCGGGAGCGCGCTGCCCATGGCCCTCGGGGCCCGGCTGGCTCGGCCGGACCTGCCGGTGCTCGCCGTGCTGGGTGACGGGACCTTCGGCTTTCACGCGCTGGAGCTCGACACCGCCGTGCGCCACCGGATCCCCGTGGTCGCCGTCGTGGGCAACGACGCCCGCTGGAACGCCGAATACCAGCTGCAGCGGCAACACTATGGGACCGAGCGCGCCGTCGGCTGCGAGCTCCTGCCCACCCGCTACGATCGATTGGCCGAGGCGCTCGGGGCCCATGGCGAGCACGTGGAGGCCCCGGACGATCTGGGCCCGGCCCTGGTCCGCGCCGTGGCCTCCGGGCGCCCCGCCTGCGTGAACGTCGTCATCGACGGGGCCGCGGCTCCGGCCTTTGCCCGCGGCGCCACTCACTGACACCCGGAGGCCCAGCGATGGACGTGCGAAAGATCGTGATGACGAGCGAAGAGATCCTGGGAGAGATGAATCAGCGCCTGCCCCGACCCATCCGCCGTGTCGCCGGGATCGCCGTGATCGCGAACCCGTACGCCGGGCGCCACGTCGAGGACCTGTCGGCGCTGTTCGACGTGGGCGCGTCCCTGGGCGATCTCATGATGAAGCGCATCGTGGACCTGCTCGGCAACCCGGTGGTGGGCTACGGTAAGGCGGCGGTCGTGGGGACCTCCGGTGACATCGAGCATGGGGCGGCCATCCTCCATCCCAAGCTGGGTAAACCCATGCGCGCCGCGGTGGGCGGCGGCGAGGCGATCATCCCCTCCAACAACAAGGTCGGGGCGGCGGGAACGGCCATCGACGTCCCGCTGGGCAACAAGGACAACGTGTGGTCCTTCGACGATTTCGACACGATGACCGTCATGGTCGCCGATGCCCCGCGGCCCGACGAGATCGTCGTGGTGATGGCGGTGGCCGACGGCGGCCGGCCGCGACCCCGGGTCGGGAAAGGTCGCGTCGTCTAGCCCAGCCCGCCCGCCTGGCGCCGCGGCGTCAGGCCGGTGGGATCGAGCTCCGGCCGCCGTCCGGCCAGCAGATCGGCGACGATACGGGCGGTGCCGCAGGCCATGGTCCACCCCATGTGGCCGTGCCCGACGTTGAAGAGCAGATTGCGATAGCGGCCATAGCCGAGCACGGGGGGGCCGTCGGGTGTCATGGGGCGCAGGCAGGCCCGGTACTCGCCGCGATCCCAGTCGGCGGCATCGGGGAAGATGTCGCGGACGAAGCGCAGGATGTTGTTGAAGTCGCGCGGCGTCCAGGACCGATCGTACCCGGCGAACTCGGCCGTCGAGGTCAGACGCAGGCGGTCGCCGAGCCGCGACCAGCCCACCAGCCACTGCTCGTCCACGCCGGGGATCGTGGGCGCCCGGCCGTGGTCCTTGATCGGGAACGTCGAGGAGTAACCCTTGGCCGGGTAGACGTGGAGCTTGACACCGATGCTCCGCGCCACCGGCGCAGCGAACACACCGAGCGCGAGCACGTAGGCGTCAGCGGTGAGGGGCCCCTGACTGGTCCGGACGGCCCTCCCG
>DATIAY010000158.1:0-40221 GCA_035457825.1 Candidatus Methylomirabilota bacterium
CGAACCAGCGCGACGGCGTGCCCAGGAGGGTGAAGGATTCCTGGGCCTCGGTGGTTCCCACCGGTGCGGGGGGCGTGAAGAGCGGTGCCGTCGCCCCGGGCGGACGGAGCCGCCCGCGCACGATGCTCCGGATCCGGTCCCGGATGTCACGCAGGCGATGGAACTCGTCAGTCGTGGGCCTGGCGCCCGAGCCGGGTGGAGTCGTGACCACCACGCCGGCCGGCGTCTGTCGACGCGCGAGCCGCTCGCCCGTGTGAAGGTCGGTCAGGATCGAGAACTTGCCAAGGTAGAGGTGGGCGACGCGCAGCGTTCCGTCACCGCGGGTCGTGAGGAAGAGCAGGACTCGCTCGCCGAGCCGGAACTCCGGACTGCCCTCCACACGCGACTCGACGTCACCGACCCTGCCCCCCAGCTGCCGGATCGTCAGCTCGGGCGTGGGGACCACGCCCTTGAGGACTTCATCGAGCCTGACCGTGATATCGGTGAAGATCTGGCCCTGCCCGGGATCCCAGTGACCGCTGATGTCGATGACCTGACCGATCACGATCACCTGCGCCTGCTCGGTGAGCAGCCCCTCGGGCAGCACGCCCACGACGGTCGCCTCTACGGGCGAGGTCCCCGTGATCGCGATGATCAGAGCGGCCACGCACACTGGGAGCTGGCGGATTCGTCTCAGCACCGGGGTTCCTCCTCGTGCTCAGGCGCGGGTCGGGAGCTTCACCGCTCGGGAGGACCATCAAAGGTCGCGCCAGACGCGTGGGCCAGCCAAAGGTGCGAACCGGCGCATCGCTGCCGTTGCCGGTTGCCATTCCGCCCCCCACGCTGGCACCGCCCGTCAGCCCAACAACACCGGTGTTACACTGGGTCGACCGTCGGGCCGGAGGACCTGATCTGATGCCGATCACCCTGCGACTGCCGAGCGCCCAGGGAACGCTGGACCCGTACATCCTGACCGGAAGGACCCCCCTCACGCCGCCTCCGGGCCCCCTCACCAGCCGCGTGGCGTTCGCCGCCGTGCACGTCGTGGCCGACCCGCTCGCCGACATCGATCCGAACCAGGACGTGGCCCTCGACTGGGAGGCCACGCTGGCGTATCGGCGCTATGTCTGGTCGTTGGGGCTCGCCGTCGCCGAGGCGATGGACACCGCCCAACGCGGCATGGGCCTGCCCTGGGCCACGGCCCGGGAGCTGATCCGGCGCACCGTGGCCGAGGCCCGGACGATCCCGGGCGCCGTGGCCTTCTCCGGCGCGGGCACCGACGATCTGCCGGCCTCCTCGCGGGTCACCGTCGCCGACGTCGACAAGGCCTACGAGGAATCGTGCGGCTTCATCGAATCGGTGGGAGGACGCATCATCCTGATGGCGAGCCGGGCCCTGGCCGCCTGCGCCAAGGGCCCGGACGACTACGTGAAGGTCTACGGCCGCATCCTGGCCCAGGTGCAGCAGCCGGTGATCATCCACTGGCTGGGCGACATGTTCGATCCCGCGCTGGCCGGCTATTGGGGCTCACGCGACCTGGACCAGGCCGCCGCGACGCTGCTCGACGTGATCGGCGAGCACGCGGCCCGGATCGACGGCGTCAAGGTCTCCCTGCTCGATCAGCGGCGGGAGATCGCCCTGCGCCGCTGCTTGCCCGCCGGCGTGCGGATGTACACCGGGGACGATTTCGACTACCCCACCACCATCGCCGGCGACGAGCACGGTCACAGCGATGCCCTGCTGGGTATCTTCGACGTCATTGCGCCCCTCGCTTCGGCGGCGCTGCACGCGCTGGACGCCGGGGACCGCGCCCGGTTCGACGAGTTCCTGGCGCCGACCTTGCCGCTCTCGCGCCACGTGTTCGGCGCGCCCACCCGGTTCTACAAGACCGGCGTGGTGTTCGCCGCCTACCTCAACGGCCACCAGGCACATTTCCGCATGGTCGGCGGTCTGGAGAGCGCACGCTCGGTCGTGCACCTGAGCCGGCAGTTCGTCCTGATGGACCAGGCCGGCCTGCTTCGTGACCCCGCGCTGGCCGCCGCGCGGATGCGGCACGTGCTGGCTCTGGCCGGAATCAGCTGATCGCCGTCTTAACCAGGGAGGGCAATGTGGCGAAGTACAAGATCGTCACACCAGCCGGCGCGAGCTTTTCGGTGCCGGGAGCCGGTTACAAGCTGGAGATGGAGGCCCTGGGGCCGCTCGACGCGGAGATCGTGGAGATTCCCGCGGGGACCGAGGACGAGTTCGTCAGGGCCGCCCGGGATGCCGACGCCCTGTACGCCAAGGGGCGTCGGATCACGGGGCGGATGATCGACGGCTTCGCGCGGTGTCGGGTGATTGCGCTGGGCAGCGTGGGGGTCGACTCGGTCGACGTCGCCGCCGCCACGGCGCGGGGGATCCCGGTCACCAACGTGCCCGACACCTTCATCGAGGAAGTCGCCGATCACGCCATGATGCTGATCCTGGCCACTTACCGGCGTCTGGTCACCATGGACCGGTTCGTCAGGGACGGACGATGGACCCAGGGCCGCCCCTTGCTCTCGCAGTGGCCGCGGCTCATGGGTCTGACGCTGGGCTTCATCGCCTTTGGCCACGTGGCGCGGGCAGTGGCGGTGCGGGCCCGGGGGTTCGGCTTGCACATGCTGGCCTACGACCCCTACCTGGAGGAACTCGTCATGCCCCGCTACGGGGTTGAGCCGGTGGGGCTGCCCGAGTTGCTGCAGCGCTCCGACATCGTCTCCATGCATGCGCCATCGACGCCGGAGGCCCACCACCTGCTCACCGAGCACCACTTCCGATCGATGAAGCCGGAGGCCATCTTCATCAACACCGGCCGGGGCCCCACGGTCGACGAGCCGGCGCTCATCCGCGCTCTGCGGGAGGGCTGGATCGCCGCCGCTGGTCTCGACGTGCTTGAGCAAGAGCCTCCCGATCCGGCGAATCCCCTGCTGACGATGGAGAACGTCATCCTCACCCCCCACGTGGCGTCGGCCTCAGCGCGCTTCGATCCGGTGCGCAAGCGCCGGGTCGGCGAGGAGATCGCGCTGGTGCTGAGCGGTCAGTGGCCGAGAAGCTGCGTGAACCCCTCGGTGCTGGAGAAGAGCGGGCTCCGGCGCTGGCAGCCCTACTCGATGGAACGGGGGCCGGGCGCCTAGCCTCGGCTACAGCACGTAGAGCAGCGGGCGTGCGCGCAGGCTGTCCGGCGCCCAGAAGCCCGGGCTGGTGAACCACTCCACCGCCTGGGTCGCGTCGGCCGTCCGGCACAGCGCGAAAGTGTCGCCGTCGGGAAAGAAGCCGCCGAAGGCCAGGCGACCGGCGCCCCGCAGCTCGATCAGCGCGAACTGGGCCATGTCGTGCTCCGCTGTCCGGCCCTCGACGATCGTCGCCGGTCGAGAGCCGTCGAGCACGATGGGGGGCAGCTCCCAGGGTTCGATGAACTCGGCGAAGCTTCGCGGCGTGTAACGGGTCCAGGCCCCGGCCGCCCAGTAGGGATCCTCCTCGACGAGGGCCGCGAGCTGGTCGGGTTGTCCCAGCCGGTAGACGAGGTCGACACTCCGCCCGTCGGGCGCCGGCCCCCCACCGATGACGGTACCGCCGGCGCGCAGACCGGCCAGCCGCTCGATGTGCGCCCGGCGGTGCGGCTCGCGCTTGGCAACGTACTGCTCGGCCGTGGTGATGGCGACGTGGACCACGATCACGGGCTGCCTCCTCGGCGGGATGATCGCATGATAATGTGAACGGCGATGGACGTTCTCGCGCAGTTCCGCGCCCGTTATCCATTTGCCCTCGACGACTTCCAGGTGGAGGCGTGCCAGGCCATCGCCGCCGGCTCGTCGGCGATCGTGGCCGCCCCCACCGGGGCCGGCAAGACGCTGGTGGCCGAGTTCGCTATCGCGCTGGCGCTCGAGCGGGGCAAGCGGATCGCCTACACCACGCCGCTGAAGGCGCTGTCCAACCAGAAGTTCGCCGACTTCAGCAGGGCCTACGGCGAGGACCGCGTGGGCATCCTGACCGGCGACGTCAAAGTGAACCCCCCGGGTCGGATCCTCGTCATGACGACCGAGATCCTCCGCAACATGTTCTACACGGGGGGGCTCAGCGATCTGGGATGGGTGGTCCTCGACGAGTGCCACTACATGGGCGACGAGGGCCGGGGCACCGTCTGGGAGGAGATCATCGTCAACGCCCCCAAGGACGTGGCCCTGGTGGCGTTGTCGGCCACCGTGGCCAACGTGCGGGAGATCGCCGACTGGATCTCCCTGGTGCATCGCCCGATCGTGCCCGTCTACCATCCCCACCGGCCGGTACCGCTGTCCTACGCGCTGGCCGACCTGGCCGGTGAGATCCACGACTTCGACAAGGTCCGCACCGGGCAAGCCCGGATCGCCGGAGACGAGCGGCACGGCCCGGACGAGCGGGGCCGGTGGTTCACGCGTCGGGTCGTCGATCCGACCGTTCTCATCGAAGAGCTGGAAGCGCGAGGCTGGCTGCCCGCCATCTACTTCATCTTCAGCCGGGTGGGCTGTGAGCGGGCGATGGGCGACGTCCTGACGGAAGGGCGCGGCCTCCTCTCTCGCGAGCAGCGCCAAGAGGTGGACGTGGCCATCGGCGAGGCGCTGGTCGAGAGTCCGGGGATGGGGGATTCCGAGCTCAACCAGACGATCTTCCGCGCGCTGGGCCTGGGGGTCGGCGTCCACCACGCCGGCATCCTGCCTAGCCTCAAGCGCCTCACCGAGCGCCTCTTCGAACGCGGCCTCTGCAAGGTGGTGTTCGCCACCGAGACCATGAGCCTGGGCATCCACATGCCGGCCCGCTCGGTGGTGCTCCAGAGCCTCACCAAGCGCACGGAACGCGGCTTTCGATCCCTGTCTCACAACGAGCTGACCCAGATGGCCGGGCGGGCCGGCCGGCGCGGCATCGACACCGAGGGCAAGTGCGTCGTCGCGCTGGATGCCCGGGACGGCGTCGACGACGTGGTGCGCATCGTCGACGGTTCGCCCGAGCCGATCGAAAGCCAGTTCAGGTTGGGCTACGGCTCGGTGGCGCTGCTCATCGCCACCGGAGCCCCGCCCGAGACCCTGCGCCGCCGGGTGGAAGCTTCCTTCGGGCAGTACCAGAATCTCAAGCGCATGCGGGAGACGCAGGCCGAGGTGCAGCGGCTCGAGGCCGCGGCCGCCGAGGCCCGCGCCTTCGCCGCCCCCTGCGGGGACTTCGGGCGCATCGGCCGCTACCGCAAGCTGCGTGGGGAGGTGGAGGCCCGCCGGCGGGCCAGTGGCCGTGGCGGCCGGGGCGAGCGCGGTCCGATCGAGGCCGAGCCGGGGCGGCTGGCCATCGTCAAGCGGCGGGGCGCGGCGAGCCTGGCCTTGATCCTCGGTGTCCATGGGATCCGCGGCCACCGGGCGCTGGTGGATGCGCTGCTGCCCCACGGCGCCGTCGTCCGGCTCAAAGCGGGCGCCATCAAGCAGATTCTCTGGTCGACGCCGCCGCTCGTCGTCCCCCGTGACCGCGGTCGCGACCCGCGCGGCCTGCGCCACCTGACCGGTCAGCTGACGGAGCTCGATGCGCGCGAATTGCTCGAGCGTGAGCGAGCCCAGCGGCCGGAGGCGGCGCTGGCCACCGTGGAGTGCCACCGCTGCCCGTGGGGCTCCACGGCCAGGTGCGACCAGGCCTGGCGCGAGGTGGAGCGGCTCGGGGAACGGCTCGAGCAGCGCCGGCAGGCCCTGGAGTCGCTGCGCGGAGCCTACTGGCACGAGTTCTTGAGAGTGGTGGAGGTGCTCGAGCAGTTCGGGGCGGTACGCGCCGGACGGCTCGAGGCCAAGGGGCGTCTCATCGCCGGCCTGCGCCACGACAACGAGCTGCTGGTGGCCGAGGTGATCGCCCGCGGTATCCTCGTCGATCTGACGCTGCCCGAGGCGGCGGCGCTCTGCTCGGCGCTTTCCGAGGAGGCGCGCTCGGGCGAGCCCGGGGTGGCCCGCGGTTTCCTCAAATCACGACCGAAGCTTCGCCGCAAGCTCGAGCAGATCGCCGCCGTGGCCGAGACCGTCGGGGAGGCGCAGCGCCACCGGCGCCTGGGCATGCCGCTGAGCGTCCATCCCGGGTTCATGCCGGCGGTCTTCCGCTGGGCCTCCGGCGAGGACGACTGGGCGGCGATCGTGCAGGAAGCCTTCGGCGGCCACGAGGGCGACCTCATCCGCGCCATGCGCCGGCTCATCGATCTGCTTCGTCAGCTCGGCGAAAACGCGGAGGTCCCGCCGGCCACGGCTCGGCTCCTGCTCCAGGCGGCCCGGATCATCGACCGCGGCATCGTGCTGGAGTCCGCCCTGATTTGATCTGTTATGCTCTCGTCGTGACGCGCCGGCTCCCGGCTCTCATGGCGTTTTCGCTGGTCCTGGCCGCGTGCGCCTCGGCGAGAACGGTGGAGCAGCGCACGACCCAGGGGCCCTCGGCCGAGCAGTTCTGGTTCCTGCGCATGATCGAGGCCAATGGCCGCGAGCCGAACTTCGACGAACGCCGGCACTGGCAGGATCAGATCGACGAGGAGATCGCCCGGTACCTGCGTGGGCATCCCGAGGCCGCCAGCAGCCTGGAGGTCTCCACGTTCCGCTTCTACCGGCGGACCACGGTGGGGATGACCAAGGAGCAGATCGTGATCCTGCTGGGTCCCCCCGAGACAACCACCACCGATCCCGCCGAGATGGAAAAGCTGGCCCGCCGGTACTGGCCGGGCGTCAAGGCTCGCGCCAAGGAGGCCTGGACCTATCCGCTGGGCTGGCGCTTCTACTTCGCCGGCGACCGGGTCGTCGATATCACGCAGTACCTGCCCCCCTGATTGACCAAGGAGGCCACATGCCTGAGCTGGAAGAGAAAGTCATCGCGAGCTGGACGTACCGGAAGGGCGCGCTCGATCCCAAGACGGCGTCGCTCTGCTATCTGGCCGCCAACCTGGCCGTCGGCAACACCCACTGAGCGAAGCGCGACCTGGCGGGCGCCAGGACAGCCGGAGCCACCGAGGCGGAATTGCGAGAGGCCATCAGCTTCGCCATCCGGGCCAACGCGGCCCGGGCCCACGCCGACATCCTGAAGGTGTGGACCGATGGCGGACGTTAGGTTGACGGCGGCGTTCTCCACCGTCCCCGCGGGCGAGCAGGAGGAGATCAAGCGCGTCCTGGTGGAGACCGTGGAGCAGCTCGCACGCGACGACCGGACGTTCGCCACGGCCCGGATCGTCTTTACCGAGTCCGACGAGCGGTGCGGCCTCACCGCCGAGCTCGACGGCGTGAAGCGGGAGGGCGTGCCGCTGCAGCTCGACATCGAGCAACTGGAAGACGCCAAGACATCGGCCGGGGCCCGGGCCCAGCTCAAGGAGGCCCTGCGTCTGTACTTCCGCAGGGTGCTCGGCAAGTGACGGACGACGACGGCCTGCTCCTGTTCGCCTGGCGGGACTGCCTGTTTCGGGTCCCCGATCGGGTGCAGTCGCCCAAGGCCGGATCGCTGTTCTTCTGTCGCCACCTGGCCGTGCGGCGCGGCGAGCGCGTGCTGGAGATCGGCGCCGGGCTGGGTCTGGCTGCGGTGATGGCGGCCCGTGCCGGGGCTCACGTCGTGGCCACCGATATCGTGCCCGAGGCGGTCGATGCCATCCGCGCCAACGCCGCCCTCAACGGGGTGACGGTAGACGCGCGCCTGGGTGACGGCTACGCGCCGGTTGCCAGCGAGCGCTTCGATCTCGTCTGTACCAACGCCCCGCAGATGCCGACCCCGCCGGGCCGAGGTCGCCACGATGCCCAGGCGGCGGCCGACAACGGTGGCCTCGACGGCTGGAAAATCCTGGACAGTGTCATCGAGGGCGCCACCGGCCATCTGCGCCCGGGGGGCCGGCTCGTCTTTTCTCTGTTCGCATTCCTGGGCCGCAAGACCGCGTTCGCCAAGCTCGAGAAACAGGGTCTCCTGCCGACGGTGGTGGCCAGCGAGACGCAGGCGTTCCCGCGCCTGGGTTATGAGCGCCTCGACCACCTGCGCAGCCTCGATGGCGAGGGGACGCTGCCGGTCGGCATGCCCGCGACCGTCGAGCGGCTGATCATTCAGGGCGCCCTGCCATGCTCCGGCGGCTGATCGTCAACGCCGACGACTTCGGCATGACACCGGGCGTGAGCGCGGGGATCTTGCTTGCCCACCGCCACGGTATCGTCACGAGCACCACGGTGCTGGTGACGGCGGACGTCGATCGCGACCAGCTCGCCGCCGCCCTCGATTCCGGCCTGGGGCTGGGAATCCACCTCAACCTCACGCTCGGCAAGCCCCTGACCCGCGCGCCCTCGCTGGTCGACGGAGACGGCCGCTTCGTCCGCGACGCGCGCCGGGCCGCGGCTGGGGCGGAGGCCAAAGAGGTCGAGGACGAGATCGAGGCCCAGCTCGAGCGCTTCGTCGCGCTCACCCGGCGCACGCCCACGCACCTCGACACCCACCATCACGTCGGCCTCTACGCGCCGGTGGACGGAATCTTGCTATCGGCCGCCCGGCGGCTCGGCGTGGCCGTGCGCAGTCAGACAGACCTGGTCCGGGCGCGGGCCCGCACGGCGTCGCTCAAGACGCCCGATCACTTCTTTGGCGAGGCGGGTCCCGAGGCCTACTGGTCGGCGGCGCGGCTGCGCCAGGTGCTGCGTACGTTACCCGCGGGCGTCTCCGAGTTCATGACGCATCCCGGTCAGTGCGACGGGCCCCTGGCCGCGAGCCGGTACGGCCGGCAGCGCGAGACCGAGTTGGTGGGGCTGGGTAGCCCTGAGGCCTGGGCCGCCGTGGCCACCCTCGGCATCCAGCTCTGCCACTTCGGCGACCTCTGATGCAGTCATGATGTCCGTGGTCATCGGCGTCGACGTCGGCGGGACGACCACTGCCGCCGGTCTGGTGACGGCCGACGGCGAAGTGCTGACCGACGAACAGGCCCCTACGCACGGCGGCGGGCCCGGCACGGCCGGCCGGACCATCGTCACGCTGGTGCAATCCGTCCTCGATCGCGCGGCGACCCGTGGGCTGCGCGTGAGCGGCATCGGTGTGGGGGTACCCGGTGTTGTGGATGCGGCGAGCGGGCTGATCGGCGAGGAGGCCGCCCACGTCCCCGATCTCCAGGGCCAGCCTTTGGCGGCCCGGATCACCGAGCGATTCGGGCTCCCCTCCTTCGTCGACAATGATGTCAATGCCTTGGCCCTTGCCGAGTACGCCTTTGGTCAAGGTCGCGGGGTCCGCTCGCTGGTGGTGTTGGCCCCGGGGACGGGCTTTGGGACCGGCATCATTCTTGACCGCCGTCTCATCCGCGGCGCCCACGGGTTTGGCGGGGAGTTTGGTCACGCGCCGGTGAAGTTCGACGGGCGTCCCTGCTGGTGTGGAGGGCGGGGCTGTCTGGCCGTGTACGCGAGCGGACGCGGTATCGCCGAGGCGGCGCAGGAGCAAGCAAGCGGGGCGCGGGGGAGCGAGCTGCTGCGCCTGGCGGGAGGCGATCGCGGTGCCATCACGGCGCCTGTCGTCTTCCAGGCGGCATCTGCCGGCGATCCCCTCGCCACGGCCGTCGTCGAGGAGGCCTGTCGGGCGCTGGGCGCGGTCATCGCCGTCATCGTGAACGGGCTCAATCCAGAAGTCGTCGTGATTACCGGCGGCGTCGCTGCCGCCTACGCGCCCCTGGAGAAGCGGGTGCTCGCGGCCGCCGCCGAGCATGCTTTCGCCCGGGCCCTGGCCCTGACCAGGGTGAGCATCGTGCCAGCCGACAAACGCCGCACCGTACGCGGGGCCGCGGCTCTGGTGCTCTACGAGACTCAATGGCGGGGGGACACAGCTCAGGGGGGTCGGTCATGAAAGCGATCACGTTTCAAGGAGTGGGCGACGTGCGGGTCGAAGATGTGGCCGATCCCAAGGTCGTCGACCCCGCCGATGTGGTGCTCCGCATCACCACCAGCGCCGTGTGCGGCTCCGACCTGCACCAGTATCACGGCCGGGGTGGCGGCCTCGTCGCCAGGGGCGCGGTGATGGGCCACGAGTTCATGGGGGTGGTGGAGGAGGTGGGCCCGGCCATCAGGAGCCTGCGTCCCGGCGATCGCGTCGTCGCGCCGTTTTCGGTTTCTTGTGGGCGCTGCGAATGGTGCCAGCGCCGGCTGCCCACCCAGTGCACGACCACCGGCCGCGCGGTGTTCGGGGGCCGCTTCGGCACGGTCTTTCCCGGCGGTCAGGCCGAGCGCATCCGGGTGCCCTTCGCCGACTATCTCTGCGAAAAGGTCCCAGCCGGCATGTCAGACGAGGATGCGCTCTTCCTGGGCGACATCCTCTCCACCGGGTACTGCTGCGCTGAGAACGGCGGCATCCGCCCCAGCGACACCGTCGCCGTCTTCGGCGCGGGTCCAGTCGGCCTCCTGGCCATGCAATCCGCCCAGCTCTTCGGGCCGGCCCGAGTGTTCGCGGTCGACCGCGTCGACTACCGGCTGGCCCTGGCCCGCGAGCTCGGTGCCGAGCCTGTCGATCTCGAGCGCGGTGATCCGGCCGAGCAGCTCCGGGCGCTGACCGGGGGCCGGGGCCCCGACGTCGTCCTGGAGTGCGTGGGTCACGAGACGCCCTTCACCCAGGCGATCCAGGCCGTGCGAGCGGGCGGCGTGGTGTCGTCGGTGGGCGTCTACGTCGAGCCGAGCCTGCCCTTTCCGGCGCGGGAGGCTTTCTTCAAGGACCTGACGCTGAAGATGGGGATCTGCAACGCGCGCAACTACATCACGCCGCTCATGGAGCTGGTCCGGCTGGGCAAGCTCCGGCCCGCCCGCATCATCACGCACACGATGTCGCTGAAAGATGCGCCCCGCGGCTACGCCATCTTCGACCGCAAGGAGGACCGCGCGGTGAAGGTGATGTTGAAGCCCTGAGTGATTTGACTCACGAGCCCGGCGGGGCCTCGCGGAGCGCCTCATCGAGGATCGCGGGCAGGCGGGTGAGCGCGGACTCCCCGTGGAGACGAGCCACCAGCTCGCCCTTGAGGTCCATCACGACGGTGTAGGGGGTGCCTTTGAAGCCGAAACGATTGCCGATGGTGAGCTGGGGATCGAGCGCGATCGGATAGGCCACTCTCTGGGCCCGCATGAACTTGCGTGTGTCGGCCACGGTATCCTGCACGTGCAGCGCGACAAACTCAACGTTCTGGCCGCGATAGCGGTCCACCAGGCGCCCGAACGCCCGTGATTCCTTCGCGCAGGGCCGGCAGTAGGAGGCCTGGAAGCGCACCACGAGCACCTTCTTGCCAGTGAGCTCACGGGAGTCGACAACACGAGAGAAGTTGAGGAGCTCCACGCGGAGACCCGGCGCATCCGGTGGGCTGTCCGCTCGACCGGGGCCCGGGGCGGCGCCCACCGCCAGCGTGAGCGCGACGGCCAGCACGAGCCGATGGCGCGGACCCACGCGCGTATAATAAGCCCGGTGCGCGACCTCGAGCACGAACTTCGCAAGGTCATCGCCGGCGACGTCCGCTTCGACCGAACCTCCCGGCTCCTCTACGCCACCGACGCCTCGATGTACCAGGTCGAGCCGATCGGAGTCGTCATCCCCCGCGAGCCCGGTGACGTGCAGGCCGCCGTCGAGGTGGCCCGCACGTTCGGCGCGCCGCTCCTAGCCCGGGGCGGTGGCACCTCGCTCACCGGCCAGACCGTCAACCATGCGGTCGTGCTCGATTTCTCCGCTCATCTCAACCGCGTGCTGGAGGTCAATGCCGACGAACGGTGGGCTCGGGTGGGCCCCGGGCTGGTGCAGGATGAGCTGAATCACCACGTGCGCCCGCTGGGTCTGCTCTTCGGGCCCGACACCTCGACCTCCAACCGCGCGACCCTGGGCGGCATGATCGGCAACAATTCCGGAGGCTCCCACTCGATCGCCTACGGGCTCACCGTGGACCACGTGCTGGAGATCACGACACTCCTGGCCGATGGGACCCGGGTCGTCTTCGGCGAGCTCACCGCGGCGGAGTTCGAGGCCAAGTGTCGGCTCCCCGGCCGCGAAGGCGACATCTATCGGGCGGTGGCGGACATCCGGGCGAGATATGCCGATGAGATTCGCGCCCGCTACCCCAGCCACTGGCGCCGCGTGGCCGGCTACAACCTCAACGAGCTCGTCGGCGTCAGCGTCAAGCCCGGCTCGCTCGCCGGGGGCGGAAACGGCGCGCCCCGGCCGCTCAGCATGGCCCGGCTCCTGGTCGGCTCCGAGGGGACGCTGGTGACGGTTGTGGACGCCAAGGTGCGGCTGATGCCACGGCCCCGGGCCACTGCGCTCGACGTCATCCACTTCGCGGAGATGCAGGAGGCGCTGGAGGCGTCCCAGTCGATCCTGGAATCCGGGCCCTACGCGGTCGAGCTCACCGACAAGATGATCCTGGATCTGGCGCGCGAGAACATCGAGCAGCGGCAGCGGGCTGCCTTCATCCAGGGCGATCCCGCCGCCATCCTGATGGTGGAGTACGCGGGCGACAGCGAAGCCGAGGTCCGGGCCAAGGTCGAAGCCCTGGAGGCGCGCCGGCAGCACGAGCGGTTCGGCTACGCCGCTCACATCACCTATGACGGGGCGGCCCAGCAGTCCATCTGGAAGCTCCGCAAGGCCGGGCTGGGGCTGCTCCTGGGCATGAAGGGCGACCGCAAGCCCATCGCCTTCGTGGAGGACACCGCCGTCGAGCCCCGGCACCTGGCCAAGTTCGTGGCAAGGTTCCGGGAGATTTTTGCGCGCTACGACACCGAGGGCGCCTACTACGGCCACTGTTCGGTGGGCTGCCTGCACATCCGCCCGGTCATCAATCTCAAGACCGCCCGTGGGCTCGAGCAGGTTCGGGCCATCGCGGAGGAGATCAACGATCTCGTGCTCGAGTTCGGCGGGACGATCTCCAGCGAGCATGGTGACGGTCGGGCCCGCAGCCCCTTCCTGGAGCGCATGTACGGCCCGACCCTCATGCGGGCGTTTCGCGAGCTCAAGCAGGCCTTCGACCCCGACAATCGCATGAACCCCGGTAACCTCGTGCAGAGCCCCGGCATCACGGAGCACATGCGCTACGGGGCTCAGTACACGACCTGGCAGCCCACCACGCTGCTGGACTTCGGAGACCAGGGGGGCTTCGCCGCGGCCGTCGAGATGTGCAACGGCGTCGGCGTCTGCCGCAAGACGCTGGAAGGCACGATGTGTCCCTCCTACATGGCGACCCGGGACGAGGAGCACTCCACCCGCGGCCGGGCCAATGCGCTGCGGGCGGTGCTTTCCGGGCAGATGCCGGCTGCGGAGTTCACGGGCAAGCGCCTCTACGAAGTGATGGATCTCTGCCTGGAGTGCAAGGGCTGCAAGGCCGAATGCCCGTCCAACGTCGACATGGCCAAGCTCAAGTACGAGTTCCTGCACCACTACTACCGGGCCAACGGCCTGCCCCTGCGCAACCGGCTCTTCGGTCACCTGGCCCGCGTGAACGCGCTGGGCGCTATCGCCCCCAGACTGGTGAACCGGCTCTCCCGTCTGGCTCCGAGCCGGTGGCTGCTAGAGAAGCTCGCCGGCATCGACCGCCGTCGGCCCCTGCCGGCGCTGGCCGTCCAGACGTTCACCGACTGGTTCGCCCGCCGACCCGCGCCGGCCGCGGCGCCCCGGGGCGAGGTCGTCCTCTTCCACGACACGTTCGTGACCTACAACGCGCCCGAGATTGGGCGGGCCGCCGTCGGCCTGCTGGAGGCCGCCGGGTATCGTGTCGTGCTCGTCGATCGCAAGTGTTGCGGTCGCCCGCTCATCTCCAAAGGGCTGCTGGACCAGGCGCGTGAGCATGCGGCCTGGAACGTGGCGCGCCTGGCGCCGTACGCGAGCCGCGGCATCGCCATCGTCGGGCTCGAGCCGTCGTGCCTGTTGACTCTCCGCGACGAGTCGGTGGATCTGCTTCGTACGGCCGAGGCCCGGACGGTGGCTCGCCAGAGCTTCCTGCTCGAGGAGTTCCTCGCCCGCGAGCGCAGCCGCGGCCTGCGGCTCGAGTTCACCGGCAACGGGCGCCAGGCACTCCTGCACGGCCACTGCCACCAGAAGGCGCTGGTCGGCACGGGGCCGACGGTGGCCGCGCTGCGCTGGGCCGGCTTCGAGGTCAGCGAAGTCGATTCGGGCTGCTGCGGCATGGCCGGCTCGTTCGGGTTCGAGCGCGAGCACTACGACCTCTCGGTCTGGCTCGGCAATCGCCGACTGGCTCCCGCGGTCAAGGCCACGCCGGCCGACGCCGAGATCGTGGCGCCCGGCATCTCGTGCCGGCAGCAGATCGAGCACCTGGCCGGCCGGCGGGCCAAGCATCCCGCCGAAGTGCTGTGGGAGGCGCTCTCCGCCTGAGGTAGTATCAGCCGCGTGCTGCCCGCTCCGCTCGTCGCTCTGGCCGTTTTCGTCTCGGGGTTCGTCAAGGGCACGATCGGCATCGGCTTCCCCACGCTGGCCACCCCGTTACTCACGCTCGTCATCGACGTCAAGTCAGCGGTCGTCCTGCTCATCCTGCCGAACATCATCATGGACGGCATCCAGTTTGCGCGGCAGGGGGTCCCCCTGGCCACGATGCGGCGGCTGACCGTGCTGATCGTCTTCGGGGCGGTGGGCACGGTGTTGGGGACACGCCTGCTCGTGGAGTTGCCCGCGCCCGTCGTGCTCTTGGTCCTGGGCACCTTCCTGCTCGTGTTCGTGGCCCTCGATGTCGCGCGCCTGGCGCCCCGGATTTCGCCGGGCTGGGAGCCGTGGATCGCTCCCGTCGCCGGTTTCCTGGCCGGGGTGCTGGGCGGGGTGACCAACGTCCCCGGCACGCCACTGGCTGTGTACTTCTACGCCCTCGGGATGGACAAGCGTGAATTCATCCGGGCCGTGGCCTTCACGTTCATCCTCTACAAGCTCGTCCAGCTCGCCGCCGTCGCCTACTACGGACTGCTGAACTGGACTCTGATGCTCGTCTCGGCCGGGCTCACGGTGGTGGCGGTGGCCGGGTTCGCCGGCGGGCTCGCCGTCCAGGACCGGCTGGAGCAGCGCGCCTTCAACCGTCTCATCCTGATCTTCCTGGCCGGGCTCGGGCTGTGGCTGGTGCTGCGGGCTACACGCTGGTGAGCAGCCCCATGATGCGGCGCACCAATTCCTCGTGGTCCTCGACATTGGTGGGGAAGATCCGGAGCTCGGCGAGATGGTCGAGGTCGAGCGTTTGGATGGGCTCGCCAGGCTGGAGCCGATCGAGGGGGATGGCCTGGAAGCACGAGCGCCCGGGCCCGGGATGGTCGGTGACCAGGATGACGTAGAGGGACGGCCACTGCCGGCGCGCCAGCAAGAACACCGAGCGCTCGCCCCGCTGGTTCTCCACCGAGATGAACTGCTCGACGTGGGGCCGGTATGTCACCTCGACGAGGAGCTGGCGCGGGCTTCCGTTCTCGCCGGGCATGGTGGCCGAGAAATCGGGGGAGAAATCCTCCCGGCCGAAGCGCAGGGGAACGTGCGCGGGCCGGTAGCGCTGGATCTCGTAACGGGCCCGTCGGAAGATCGACTCCACGAGGGCCTCGGCGATCCGGCTCTTGGCCTCGAGGAGATCCAACGGACTTAGGGCTGGGCGCTGGTGAGCCGGATCTCCGCCAGCACGGCGTCGGGCACGCGCAGGAACGACGCCACCACGGCGGGATCGAAGTGGCTGCCGGCGCAGCGCTGGATCTCCGCCTTGGCGGCTTCGAAGGAGATCGCTCGGGAGTAGGGGCGGTCGAACGTCATCGCGTCGAAGGCGTCGACCACCATGAAGATGCGGGCCCCCAGGGGGATGGCCGCGCCCTTGAGCCCCTGGGGATATCCGGTGCCGTCCCAGCGCTCGTGGTGGGAGTAGACGATGGGCACGGCGCCCTTCAAGAACGGAATGTTCTCGATGAGACGCTTGCCGATTTCGGGATGCCGGCGCATGATCGCCCACTCCTCGGAATTCAGCGAGCCGGGCTTGAGGAGGATGTTGTCGGGGATACCGATCTTCCCGATGTCGTGCAGCAGCACCCCGTGGGCCAGATCGACGAGCTCCTCCTCCATCAGCCCGTGCATCCGCGCCGTCGTCAGCGCGTACCCGTGCACCCGCCGGGAGTGCGCCTCGGTGCCGACGTCACGGGAGTCCAGCGCCGCGCCCAGCGTTTCCAGCGTCGCCCGGTAGGTCTCCTGGAGCTGTCGATAGGCCCGTTGCAGGTCCCGGGTTGCCTCCTCCACGCGGTGCTCGAGCCGCGTCTGGTACTCGCGACGCTCGACGAGCAGCTGGCGTCGCTCCAGCGCCCGCTCGGCGGCGATGAGCAGCTCGTCCACGTTGACCGGCTTCATGATGAAGTCGTCAGCGCCGAGGCGGAGGCTGTCGATGGCGGTCTTCACGTCCGGGGCGCCGGTTAGGACCACGACGGCCGCGTCGGCATCCAGCTCGCGGATCGCGCTGAGCAGGGCGATGCCGTCGAGTTCGGGCATCCGAAGGTCGGTAACCGTCAGGGGCGGCCGCGAAACCTGGAAGATGGCCACGCCCTCCTGGCCATTGCTGGCCGGCAGGCAGTCGTACCCGGCCGACAGGAAAATCTGCTGGAGCATCTCACGCACGTGGGCGTCGTCGTCGACGACCAACACCTGAGGTCGCTTGGCGCTCAGAGGATCTTCTCCGGCGAGTCCGTGGTGGCCACCTGATTCTTCCCAGCCCGCTTGGCCGAGTAGAGCGCCTCGTCGGCGGCCCGCACCAGTTCCTCGGCGGTGGCCACGTCGTCATCGGGCAGACTGGCCAGCCCGAAACTGGCGGTGATGGGCTTGCCGTGGCTGAAGGGGTGGGTGGAGATCACCTGACGGATGCGGTCGGCGTAGAGACGGGCGCCGGCCCGCGACGTCTCCACGAGGAGGACGACGAACTCGTCGCCCCCGTACCTGGCCACCACGTTGATGCCGCGGGAATGCTTGACGAGGATCTGGGCCACGTCGCGCAGGGACTCGTCGCCCACCGCGTGACCGAGCTCGTCATTGACGGCCTTGAAGCCGTCCAGGTCCATGAGGACCACCGAGACCGGATGGTTGAATCGTCGGTGCCGCTGCATCTCCTCCTCCAGGCGGATTGAGAAGAAACGGCGGTTGTAGAGGCCGGTCACCTCGTCCTTGAAGGACGTTTCCTTCAGGCGGGTGTTGGTGTTCTCCAGCTCCTTGTAGGCGGCATCGAGGCGGGAGGCGAAGCTGTTGATCTCGGCGGCCTGCTGCTCGATCGTCTCCAGCATCCGGCCAATAGTTTGCATGAGCGTGCCCGCCTCGTCACGCCGCTGGACCAGATCGCTCAGGCGTCCCTCCTCGCCGAGCATTCGGGCCAGGCGCGCCACGGTGCGGCCCATGTCCCACAGCATGTATCCGCCAGCGAAGATGGCCAGCGCGGTGAAGAGGAAGAGCCCCAGGAGCCCGAAGAAGCCGGCGCTGTCGAGCGGGCTCAGGTTGGGGAGGACGAAGCGGTGGGTGACGTAGGCGAGCACCAGCAGGGGGATGACCGCGGAGAGGCCGAGGGCGAGGAAGACCCTGTGACTGAGCCGCTGGCCTGCTTCCGTCACGTTGGATGCGGGCTTAGCCGGCATATCGGCATTATTTCGGTTACCGCCGCACCGTGTCAACGTCCCCGGCCTCGGGGGCCCAAGCCCCCGGAAAGACTCGACAAGACCCCCGCGCCCTCCGGTTGCGTCGGACCACGGGTCAGTGTCAGAATCGCCGTCGGACGATGCTCGTTACCCCTGACAAGAAGCTCGATTGCATCGGGCTGTTCTGTCCAATGCCGGTGCTCAAGGTTCGTGAGGCGCTCACGGCGATGGCTGTGGGCCAGGTTCTCGAGATGCTCGCCGATGACCCCGCCTCCGAGGCGGACCTCAAGAGTTGGTCCGCCCGCACGGGTCACCAGCTCATGGCGGTGGACAAGGATGGGCCCGTCTTCCGCTTTCTCGTCCGAAAGACCAGGTAGCGGCGGCGCCGTCACTCGCGTCTATCTGGACTACGGTGGCTTCACGCCCGTCGATCCGCGAGTGGTCGCCGTCATGCGGCCCTTTCTGGAAGGGGGAGCCGGCAACCCGGCGGCGCCACATTCGCTGGGCTTGGAGGCGCGGGCCTCGTTAGACGGCGCCCGGGCCAAGCTGGCCCGCCTCTTCGGCGGCGCTCCGGCTGGCGTGATCTTCACGGCCAGCGCCACCGAGGCGAATAATCTGGCCGTCAAGGGCGTCGCCCAGCGTGGGCCGGCGCGGCACGTCGTCACCTCGGCCGTCGAGCACGTCTCCGTCCTGAACTGCTGCCGGGATCTCGAGAAGCACGGCTACCCGGTGACCTACGTCGGCGTGGACGCCGAGGGTCGGGTCGACCCCGCTGCCATCGATCGGGCGCTGCGGCCCGAGACGGCGCTGGTCTCGATCATGGCCGCCAACGGGGAGATCGGCGCCGTGCAGCCGCTGCGCGAGATCGGTCGGCTCACGCGGAACCGTGGCGTCCCCTTCCATGTCGACGCCGTCCACGCTGCCGGCCGGCTCCCGCTCTCCGTCGAGGAGTGTGGAATCGACCTGCTCACGCTCTCCTCCAACGATCTTTACGGGCCACCGGGCGCCGGTGCGCTGTGGGTGCGGCCGGAGGTGAAGCTGGCCCCGCTCATCCTCGGCGGCGGCCAGGAGCGCGGCTATCGAGCGGGGACGGAAAACCTGCCTGCCATCGTGGGCATGGGCGTGGCCGCCGAGCTGGCCCGCATCGAGCGCGCCGGTGAGGCGGGGCGGCTGGCCGGCTTGCGTGACCGCCTCCTCGAGGGTCTGCTGAGCCGCGTGGCGGGCGCTCGCCTCACCGGACCACGCGGCCCGGCGCGCCTGCCCCACCACGTCAGCATCGTCGTCACGGGCGTCAAGGCCGAGGCGTTGCTCCTCGAGCTCGATCTCCGTGGAGTGGCGGTTTCCTCGGGCTCGGCCTGTACGACGATGACCGGGGAGCCCTCGCACGTGCTGCGGGCCATCGGCTGCGACCGCGAGGCCGCCGAAGGCTCGCTCTGCTTCACCCTGGGGCGGTGGACCACCGCGCCCGAGATCGACTTCACCGTGGACATCGTGCCGGGCATCGTCGAGCGCCTGCGCCGTCTGGCTCGCGGGTAGCGATGCCCCTGCAGCGCTCGCGCCGCCACTGCATGATTGCCGGCGTGTGTGGCGGCCTGGCCGAGTGGCTCGGGTGGGATCCCACGGTCGTGCGGGTTCTCTACGTGCTGGTGTCGGTGCTATCGGCGGCCTTCCCGGGCATCCTCATGTACCTGCTGCTCTGGATCATCATGCCCAAGGCCCCCGTGACGTGAGACTGCTGCTGTTCGACGTGGACGGCACGTTGATCACGGCCCGCGGCGCGGGCCGTGAGGCCCTGGGCCAGGCGCTCCGGGCGGTGTATGGCACCGCTGGTCCCATCGACGGCTACGACTTCCGGGGCAAGACGGATCCCCAGATCGTGCACGACCTCATGCGCGGCGCCGGGCTCGATGCGCACGTCGTGCGAGCGGGCCTGCCCCAGGTGTTCGATGCGTACGTGAACGAGCTGGAGGCGCTCGTCCTGGACAGAGCCCGCGTGCGGCTCCTGCCGGGCGTGAACGAAGTCGTGCAGGAGCTGAGCCGCCAGCCGGGGACCCTCGTGGGGCTGCTCACGGGCAACATCGAGCGGGGCGCCCAGACCAAGCTGCGCCCGACCGGGTTGCTGCCCTTTTTCCGTCTGGGAGCCTACGGCTCCGACGACGCGGATCGCCGCCGGCTGCCCGCCGTCGCCTGCGCGAGGGCCGAGACCCTCACGGGTCGGACGATCACCTTCGATCGCGTAACGATCATCGGCGACACCCCGCTCGACGTCGACTGTGCCCGGGCCTGTGGCGGACGCGCCGTGGCCGTGGCCACCGGCCAGCATCCCGCCGAGGAACTGGCGGCGTGCGGCCCCGATCTCCTGTTCCCGGACTTCACCGACGTGTCGGCCGTTCTCCGCGCGCTCGCCGACCCGTGACCATCGTGGCCGTCTGGCTGCACGTGCTCGGGGTGGTGGTCTGGATGGGTGGGCTCGTGTACCAGGCCCATGCGCTCGCGCCGGCGGCGCGCCGTGACGGCGCGGCGAGCTTCGCCACGGCCGCGGCCCGTGGCCGTCCCGCAGCGTGGACGGCTCTGGGATTGACCGTGCTGACAGGCCTTTACAACGTCACACGTCTGGGGCCACTGGAGCGGGTGATGGAGAGCGGCGCGGCACTGGCCCTGGCCGGCAAGCTCGTGCTGGTGCTCGTCATCGTCCTGGTCGCCGGGCAGCGCGACTTCGCGCAGGTGCCCCGGTTGCACCGGGCGCTCACGGCCGGCGAGGACCCGGGGCCGGCGCTGACGGCGATCGGCTGGCTCGACCGGATCGCCATCCTGCTCGGCGTGATCGTGGTCTACCTTGGGTTAGCGATCTCCCGAAGCTGAGCGGCGCTTCGCGGGCGCAGGTGGCTGGGCGCGCCGGGAGAGGTCGGTCGACCACGTGGCTGGCGTCCGCAGGGACCGGTTGCGGCTGGGCTCCACCGGCACGCGGCGTTCCGGGAGTGCACGCCGGGAAACGGGTATCATCGACCTCTCCCGGCGCGCCCAGCTGCCTGCGCCAGCGGTGGCAAGCCGCGCGCGCGAGGTCGTTGCACTGCTGGACGGGCGCCGCCAGCGGGATGCCGCCCCGCCGCCGCTCGAGCGCTCCTCAGAGACCGGTGATCTTGATTCCGGCGGTCTTCTTCTTGTAGCGCCGGTTGATCGTCGCCAGCAGGGCGGTGATCCCCTCCAGCGGCCCGGCATTCGAGAGCGGCCCCGCGTCGAGCCCCCGCAGGCCCATCGACACGCCCAGGTCCGCCACGGCTTGCTTGGCGGCGGCGTCGTCGCCGCAGATCAGCAGATCGCAGTCGATCGTTTGCTCGAGGTCAGCCAGCTCGTGGGCGGCGATGTGCTGAAAGGCGGCCACCACACGGGCCCCCGGGAGCAGGGCGCTGACCTCTTCGGCCGAAGAGCCGTCGGGCGGCGGGGCGAAGAGGCGGGGCCCCTTGAAGGCGAGGGCCACGACGGTGCTGACCACGATCTTGCCGCGGCAGGCGTCCACCAGCGGTGGCAGCGTGGTGGCCAGACCGTCGGCGGGCAGGGCCACCACCACGAGCCCGCCCAACGCTGCGGCCTCGGCGTTGGTGTGGCCGACGATGGTCAGCTTGTGGGTGAACTCGCGGAGCTCGATCGCCTTGGCCTTTGCCCGCTCGGCGTCGCGAGAGCCGATGATGATGCCGTGGCCGGCCAGCGCCCAGCGAGCGCCCAGCCCCGCTCCCTCCTTGCCGGTCCCCCCGAGAATGGCGATGTTCATGGTCAGCGGAAGAGGTCCCGGGCGGGATCGCGCAGCAAAGGTTTGGAGCCTTCCTCGCTGAGCGCCACGGTCAGACCGCGCACGATGGCGACGGGAACGCGGTCCAGCTTGCCCATGACCAGCTCGGCGGCGCCGGCGATTTCGTCGGCCACGGCCAGGATCGTCGCCTGCAGCTCACGTCCCGCCTCGTCTCGGCATCCCAGGTAGCTTCGCAGCGGAGCCATCCCGCTCACTCCGATGGCCACGTTGGTGAGCCCCTCGCGCCAGGGCCGGCCGAACGTGTCGGCGACGATGACGCCGACGTCCACGGCGGCCCGCGCGCGAATATCCTCGCGCAGGCGGCGGGCCGAGCGGTCCGGGTCCTCGGGGAGCAGGGCCACGCAGTCGCGTTCCACGTTGGACTGGTCCACGCCCGCGTTGGCGCACACCCAGCCGTGATGCGTCTCCGCGATGAGCACGCCACGGTCCATCCGCACGATGCGGCGCGACTCGCGGAAGATGACTTCGACGAGGCGCGGATCGCGGCCGAGCTGGGCGGCCATGGTGGTGGCGGCCGGCGAGGGATGCACGTCGGCCAGCTGCACCAGACGGCCTTCCGCCTTGGACACGACTTTCTGGCCGACCACGATCAGGTCTCCCCCGCGCAGGGGCGTGCCCTGGTGGTTGGCGGATTCCACGATGAGCCGGCTGAGATCGTCACCGGGACGAACTTCCGGGATGCCGGTGACGCCGAGGACTTCGTACCGGATCATGCGTCAGCCTGAGGGCGCCATGACGGCCGTCGTGCGTAGACGCGCATCCAATCGCCAGCCAGCTAGGAGACGGCCACTCTCGGTGCCGACGCCCTCGGCGAGCAGACACCGGAGATCGTCACGGTCGTCCACGTCGAGCCCGAGCCCGCGCAGGCGCAGGACGCGGGGCGCCAACCCGCGCTGGCGGGCGACGTTCAGATGGTTGTCGAACGAGGGTTCACCGAAGACGAGCGGCATGACATCGGGGGGGGTCAGCGCCGCCCCGTTCGTGCCCCGTCCCGAGCGGGATGGCGTAAACACCACCGTGGGCGCGGCCGACTCGGCCGCCTGGACGAGGAGGGCCAACTCGGTGCCGGTGGTGCAGGGCACATCGCCGGGCACTGTGAGGAAGAGCCGGGCGCGGCGACGCACCGCCTCGGCCTGGGCCAGGGCCACGGCTGCGGTATGTCCATGGCTCGCCTGCTCGCTGAGAACCTCGGCACCGGCCCGCCGCGCGATAGCGCTGACCTCGGCGTCGCGGGTGACGACCCAGATCGCGTCGAGGCCGACGCCCGTCAGGGCGCCGAGAACGTCGGTCAGCATCGCCCGGGCCAGTTCCACGCGTTCGGCTGGTGTCAGCACCGCGATCAGGCGTTGCTTGGCGGCGACGAGATCTTTGACGGGCACCGCGGCCACCCTCATGCCCCGGCGGCCTCCAGCACCCGGCGGGCCAGCGCCACCTCACGCTCGCGATCGGGCATCAGGATCTCCGCGAGGACCGGTGAGACACCCTGCTCGAGGAGGGCGGGGATGCAGGCCCGGTCGCCGGGATCGATGAGCAGCACGCCGAGCCAGGGCGCATAGGCCTGGGCCACGCCCACCGGCGACACGGGCATGGACCGCGAGCGCATCAGCCGAGCGGCCGGCCCACTCACCGCGGCGCCGCTGATGATCGGGCTCACCCCGACGATCGGCGCCCGGGCCGCTGTCAGCGCCGCCGGGATGCCGGGGACCGCGAGCACGGGGCCGATCGACGTGACCGGGTTCGATGGACAGATCACGATCAGCTCCGCCTCGGCGATCGCCGCCACGACGCCGGGAGCGGGCCGGGCCTGGGGCGCCCCCGCGTACGCGACCTCGAGAACCTCCATCAGCGCCTTCTCGCGCACGAAGTACTCCTGGAAGGTGAGCCAGTCGTCTCCCGAGGCCGTGGCCGCCGCCACCCGGATTCGCGTCCGCACGGGATCATCGCTCATGGGCAGGATGCCCGCGTCGACGCCGAGGCTCCGGGCGATGTCAGCGGTCACCATCGACAGCGGCGTCCCCGCCCGTAGCGCCGCGGTGCGGGCGAGATGGGTGGCCAGATCGCGGTCGCCCAGGTTGAACCACGTCTCGGCTCCCAGCTCGGCCATGGCCCCCAGGCAGCGGAACGTCTCGCCGGCCAGCCCCCAGCCGCGCTCCGTGTCGAGCCGTCCGGCCAGGGCGTACGTAGTGGTATCCAGGTCCGGTGAGACGTGCAGGCCCCATACCTCGGCGTCGTCGCCAGTGTTGCCGATCACCGTTAGATCGCGCGGCGCCAGGCACGTGACCAGCCCGCGCAGGAGCTTGGCCGCGCCGGTGCCGCCGGCAATCGCCGTGACCTTCAACGGGTCACTCGCGTGGCGGCTCGCGCAGGGTCCAGAGCGCGCTGCCCCCGCGCCAGGCGTAGAGTCCCACGCCGGCCCGACCCGCCAGCGCTCCCGGCAGCGTGCTCTCCGGCACGGGAATGAAGCCGAAGCGGATCCACACGCGGTCCAGGCCCTGCGGGCGGGTGAAGATCACGTCGGCCCCGAGCGCGCTACCGTGATCGAGCGCGGCCGTTACCAGCTGGGCCGCGATTTCCAGGGGCTCGTCCCCGGCGACGACGACGGGGCCGTGAAGGAGCATTGCGCGTCCTTCGCACTCGGCGAGCACCGCGCCGATCAGGCGCTCGCCTTCCGCGGGCGTGGCCGCGAACGCGCCCCACGCCAGGGCCAGCCGGGCCGGCTCGGGCCACGGGAGCGCGGCAAAGTCGAACAACGGTCGCGCGACCGCACCATCCGACAGAGGGCGATAGCCGACACCCTGCCAAACGCGGGGGACGGTTGCATGAGCCAATGATGGGGTCGGCGCGAGCGCGACCACCCCCGGTGCCGCGGCCGGCGCCGACCCGTTATCGGGCCGGCGCCGGCGCGGGCTACTTCTTCCCAAGCACGGAGTCCTTCAGGCTCTTGGTCAGCCGGAACTTGCAGACGCGCTTGGCCGGAATCTTGATGGGCTCGCCGGTCTGCGGGTTGCGTCCCATCCGCGCCTTGCGATTGGAGAGGACGAGCTTCCCGAATCCCGGGAGAACGAAGCCGTTCTTGGCCTCCTTGCACGCGAGCGTGACCAGCTCGTCGAAGAGTTCACCGACCTGCTTCTTCGAGAGGTTGCTCTTTTGCGCGAGGTGGGACATGGTCGCCGACTTCGTCATCATCTTCGCCACGGGCGGCCTCCTGTTCGTTGGGTGAAAGTGGGAGTGACGTGAATTAATACCACAGGCCGCGAACTCCGGCTACCGCCCCGTGTAGCGGAATTCGCCAGACGCGATCAGACGGCGGTACGAGCCGAATCGGGATTCGGCGTCCTCGATGGTGTCGAGCGGCGATGCCTCGTCGTTATCTTCACCGTAGGATTTCAGGATGGTGTAAAGGGTGTCCCGCTGGGCCGGGACACGGCCGGCGTCCCGCACCAGACGCTTGAGCTCGGCGGGCGGCACCAGTTGGCCGTACCCGGCTCCGGCCGATGTCGAGATGGACTCGTTGATGAGCGTCCCCCCCAGGTCATTGGCGCCGGCGTCGAGCAGCAGTTGCGCCAGCTTGGGCCCCTCTTTGACCCAGGAGGCCTGGATGTTGGGAATTCCGGGCCCCAGCATGACGCGGGCCAGCGCGTGCATCACCACCACCTCGGCACCGGTGGCGCCGGGGCGGACACCCCTCACCAGATGCTTGGCCCACATCGGAGCTTCGGTGTGGATCAGCGAGAGGGGAACGAATTCCGTGAACCCGCCGGTGTCCTTCTGGATCGACCGCAGCAAGGCCAGGTGGTGGACCCAGTGGGCGGGCGTCTCGACGTGGCCGTACATGATGGTCGACGTCGTCCGGATCCCCAGGGCATGGGCGGTGGTGACGACATCGATCCACTGCCGCACCGTGATGCGGCCCCGGGCGATCAGGTCCCGCACGTCCTGATCGAGGATCTCGGCCGAGGTGCCGGGCAGGGTGCCCAGGCCCGCCGCCTTCAGCTCGAGCAGGTACTCGCGCACCGGCAGGCCCGAGCGCACCGAGCCGTACAGCACCTCCTCCGGCGAGAACGCGTGCACGTGCAGCCCGGGCAGGGCGCTGGTGATGGCCCGGCAGAGGTCGATGTAGTAGCGCCCGTCGAGCTTGGGGGGCAGGCCGGCCTGGATGCACACCTCGGTCGCCCCCAGCTCCCGGGCCTCGCGGGCTCGCCGCACGACCTCCTCCACCGGCAGGAAATAGCCCTCCTCCTCGCGGTGATCCCGGCTGAAGGCGCAGAAGGTGCAGTGCTTGATGCAGACGTTGGTGAAGTTGACGTTGCGGTTGACGACGAAGGTCACCACCTCGCCGACCTGCCGCCGGCGCAGCTCGTCGGCAACGCGGGTGAGGGCCTGCAAGTCGCGGCCGCGAGCGGTGGCCAGCGCCAGGCCGTCGTCGACGGACACTTCGGCGCCATCGAGGGCGCGGCTCAGGGCGCGGCGCACGACGGCCGTGGCCGCGTCGAGGACGGGGCGAAGGCTACCAGCGTCGCCAGTGCTCATGGGACTCCTTGACGAGGCCGTCGGCGTCGATCAGATCCGCGATCCGCGGCCGGAGTGGCTCGGCAACGAACTCGGGATGCCGGGTGAACTCCGGATAGATAGCCAGGCGCTCGCGCAGGACGAAGCCCTCGCGCTCGGTCGCCCGTCGGAGCTCCGTGATTCGCGGCCACGGCTTCTCGGGATTGATGTGGTCGAGGGTGAGCGGCGAGATGCCGCCCCAGTCGTTCAGGCCTGCCGCCAGCAGGCGGGTGTAGGCTCCGGGCGAGAGATTGGGCGGCGCCTGGATGTTTACGTCCGGGCCCAGAACGAGCCGGGCCACCGCGAGCGTGCCGAGCAGATCGTCGAGCGATGGCTCCGGTGCGTCGCGCATCGGGATGGCCGGCTTGGCCCGGAAGTTCTGGATGATGACCTCCTGGACGTGGCCGTAACGCTCGTGGAGCTCGCGGATCGCCACCAGGGCATCGACCCGCTCCCGCCGCGTCTCCCCGATGCCGATGAGGATTCCGGTGGTGAAGGGGATCTGGAGCTTGCCGGCCAGCTCGATCGTCTTGAGACGCCGCGCCGGCACCTTGTCGGGCGCCCGATCGTGGGCCTGCCCGGGAGCGAGCAGGCGCTCGGCGACCGTCTCCAGCATGAGCCCCATGCTGACCGTGACGTCACGGAGCGCGGCCAGGTCGCGCTCGCTCATGAGCCCGGGGTTGACGTGGGGCAGGAGGGCCGAGTCACGGAGCGTGAGCGCGCACATCGACGTCAGATACTGCAGCGTCGTCCGGTGGCCGTGCCGCTTGAGAAATTGGCGGTGCTCGGCGAAGCGGGCCTCTGGCTTGTCACCCAGCGAGAACAGGGCCTCCTTGGCTCCGATCCGCGCCCCGGCCTGGACGAGCGCCTGCACCTCCTCCGGCGTCATCGTGTGCGCGCCAGGCTCGCCGGGGTCGCGGCGGAAGGTGCAATAGCGGCAGTAGTCCCGACACAGCGTGGTGAGCGGGACGAAGACCTTCTTGGAGAACGTGACGCGCCGGCCGCGGCCCCGATCGCGCAGCTCGCCAGCTCGGGCCAGCAGCTCGGGGAGCCGCTCAGCCGGGGTGTCGATCAGGGCGCAGGCCTCGGCGTGGGTGATGGTCATGGTTGCCGGCGCCGCACCTTGGGGCGGACGTCGTGGGCGAAGCGTTCCATGCTGGCCAGGACTTTGCCCAGGTCGGGTCGCACCGGGTCGAAGACGAAGTGCGTGACGCCGAGGGCCTGGTAGCGCCGGATGTCAGTGGCAACCTCGGCCGCCGTCCCCTGGAACAACGGCCGCTCGCCGCCGGGCGTCCGATCCCGCGGGCCGCGTACCTCCATGGGGGCACGGAAACTCAGGGTGATGCTCTTGGGATCGCGCCCGGCCTGCTGGGCGTACACGTGCAATTGCTTCACCCGGGCCGCAAAGTCGTCGGGGTAGAGCAGGGCGGGTGGGCGCAGGCCGATGGGATGCCAGCCATCCCCGAGCCGGGCCACTCGCCGCAGCGCAGCATCGGTGTGGCCGCCGATCCAGATCGGGATCCCCCCGGGCTGCACGGGCTTGGGCAGGGCGTGAACCTCGCGGACCGTGTAGTAGCGTCCCTCGAACGTCACGGGATCGGCCGTCCACATCCGGCGCATCAGCCCTAGATACTCATCGGTCACCCGTCCTCGCTCGCCGAACGGAGGCGCGGCCAGTGCTTCGAACTCCTCCCGCAGCCAGCCCGTCCCCGCACCCAGGATCAGCCGCCCCCGCGAGAGGATGTCGAGCATGGCCAGCATCTTGCCGGTCAGAACCGGGTTGCGGTACGGGATGACCAGCACACTCGTGCCCAGCCGGACGGTCCGGGTGGCACACGCCAGATAGCCCAACAGCGTCAGGGGTTCCAGGTAATCCTGCCGAGAACCGCCCGGGAACTGTCCGCTCGTTGCGTACGGATAGATCGAGGCCGACGTGGTCGCGGGAAGCACGACGTGGTCGGTGGCGAAGAGGGACGAGAAGCGCAGGGCCTCGGCCCGTGCCGCGATCTTGAGGGCGATGTCGAGGCGGGCGAACGGCCCGCGGCCCGGCAACGAGAGGCCGAACTCCATAGCGGCGGTAATGGTAGGCCACGCTCCGGGCCTTTGCAATCGCAGGTCCCCCGCCGGGCGCGCCGTACCGGCTGCGGCCTGATTCCGGGCGCCTGCGGCCCCCCTGACGGCAAGGGGGACAAGCCTCCCCGGTTTCCGCTATCTTTGAAGTACGGGCATTCTGCTCGGGCACATGACACCCAAACAGACGTCACGGCTCGCGGATCGTGCATGAAACTGGGCGTCAAGCTGTTCCTGGCGTTCTCGCTCGTGCTCGGCGTCCTCTTCGTCGTCGGTGTCTTGAGCCTGCGGGCCCTGGACCGGCTGGTGGCCGTGAACCGGGACATCACGACCCGTACGCTGCCGGCGGTGCGGCACGTCTCGGCCGCCCACGACGCGATGCCCGGTCTGGCCCGACTGGAAGCCCGCATGTTGATCCTCCGCGACGCCGCCTACGCCGCCGCCTGGAAGGAGCGTATGGCGCAGGTCCGGGAGGATTTCACCCGCCTGTCGCTGCTGGTCACCGCGCCGAGCCAGACGCTGTTGTTGAACGAAGCCCGTCTCGCTTTCGACGCGTACGAACAGGTGGTGGCCCGGGAGCAGGAGCTCACGGCCGGCGGCCAGCGGCAGCTCGCGCTGGAAGTGGCCCAGACGGAATCGAGCGTGCTCATCGAGCAGGTCGAAACCGCCCTGGGCCGACTCATCGAAGACATCCACAGCGCCGCCCGAGGCGCCCAGCGCGAAGCGGCCCGTCTCGAGTCGCGGACGTGGACGGGCGTGCTCGTGGCCCTGGGTGCGGCGGTGGGCCTGGCCTTCCTAGCCGCCGCCCTGATCGTGCTCCGGCTCACGCGTTCGCTCCGGGCGTTGTCCGTGGCAACCTCGGCCCTGGCCACCGGATCGTTCCGTGAGCCGGTCAAGGTAGAGGGCCGCGACGAGGTGGCGGCCCTGGGCCTGGCCTTCAACCGGATGGCGGAGCGGCTGCAGGAGATCGATCGGCTGAAAGAGACGTTCCTGGCCGCCGTCTCTCACGAGCTGCGTTCGCCGCTCACCTCGATCCGGGAGGCCGGCCACCTGCTGCACGATGGCGTGCCCGGCAGTCTCAATCCCAAGCAAGTGCGCCTGGTTGCGATCATCGAGAAAGGCGCCGACCGCCTGCTGAGGCTGGTGAACCAGATCCTCGACCTGTCGCGTCTTCGGGCCGGCATGCTCACGGTCGCGCGCATGCCCCTGGCCCTGGACCGGGTGGTGGCCAAGGCGGTGGAGGAGTTGAGGCCCCAGGCCGAGGACGCGGGCCTGGTGCTGGCGGTGGAGCGAGTGGGCACGCGCTTCGACTTCCTGGGCGATGAGGATCGTCTGGTCCAGGTGGTGGTGAATCTCGTCTCCAACGCCATTCGCTTCACGCCGAGCGGGGGGCGGGTCACCGTGCGCGCGATCGACGTGGGCCACGAGGTGGAGATCCAGGTGGAGGACACCGGGGTGGGCATTCCCGCGGTCGCTCTGCCCCACATCTTCGGCTGGTACGAGCAGGCCCATCGCGATCGGGGCGGCACCGGTTTGGGGCTGCCGATTGTGCGGGGACTGGTGGCCGCGCACGGCGGACGGGTGACGGTAGAATCACACGAGGGCAAGGGGAGCCGGTTCACGGTACTGCTGCCCCGGGGAGGAACGGACGAGTGAGGAGCGACCGCTTCCTGCTCGGACTCGCGCTGGCGTCGCTGCTGGGAGGCTGCGCCACGCGCCCCTCGACGCTGCTCGAGCACGCTGATCGCCTCCTGGAGCAGGGCCAGTACCAGGCCGCCATCCGCGTGTACGACGAGCTGGTGGCCACCTACCCGAACGATGCCCTGGCGCCCCGGGCCCAGGCGACTCGTGACACGCTCGGCACCCTGCTGGCCGCGCGCGCCGACGTCGTCCGCCTGAAGGAGGAACTGGCCGCGCGCGACACCGACCTGGGCCGTCTGAAGCAGGAGCTCCAGCGGTTGCAGACGGAGACCGAGCGTCTGCGCGCCGACCTCGAGGAGCTCAAGCGTATCGATCTCAAGCAGGAGCGTCGCCGGCGATGACGGAATCTGAGTCGCGACTCAGATCGGGCGATCGAGCGATCGCCGGGAAGGATTGCGGCGGGGCACGGGCCGCAGTGCGAGCCGAGCGGCGCCGCGACGCGAGGCGAGCGGTGAAATGGTCGCAGCCCGAGCCCGGGACGCCCAGCCCGGTGGGCTGGGCGAGGTGCCCAGTCCAATGAAACGGCGCGTGCTCATCGTCGACGATGACGCGGCGATTCTCGAGGTGCTGGAAATGCGGCTGGTCGCCATGGGATTCGAGGTCACCGCCACCACCGAGGCCCGGCAGGCGACGGAGCTGGTGGACAAGGCGCGCTTCGACGTGGCCCTCCTCGATCTCCGCATGGAACCAATCGACGGCATCAAGCTCATGGAGACGCTCCACGCCCGGCAACCCCGCCTGCCCGTGCTCATCATGACCGCCCACGGAACCATCGAGACCGCCGTGGAGGCCGTGCAGCGCGGAGCCTTCGACTACCTGACCAAGCCGTTCGTGCGGGACGAGCTGAGGGCCAAGATCGGACGGGCGTTGGCCGTACGTCGGTGGGCGCGAGACCGGGAGCGGCTCCTCATGATCGGGGAGACCTTCGCCTCATCGGGCGTCATGACCCGCATCCTCGACGCCGTGACCCAGGCTGCGGTCGAAACCACCGAGGCCGAGCGCTCCGTCGTCTTCCAGCTGAGCAATGGGCGCCTTACGCCCATGGCCAGCGCGGGCTCCCCGCCGCCGTCCTGGGCCGCGCTCGAGAAGGCGGCCGGGCAGGCCATCGACAAGGGGGCTCCCACGACGGCGCCGGGCACCGAGAGCCGCGTCATCGTCGCGGCTCCGCTGGTGGTGCAGCGGGGCCCCGTGGGCGCTCTGGTGATCGAGACACCGGCCCGGGTGGAGCCCACCGATGACGACCTCGAGCTGCTCGCCCTCTTCTCGTCGCAAGCGGCTATCGCCATCCGCAACACTCACGAGCTCGAGCGACTGCGCAGCGGGGCCCTGGCCGCGCTGGGCCGCATGGCCACCCAGGTCGCCCACGAGCTGAAGAACCCGCTGGCCGGGTTGCGGCTCTACGCCTATCACCTCGGGCAGCGGTTGGAGCGAGGCGGGGACGGTGACACCGCCGAGCTGGCTCGCAAGATCAGCACCACCGTCGATCACCTGGCCGCGGTGGTCTCGGAGATCACCGCCTTCGGGCGGCCGCCGGAGCTACACCGCAGCCCGACAGCGCTGGCTCCGCTGCTCGACGAGTGCATCGCCCTGGCCCGAGCGCGCTGCTCCGACGAGCGGATCGAGGTGGTCCGCGCCTACGACGCCCGTTGCCCGGAGGCCCACGTCGACCCGCGGGAGCTCCGCAAGGCCTGCCTGAACCTGATCCTCAACGCGCTGGAGGCGCTCGGTGGCCGGGGTCGGCTCAACGTGAGCCTGACGTACGCGGCCGACAACCAGACCATCACCGTGGGCATCGACGACACCGGTCCGGGGATGCCGGAGGAAGTGCTGGCCCACGCCTTCGATCTCTTCTTCACCACCAAGCCCGAGGGGACCGGGCTGGGCATGGCGATCGCCCGCTCGGTCATCGATCTGCACGGCGGCGAGCTCACCATCCAGAGCTCACCCGGCCACGGCACCCGCGTTCGCATCCGCCTGCCTGTGGGCGCGCCGCCGGCGCGGGTTGGGGCGGGGGAGGGTCGGTGAAGCAAGGCCGGACAGTCCTCGTCGTCGACGACGAGCCGACCATCGTCGACGGGCTGCGCATGACACTGGAGGCCGAGGGCTACTCGGTTTGCATCGCCGGCAGCCTGGAAACGGCCCTGGCCGCCCTGACCCAGGTCGAAGCTCACGTGGCGATCGTCGACCTCATGCTCCCCGACGGGGACGGCATCGCGCTCACCCGGGAGCTCAAGAAGCGCGATCCCGCCCTCGAGGTGATCGTCATCACGGCCTACGGCTCGGTGCGTCGGGCGATGGAGGCCACCAAGGGCGCCGGGGCCTTCCACGTGTTGGAGAAGCCCTTCGACCCCGAGGAAGTGCTGGGGCTCGTCAAGAACGCCCTCGACCACCGCAAGCTGGTGGCCGAGAACACCGATCTCCGACGGCGTCTGGGCGAGCAGGCGACGGACAGTGAGATTCTGTTCACCGCGCCCTCCATGCAGCGGGTCATGGAGACGGTGGCCGCGGTGGCCGACGCCGACGCCAACGTGCTCCTGGTCGGAGAGAGCGGGACGGGTAAGGAGCTCATTGCCAACGCGTTGCACGATCGCAGCCGGCGGCGGGAGGGGCCGTGGATCAAGATCAACTGTGCGGCCCTCCCCAAGGACCTCATCGAGTCGGAGCTGTTCGGCCACACGCGGGGCTCGTTCACCGGGGCCACGGCCGAGAAGCCGGGCCTGCTGGAGGAGGCCCACCGGGGCTCGCTGCTGCTCGACGAGATCACCGAGATGCCCGTCGATCTGCAGGCCAAGCTCTTGCGGGTCCTCGAGGAGCGCATCGTGCGGCGCATCGGCGGCACCAAGGCGGTCAACGTGGATTTCCGCCTCATCTCGTCCACCAACCGCAACGCCGAGGCCGTCGTCAAGGAGGGTGGGCTCCGCCAGGATCTCTATTTCCGCATCAACACCGTCACCATCCTGGTGCCTCCGTTGCGGGAACGCCGGGACGACATCCCCCTGCTGGTCCGCGCCTTCTTCGAGCGCTACGTTCTCAAGCACGCCAGGCCCCTGGAAGCCATCGAGCCCGAGGCCTATCGCCGCCTCATCAACTACCCCTGGCCGGGCAACGTGCGCGAGCTCCAGCACGCTATCGAGCACGCGATTCTGGTGTCCCGGGGCAAGCAGCTCACCCTGGCCGATCTCCCCGAGGCCGTTCAGCGCGCCGGCACCGCCACCGCGGCCATCGCGCCCTCGGAGGTGCCGTCGGGGTCGCTGGAGGAGATCGAGCGCGCCTCGATCCTCAAAGCCCTGGAAACAACTCGCTGGAACAAGCAGGCGGCGGCGGCGCTGCTGGGGCTGCGTCGTCCGACCCTCTACTCGAAGATGCGCAGGCACGGCATCCCGCAGCGGCCAGGCTAGTCGGACCGCTCGAAACGCAGGCAGGCCGCCGGGACCTGCCTAATCGATGGGCACCAGCAACCCCGGCTCTGTCGGATAAGTCCCTGGAAACGCGGGGCTTGTTCCTTCTTGAGTCAGGCACACGCGTTGCTTTGACCTTTCCAATCCTGGAGGGCTGGCGATGAAAAAGATCGAGGCGGTGATCAAGCCGTTCAAGCTCGACGACGTCAAGGAAGCGCTGACCGGCATCGGCGTGATCGGCATGACGGTGTCGGAGGTCAGGGGGTTCGGACGGCAGAAGGGCCATACCGAGCTCTACCGGGGTGGGGAGTACACCGTCGACTTCCTGCCCAAGATCAAGGTCGAGGTCGTCGTGCCCGACCACCTCGTGGGCAAAGTGGCTGACGTCATCGCCGGGGCCGCCAAGACGGGGAACATCGGAGACGGGAAGATCTTCATCTGTCCGGTTGAGACGGCGATCCGGATCCGCACCGGCGAGCGCGACGAGAGCGCGCTCTAGCGACGAGATTGGCCGTCCGCCGGGCCGGACCCGACGGCGAGCCCAGAGGGAGGGGTTGACCGTGAGGCGATTGACGCTCGCGTTCGCAGTGGTCGTGGTCCTGATGGGGGCGGTCGTGGTGTCGGCCCAGCAACCGGCGGCGCCGCCCGCGAGCCCGACGGCACCGGCCGAGGCGCCCAAGGCCCCGGAGCCGCTCAAGATCGACAAGGGCGACACCGCCTGGGTGCTGACGTCGTCCGTCCTCGTGCTGATGATGACGGCGCCGGGGCTAGCGCTGTTCTACGCGGGGATGGTCCGCCAGAAGAACGCCCTGGCGACCCTGATGCACAGCTTCATCATCGCCGCGCTCATCTCCGTGCAGTGGGTTCTGTGGGGCTACAGCCTGGCCTTCGGTCCCGACAAGGGGGGCATCATCGGCGGACTGGAGTGGATCGGGCTCCGCGGGGTGGGCGTGGAGCCCTTCGAGGCGTACTCCAAGACCATCCCCCACCAGGTCTTCATGCTCTTTCAGATGATGTTCGCCATCATCACCCCGGCCCTCATCACCGGCACCTTCGCCGAGCGCAAGAAGTTCTCAGCCTTCATCCTGTTCACGCTCCTGTGGGCCACCTTCGTCTACGACCCCCTGGCCCACTGGGTGTGGGGCGACGGTGGCTGGCTCAAGAGGCTCGGCGCCCTGGACTTTGCCGGCGGCACCGTGGTCCACATCTCCTCGGGCGTCTCGGCGCTCGTGTGCGCGATCATGATCGGCCGGCGCCGCGGGTACGGTCACCAACCCATGCAACCCCACAACCTGCCGCTGACGGTCATGGGAGCCGGGTTCCTGTGGGTCGGCTGGTTCGGCTTCAACGCCGGTAGCGCGCTGGCCGCCGACGGCCTGGCCGCCAGCGCCTTCACGGCAACCAACACCGCGGCCGCGGCGGCCGCCCTGGGCTGGATGTTCACGGAGTGGATGACGCGCGGCAAGCCCACGGTGCTGGGGGCGGCCTCGGGGGCGGTGGCTGGCCTCGTCGCCATCACGCCGGCTTCGGGCTTCGTGGGGCCGATCGCCTCGATCATCATCGGCGGGTTGGCCGGTCTGCTCTGCTATAGCGCCTGCAACCTCAAGTCGCGCCTGGGGTACGACGACTCACTCGACGTCGTGGGTGTTCACGGCGTGGGGGGAACCTGGGGGGCCATCGCCACCGGGTTGTTCGCCTCCAAGGCCGTCAACGAGGCCGGCGGCGACGGATTGTTCTACGGTAACCCCGGCCAGCTGTGGACCCAGATCGTGGCGGTGGTGGCCACGTACGCGCTGGCTATCGTCATGACGGCCATCATCCTCAAGGTTGTGGACGTGATGGTCGGGCTTCGAGTCAGTGAGGAGGACGAGATGGCTGGTCTCGACCTCTCCCAGCACTCGGAGACGGCCTACACGCTGGGGGGCGGCTCCTACGGGGGATCCGCGAGCGGCGGCGCCATGTCCGAGGCCATGCGGGCGGCCGAGGCCAAGGTGCGTACCGCCCACTGAGGCCGGGTGCGCCTTGATTTTGCCCGGATAGTTCACTAAGGTAACCGAACCGGCGGCGACCGTGAGATGCCGCCGGCTCGGCTGGCCACAACTCACCGAAGAGGGAGAGGGATTGCATGACCGCGAAGGATGTCCTCAAGCTGGCCAAGGAGAAAGGCGCCAAGATCGTCGATCTCCGCTTCATCGACCTGCCGGGGCTCTGGCAGCATTTCTCGATTCCCGTGTCCGAGCTCAACGAGGGCATCTTCGAGGAGGGGCTTGGATTCGACGGCTCATCGATCCGCGGTTTCCAGACGATCGACGAGTCCGACATGCTCCTCATGCCGGACCCGGCGTCCGCGGTGATGGACCCCTTCACGGCGGTGCCCACCCTCGTCCTCGTCTGCAACGTCAAGGACCCCGTGACCGGTAAGGCCTACACGCGGGATCCGCGCTACGTGGCCCAGAAGGCCGAGGCGTACCTCAAGAAGAGCGGCGTGGCCGACACCGTCTACATCGGGCCCGAGCTGGAGTTCTTCTTCTTCGACTCCATCCGCTTCGACCAGACGTACAACTGCGGCTACTACTTCATCGACTCCGAGGCGGGCGCCTGGAACACCGGCAAGGAAGGCCCGCCGGAGAATCCCAACCTGGGTTACAAGCCGCGCTACAAGCAGGGCTACTTCCCGGTCCCGCCGATGGACAAGTTCCAGGACATCCGTTCGGACATGGTGCTCGCGCTGGAGAGCGTGGGCGTCCGGGTGGAGGTTCACCACCACGAGGTAGCCACCGGGGGCCAGACCGAGATCGACATGCGGTACGACACGCTGACCAAGATGGCCGACAAGGTCATGTGGTACAAGTACTGCGCGAAGAACACGGCCCGGAAGTGGGGCAAGACGGCCACCTTTATGCCCAAGCCGCTGTTCCAGGACAACGGCTCCGGCATGCACACGCATCAGTCGATCTGGAAGAACGGCAAGAATCTCTTCTATGAGCGCGGTGGGTACGCTGACATCTCCAAGACCTGCCTCTACTACATCGGCGGCATCCTCAAGCACGCCCCGGCGCTGCTCGCGCTGATCGCGCCGTCGACCAACTCGTACAAGCGGCTGGTGCCGGGCTATGAGGCGCCGATCAACCTCGTCTACAGCCAGCGCAACCGCTCGGCGGCCATCCGCATCCCGATGTACTCCAAGTCGGAGGGCGCCAAGCGCATCGAGTTCCGCACGCCGGACCCGACCTGCAACCCGTATCTGTCGTTCGCGGCGTGCCTCATGGCCGGCCTCGACGGTGTCGCCAACAAGATCGATCCCGGCAAGCCGGTGGACAAGGACCTCTACGAGCTGCCGCCCGCCGAGCAGAAGAAGATCAAGCAGCTGCCCGGCGCGCTCGACATTGTGCTCGACAACCTCGAGAAGTCGCACGACTGGTTGCTCAAGGGCGACGTGTTCACGCCGGATCTCATCGAGACGTGGATCGAGTACAAGCGCAAGAACGAGGTCGACGCCATCAGGCTGCGGCCGCACCCCTGGGAGTTCGCGCTCTACTTCGACATTTAGAGATTGACCGCAATGGGGGGCTCCGCCATGGGGCCCCCAACCCCCCAGCCTTCGGAGCGGCCCGGGGAACCGGGCCGCTCCTCTATGTGGACTCCACAGCGACGGCGTTCTCTTCGACCGCGATCCGGCTTGGCGTGCTGTCCAAAATGGCATCTGCGGCCGTGCTGCCGATCGCCCGGGCATCGGCCGCGAGCAACGCGCGGGCAACTCGTTGATTTCCTGCGAGGGAGCTCTGGCATCGTCCTTGCGCGTGGGAGCCGGGCGTGAAGCGGACGGTGCGCTGGCGTATCGTCGTGCTCTACGACCACGAGCGGTCGCGGGCCACCCTGCGAGCGGCGATCTTGGCGGCGGGCGGTGAAGTGGTCGGTGAGGCGACGCGGTGCGCCGATGCCCTCGAGAGCGTGCGCGACTCGCGCGCCGACGTCGGCATCTTCGCGGTAGGCCTGGGCGACGGCGACGGCGTGGACGTCGCCGCGGAGGTGATCGCCGGCGGTTGCCCGGTGGTCCTGTTCACGAGCCACACGGGTGACGAACTCGTCGAACGGGCGCGGGCCGCCGGCGTGATGGCGTTCCTCGTCAAGCCGCTCCGGCCGGCCGAGCTGCTCCCTGCCGTCGATCTCGCAATCGCGCGCTTCCGGGAGACCCAGACACTGCGTCAGCGCCTGGACGAGCGCAAGCTCGTCGAGCGCGCCAAGGGCATCCTGATGGCGCGCTCCGGGCTAAGCGAGGATCAGACCTATCGCCATCTGCGCCGTACGGCCATGGACCGCCGGATTCCAATGGCCGAGGTCGCCCGCGAGGTGCTCGCCTCGGAGTCGTTGCTGATCAACCTGCCTACGCCGTGAGCAGCCAGCGGCGGGGTCGCCGCCACCGGGCGCAACGAAATCACGAGGTTCTCGCTCGGTACGTCGCTTGCAATCTGACATGACGAGCGGACAACGACGTCTTCTCACCCCGCGGCAGAGCAGCCGCGCACGTTCCTGGATCGCCCGTCGGGCGCCGGAGGCTCGGCCGAGGCGCCTCGACGGCACACACAGAAAGGAGACGTCGATGTCCGGATCCACGCGTCGTCAGTTCCTCAGAGGCTCTCTCGTCGCGGGCGCCGGCGTGGCGGCCGGCTTCGGCTTCCCGGCGGTCGTGACCGCGCAGGGCAAGACCCCCATCAAGGTCGGCGTGCTGCACTCGCTGTCCGGGACCATGGCCATCAGCGAGGTGTCGCTGCGCGATGTCGTCCTGATGGCGGTCGAGGAGATCAACGCCAAGGGCGGCGTGCTGGGGCGCCCGCTGCAGCCCGTGGTGGTCGATCCCGCCTCTAACTGGGACCTCTTCGCCGAGAAGGCCAAGCAGCTGCTGCTCCAAGACAGGGTCGCCGTCGTCTTCGGCTGCTGGACGTCGGTGAGCCGCAAGTCGGTGCTGCCCGTGTTCGAGAACAACAACGGCCTGCTCTTCTACCCGGTGCAGTACGAGGGCGAGGAGTGCTCGCGCAACGTGTTTTACACGGGCGCCACGCCCAACCAGCAGCTCATTCCAGCGGCCGAGTACCTCATGTCCAAGGAGGGTGGCGGCCACAAGAAGTTCTACCTGCTCGGCACCGACTACGTCTTCCCGCGGACGGCTAACAAGATCTTGCGCGCGTTCCTGCTGGCCAAGGGGATTCCCGCCGACAGCATCGCCGAGGAGTACACGCCGTTCAATCATCAGGACTACCAGACGATCGTCGGCAAGATCAAGCGCTTCGCCTCCGGTGGCAATGCCGCTGTGCTTTCCACCATCAACGGCGACAGCAACGTGCCCTTCTACAAGGAGTTCGCCAACCAGGGCCTGCGCTCCGAGAACGCGCCGATCATGGCCTTCAGCGTGGCCGAGGACGAGCTGCGCGGCATGGACACGAGCGCCCTGGTCGGGCATCTGGCGGCGTGGAACTACTACCAGTCCGTCGACACGCCGCAGAACAGGAAGTTCGTGCAGGCGTTCAAGGCGTACTGCAAGAAGGCCAGTCTGCCGGGCGGCGACCGGCGCGTGACCGACGACCCGATGGAGGCGGCCTACTTCGGCGTGTACGTCTGGAGGCAGGCGGTCGAGAAGGCCAAGACGACCGAGGTCGACCCCGTGCGCCGGGCCGTCTACGGGCAGGAGTTCCTGGCGCCGGGCGGCAAGATCAAGATGGACGAGGCCAATCACCACACCTACAAGCCGGTGCTGATCGGCGAGATTCTCAAGGACGGGCAGTTCAAGGTCGTCTCGCGCTCGAAGGGCCTGGTGAAGGCCGAGCCCTGGAGCGAGTACACCAGCCCGGACAAGGGCTGCGACTGGGTGAAGCACAAGGGCACGTACCAGAAGAAGGCGTGATGCCCCGTCTCTTCGCGGGGTTCCTGCTCGCGTGGCTCGCGCTGGGCGCGGGCCCCGCGGGCGGCACCCCCGCCGAGATCGCGCGGGCGCTTGCCGACCTGACGATGGACGACGCCGAGCGACGCGAGGCCGCCGTTACTGTCCTCGGCCGGGCCGGCGGCCCGAGGTGGCTGGCGTTCCTGGGCGCCCTGCGTGATGGTCACGTCTACGCGCGTCCCGCTCCCGGGGCCGGCCAGGCTCCCTCCCGGGAGGTCGTGATGGGCGGCGCCAGGTCCATGCGCGGCGACCAGGAGATGATCGAGGTCCAGCGCGCGGAGGACGGCGCGCCGCTCGGCGTGGTGCCGCTCGCCTCCCTGACGGAGATCGCGGCAGACCGCCGCCTGCGTATCGCCATCAAACCGTTCCTGGACGCCGGCGAGGTCCGGGCCCAGCTCGCCGATTCGGATCCGAGCGTGCGGCGCGCGGCGGCGGTGAAGCTGGGCCGCCAGGCCGAAACGTCGGCCGAGGCCACCGTGCGCGCGGCCCTGGCTCGCGAGGCCGACGCCTGGACGCGGGCCGCCCTCGAGGAAGCGCTGGCGCTGATCGAGCTGGCCCACGGCGACCCGGCGGCGCGGGCGGCGGCGGCTCGGAGGCTGGGCGGGCTTCATTCCTTCGACGCGGTGCCGGCCCTCACCCGTCTGGCCGCCGACGCCAGTGTGCCTGGGGAGACCCGGGCGGCAGCGGCGACGGCGCTGCGCCAGATCGAGCGCTGGAGTCTGCTGGGTACCGCGCTGGAGACGATCTTCCAGGGGGCCTCGCTCGCCTCGATCCTGTTATTGATGGCCCTCGGCCTGGCCATCGTGTTCGGGCTCATGGGGGTGATCAACATGGCGCACGGCGAGCTGATGGCGCTCGGCGCCTACACCACATTCGTCGTGCAGAACTGGTTCCGAGCGGCGTGGCCGCAGGCGTTCGACGCCTATTTCCTCGTCGCCTTGCCGACGGCGTTCCTGGTGGCCGCCGCCGTCGGCGTGGCCCTCGAGCGCGGGGTCATCCGGCGACTCTACGGCCGGCCGCTGGAGACGCTGCTGCTGACCTGGGGCGCCTCGCTGATCATCCAGCAGGCGCTGCGGCTCTGGTTCGGCGCCGCCAACGTGGACGTCGCCTCGCCCCGGTGGCTCTCGGGCGGCTTGCCCCTGATGGCCGGCCTCACGCTGCCCTACAACCGCCTATTCATCATCGGCCTGG
>DATIAY010000159.1:0-128756 GCA_035457825.1 Candidatus Methylomirabilota bacterium
AGCGGGTCCGGGGGCTCGCGGGCCCAGCCGTGCAAGTCATGATCGACGACCGGGCCCTGGACCAGCGGGCCGTCCAGATGCTCGCGGGCCTCCTGGTGCAACAGAACGGCACCACGCCGGTGGCAGCTCCGCCCGCCGGCCAGAGGCGCCTGAGCTCTCGTCCATCCGACGGGCGCACACGGAGACGAGGCACGCCGGCAACGGGGATGCGGTGAGCGGTAACCGGGCGAAGGAGGAAGAACCATGAGTTTCACCATGTTCGTGACGTGGGTGCTCGCAGGAGTGTTGGCCGGCGTGCTGGCCGGACTGGTCATGAAACGCGGAGGCTATGGGCTGAAGAACGACATCATCCTGGGCCTCGTGGGAAGCATCGGGGGAAGCTGGATCTTTCGGGCTCTGGCGTTCCCGGGAGCCGGGATTGCCCTGATGATGTTCGTCGCCTTCGTCGGAGCGGCCATCCTCATCATCGCTCAACGCAAGATTCGGCCCACTGAGCGTCTTGGCGAGGAGCGGGCTGATATGTGGTGGAGGTTGGGGCTGGGCACAGCGGTGGTGGCCGTGGTGGTGTGGATGACCCTCGGCCCCACGCCGCCGCCGGCGCTGACACCAGCGCTGGTCGACGAAAAGACGTACACGGTGACGCCGGCGGCGATGAAACTGAAGGCCGGGATCGTCACCGGTGAAGTGACGCACCTGAAGGTCACGGAGCGGGTGGAGCAGGGCTCCGGGCGCGTAGTCTCCCCGGCCAAGCTCACAGCACTACTCACGCTGAGGAACAGCTCGGAGAATCAGACCATCCGCCTCGTCGCCGGGACGATCAAGTACATCGATGCCCAGGGGCAGCCGATCAAGCTCGAGGACAACAGGACCGCGCCGGCCCTCACGTTGACTACGTATGGCAGCAGCGACCGGCTCGACCCCGGGCAGGAAGCCATCCAGTCACTGGATGTGGATTTCCCCGCCGAGGCGCTGAAGGCGCAGAAGCTGAAGGAGATTCGCCTGGAGCTCGCGTACATCCCGGCGCCATACCGTCAGGAGATGGTCCACCTCACCGTGGCCATTGGCGAGAGCAAGTAAGCCTTGGAAGGTGACTCCCTTCTGGAGTCACCTCCGACCCTAGGCTCCGCCGTGGTCCGGAGCCGGCGGCCTAAGGGTCCGTGCGGGCCACCTGCTGACCACGCCGTTCGGGCGCGCGAGAGATGAGCCCGAGGTAGCCGGCGAAGGGTACGACCGGGAGCGCTCCGGCCAGCGGCCGCGGAAGCACCCGCATGCCCTGGCCGTTCACGATCTCGCACTCGTGGGTCGTTCGGCTCGTCGGCATGGCCCGCATCTTGGCGACGGTGAGCGCGTGCCGGAAGGTATCGCCCAGCTCGACCCAGTTCATCAACAGGATGTTGTCCACCAGTGAGCTGACCTTGAATTCTCCCATCATCGACGACATGCCGAGCATTTCGGGGTTTTCGTGGTTGTAGACCGCAGTGATCTGGTGCTCCTTCATCAGCGCGACGATGGCATGGAAGAAGTCGCGGAAACCGCGCTCGGCGACGCCCAGGCACGACCCGTAGGTCGACAGACTGTCGATCACCGCGCGCTTGGGCTTGAAGCGATCGACGATCGCCTCGATCTGGGCGAAATGGCGGTCGATCTCCATCTCCTGGGGTGGCTCGTACCACAGATGCACCAGGCCCTTATCGATGAGTGACTGAAGATCAATTCCGATGCTATGGGCGTTGCGGAGGACCTGGGCCGGCGGCTCGTCCAGGGTGATCATGAGGCTGCGCTCGCCGCGCCGGGCCCCTTCGGCGATGAACTGCAGGGCCATGACGCTCTTGCCCGCGCCCGAGATCCCGACGATGAGCGTCGTGCTCGCCACGAAATACCCGCCGTTCACCAACTCGTCGAGGCCGGGGATGCCCGTCGAGACACGCGCGGTCGCTTCGAACGCGGCGCCCCCTTCGCGTTGCGAACTGCGGGGCGCCTGGACCCGACGATAGACCTCGAGCCCCTGACCGTTGACGATCCGGAACGAGTGACGTCCCAGGGCGTACTCGTGGCCGCGCGACTTCACGACCTCGACTGACCGCAGCACGGCACGCTGGACCGGCTCGATGCTGAGTTTCAGGATGGTGTCGGCGACGAACTCCTCGGGCGCTCGGGCCGTCGCGGGGTGGTCAAACGTCGACTCCAGTGCCAGCATCGCCGTCAGGTTCTCGCGGTGCAGTCCCTCGGCGAGGAGATGGAACGCCTCGCGAGGCTCCCCGCCATTGGGCTCGGCCAGCCGGACGAGGCCGTCGACGAAGAGCCGCCGCGCACCAATTTCTGCGGCCTCGGCCAGGAGCACGCTGTCGGCTTGCAGCACCTCCTGCTGAAAGACCTGCCGCGTCGTGAACACGATCTTCAGTCGCCTCTCACGCTCGAGCTCGCGCAAGTCCCAGCCAAAGAGCGCCGCGTCGCGAATGAGCTTGTCGGGGGCCACTTCGAACAGGACGATCACTCCCGGCTCGTTGAACTCGCGAGCACCGCGATACACGAACTCGACCCCCAGCGTGGTTTTCCCCGTCCCCGCCGTGCCCGCCACCAGGATGATGTTCCCCCGGGGAATGCCGCCGAAGAGAATCTCGTCGAGCCCCTTGATTCCTGTCTTGACCAGGTCTGGGTCAGGCATACGATACCTCTAGCCTCCGTGGGAATGCTCGAGCGTTTGCCCTGGTTCGTCCTCGGCACCAGCCGAGGGTCGTGACGAGTGTCGCTGCTTGAGAGCGTGGAGGACCGCCAACCGGCCGTCGCGGGTCGCCGCGAATCGTAGGAGCGACGAGAGCCACCCGCCAAGAGTGCTGCCCGGCGTGAGAACATAGAGCCGCGCGGGGTGAGTGGAGTCCGGAGACCGTCGCAGGAGTCCGGCGGTGATCAGGACCTCGAGCGATTGCACGACTTGCGCGCGGTCATACCCGACGTACGCGGCCAGGCGTTCGCTGATGAGGAAAGCCCGCGGATGACGATAGAAGAACAGCAGCAAATCGAGATCGCACGGGTGCTTCAGGCAGTCGATACGGTCGAGGAGATCCCCGACCCGCTTTGGCGCCATCCGCTTTGAGGCCATAAGACAGGGCGTTAGTATGCCCGCCTTCCCGCGGGAGGACAAGATGCGCGGCTAGCCCTTCGCGAGCTTCTCCACCGCCGTCTTCGACATCGTCTGCAGCTGCGACAGCAGGGTCTTCACCTTCCGCTCAGACGCGTGATCAGCCAGGATGAGCTTCTTCGACTTGGTTCCCACGATATAGGCCACCCAGTCGTCCAGGCTCGGTGTGCCCCGCCAGGCAATGGTGAGGCCGCTGAGCCGCATACGGCGGCGTCCTTCGGCCTTTGTCAGCGGCCTCCGAATCGCTCCCACGGGCACCATCCTTACACTGTTGACCCCACCTAGAGGCTCGGCGGCGGCATTGTCAACGCTTCGTTTAATCGCATCAAGTGCGCGTTCAGGCGGCCCGAAGGTGCTGACGACCTCATTGAATGAGAGAATTTGAATGCCCATCCTCATCGTGGATGACTGGATCGTCTCTTTTGGCGACTGCCCCTGCGAGATCGCATCAAACCGAGCGATTTAGCCACCTGTGAATAACTGTGGAAATGTGGACAACCTGTGGGTGGGGATTGTGCGCATCAAAGCCCGTTTGGCGGTCCTATCGAGCTCGTTCGGGATGGGGCTCCCTCGTAGGAACGGCTCGGGATGAGCTTGATCCAGGTCTTCGTGGTGAAGTTGTACTGGTAGACATCGCCATCCACGTCGAGCGCGAAGAGATCGTCTTGCGATGCGCAGATCTGGATGAACTTCGTCATGTCTGCTCTCCCCCCAGGGGGTGTGAGGTTCACGCTTTCTAGGCGTGGACGTACCAGACCTTGCGCTGGGCCACGATCAGGACGGTCGCTCCGAGGAAGGCCATGCCAGCCGTGGCCAAGTTCCCCGTGGTCGGAGCGACACCCAGGGCCCAGATGGCGCTCGCCGTGCTGCTGCCGAGGAGGCCGAGGGCGAAGTCCCCGATCAAACCGTAACCGCCATCCTTCATCACGAACCCGGCCAGCCAGCCGGTCAGGAGCCCTATGAGGATCATGGCGCCGAACATTTCCGGATTCATCGTCTTCTCCCTCCGCTGCTGAGGCTTGGCCTCATTGACATATAACAAATTACAACTTATATTACAAGTATAAAATATATAACATGAGATGAGCCCGTCGGCTGGGCCAAGATGGGAGGTGCGATGTTCGCAAGCAAGGCGAGAGTCCTGCTTGTCCTTTCCCAGGACGTCCTGGATCAGGCCCGGGTCTTCGCCGGGAGGGCGACCACTACCCTCAAGCTTCCCGTAAGTCTTCAGATCGTCCTTCGGGCTTTGATTGAGGAGGGACTGAAGTGGGCGGACAACCCGGCCCTTCTTGCCAACGTTGAGGGTCAGGCCAAGGCAGTCCGCCGCATTAGAAGCGCAGCACGGCAGGGAGGGCGGGCGGAGGTCGAACGCGACGATCGACGGTCGGGAGGTCGACGGGGACCGAACAGTCCGGCGCGTCCGCGGCGCCGGACGTCGAGGACGCGGTGACTCTAGGAGCGCCCGCGTGACCGGGGACGAGAGCCTGCGCAGGCTGGGGGAGCCGCGGCGGGTCATGGTCACGTTGGCCCGGATCGGCATGGATCCGGCGGGGACGGGAAAGGAACTGTCCGCTGACCGGGTGTTGCTACCCGAGCCGCCTCAACCCCGTCTGTGATGGCGTGAGGACAGGCCGGCAGCGGACCCTGGCGAGACCGTGGCCAGGGTGGGGCGCTGAGCGCTCACGCGACTCCGCGCGTGCTGAGCGGTCTTCCCGGCCTGGATCGCAGCGATGCGCTCGCCCAGCGGTATCTCGAGGCGCTCGGTAGCGCGCGTCGTGTAGTCGAAGTCCGGCAGGGTGACACGCCGGATGCGCCTGCCGACGGCCCGTTCGATCATCCGGAAATCCGCGTCCTCCGCGGGCGACACGAGCGTGACGGCATCCCCCTCGGCGTCCATGCGCGCCGTCCGGCCCACTCGGTGGATGTAATCTTCTGCCAGCTTCGGGACGTCGAAGTTCACCACGTGGGAGAGGTCTGTCACGTCGATGCCGCGGGCTGCGATGTCGGTGGCGACCAGGACGCGCACCGTTCCCGCCTTGAAGGCGGCCAGTGCCTGCGTGCGCTGCCCCTGGCTGCGGTTACCGTGGATGCGGGCGGCGACCACGCCCCGCCGGCTGAGGGCGTCGGCCAGGCGGTTGGCCCGGTGCTTGGTGCGGGTGAAGACGAGCATATTCCGCACATCGGGCTGGCGCAGGAGGGCGAGCAGAAGGGGAAGCTTCAGCTCCCCGGCCACCGGATAGGCAGCGTGGTGCACGCCGACCGCCGGCGCCGCCGGCCGTTCGACGTCGATCGTCACCGGATCGCGGAGCAGATCCCGGGCGAGGGTGACGATGGCCGGGGGCAGAGTAGCCGAGAAGAGCAGGGTTTGCCGGGGCGCAGCGGGCAAGCGCTGGAGAATCCTCCGGATGTCGGGCAGGAACCCCATGTCGAGCATGCGGTCGGCTTCGTCGAGGATGAGGACCTCGAGTCCGTCGAGTCTCGCGTACGGGTACCGGAGGTGGTCGAGAAGCCGGCCGGGGGTCGCGACCAGGATCTCGACGCCCCGGCGAAGCGCCGCCTCCTGTGGCCCCATGGGCACGCCGCCGAAGACGGCGGCCCCGCCGATGCGCGTGAAGCGGGCGAGTTGGCGGCGGTGCTCGTCGATCTGGGCGGCCAGTTCGCGGGTTGGCGCGATGATGAGCGCCCGCGTGACGCCCCGCTGGCCGCCCAGGAGGCGTTGCAGGAGGGGCAGCAGGAACGCCGCGGTCTTGCCGCTGCCCGTCATGGCACACGCCAGCACGTCGCGTCCCTGACATGCCGGCGGAATGGCATCCCTCTGGATACGAGTGGGAGTGAGGAAGCCGAGGGCATCGAGGCCGCGCTGCAGGTCCGGGTGCAGGTTGAAGGACGCGAACGACATAGAGGGGTTCCTCGTGAGGCCCAGCGGGCCCGGTCAGTCTTCCGCGGATTCGTCGCACGCCCCAGGAAGCGGAAGTGGCCGGGAAACGCGGTCTGAGAAGGATGAGGGCCCGCGAATGAGCCTGATCGAGCCAGACGATCACGAGTATACGGTCTCGGCGCGCCGATTGCGAGAGATTCTGCCTTCAGGTAGTGTCTGCGGTACCGGTGAATCGAGTCCTGCTGGGTGATTCGAGATTGAGCGAAGCCGCTTGAACAGTCGGGCGCGGGTCGTTGCTCTTCTGATGTTACTCCTGCTCGTCGGGCTCTCGTGGTCCTGTCGGCGCAGGGAGGACAGGCCGGCGCCACGGGGGGCGACACCTCCGGCGCCGACGTCACCCGCCCCGCCGCCAGCCTCCCCGGCCCCGACGGCTTCGGCACCGGTGGGCGTGATCACGACGTCACCTGCTCCGGCGACGGGACCGGGCTCGGGCGAGTGCTGTGCGATCGTGGCCGACCCCGAGCGGAAGGGCCGGCTGGGCCGGCTCATCGTGAAGTTCCCGGACGGCGCCAACCCCGGCAATACGCGCGTCGACGTCTATCGGCCGGGAGAGCAAGCCTCGCTGGCGGGTGGGTATGGCGGCCAGATGCTCGACCTGATGCCCGGCACGTACGAGGTCGAGATCTCCCGGAAACGGATCTTCGGCGTGACGGTGCAGCCGGCGCACGACACGCACATCCGGGTGGGGGTGCTGCGGGTGACCGCGCTGGCCAACACACGGGTGGATCTGCTCGACGCCGCGGATCAACGCACGCTGACCGGTGGCTTCGGCTCGCAGGAATTCGGCCTGCCGGTGGGCCCGATCCAGATCAAGGTCGCGGGGCAGGCGGAAACAGTCACGATCAAGGATGGACAGATCACGGAATTCTAGAATGCCGAAACGGGTGTGGCGGGATGGACGGGGGAGGTCGGAGATGGTGGGCCGAATGACAGGCGCGATCGGGGCGGCCGCGCTGGGTGCGCTCGTGCTCGCCGGGTGCGCGACGACGACCGAGAAGGGCGCTGTGGGCGTGGAGCGCAGTCAGTTCCTGCTCGTGTCTTCCGCGGAGATGGACAAGAGCGCGGCGGTCGCCTATCAGAAAGTCCTTCAACAGCAGAGCGGGAAAGGCAACGTCAACCGCGATCCCCAGCAGGTGGCGCGCGTCCGTCAGATCGCCACCCGGATCATCCCGCACACCGCAGTGTTCCGGAAGGACGCGCCGGGGTGGAAGTGGGAGGTGAACGTCATCACTTCGCCGGAGGTCAACGCCTGGTGCATGCCGGGAGGCAAGATCGCCTTCTACACCGGCATCCTCGAGAAGCTCCAGCTCACCGACGACGAGGCGGCCGCCATCATGGGCCACGAGATCGCCCACGCGCTCAGGGAGCACGGCCGCGAGCGCGCCTCGCAGCAGCTGGCCACGAGCGTGGGCGCCGCTGCGGTAGGCGCCGTGCTCGGCATCGGGCAGGGTGGGGCCGACCTCGCCGGCCTGGTCGGGGAGGTCACGTTCCTGCTTCCGTACTCTCGCCTGCACGAGACCGAGGCCGACCGCATCGGTGTCGAGCTCGCAGCGCGCGGCGGCTACGACCCTCGGGCCGCGATCGCGCTGTGGCAGAAGATGGCGAAGATGTCGGGCGGCGGTGGACCACCGGCGTTGCTGTCGACGCACCCGTCGAACGAGGAGCGGATCAAGGACCTCGGAGGATTCTCGCAGCGGGTGATGCCGCTCTACGAGCAGGCTCAGAAAACCCAGAGATAGCCGGCGCGGCGGGGGGACGATGGTTGCCCCGAACGTCCCCAATCGTGGTACAGTGACGGTGCCGTCACCCCCGTCTTCATGGCTGACGCATCTGGCGTCGAGACCCCGGTGACACGTGGCCTGCCTCACCTGCTGTGCCCAAGGAGTCCCCCATCATGGCCGTCAAGCTTTTCGTCGGTGGTCTTGCCTTCGGTACATCGTCGGATCGGTTGCGGGAAACGTTCGCGGCGTCGGGTACCGTCGTGTCGGCGAGCGTCGTCAAGGATCCCGCGGGTCAGTCGCGCGGCTTCGGCTTCGTCGAGATGGAGACGACCGAGGAAGCGACGGCTGCCATCAGCCGCTTGCACGGGAGCGAGCTCGACGGGCGCTCCCTCAAGGTGGAATTGTCCCAGAAGAAAGAGCGCAGTAGCGGAGGCTGGCGTTGAGCGTCACCCGGCGGGTGATTCGACCGGTCGTTACGACCAAAGCGCCGCCCCCGGACCCTGTCCCCGCCGAGATCACGTACAAGGGTTACCGGATCGAGCCGGAGTCGTACTTCATCAACAGGGCGGCGTGGTCTCCACGCGTGGTCGTGTCGGTACGGACTGACGGGCGCTGGACGCGAGGGACACCTCTCTACTCGCCCACCGCGGTGCGGTTTCCAACGCGAGACGAAGCTGACCGCCGCGCGCTCGACGTCGCGAAAGAGTGGATCGACACCGCGGCCAAGCAGGGGCGTTGAGCGGCGGTAAGGGCTCGCCAACGCGCCGGCGACAGCCCCTCGCGCCGCCGGCAGGCCCGGGTGAAGGCCGACGCGCTGCCGAAGCCGGCGGCCAGCCCGGCCTCGAGCACTGTCAGGCGGGCGGTCTGTAGCAGCCTCTCGGCCTGCTCGACCCGGAGGTCGGTGAGGGCCTGCATCGGTGGGCGCCCGCCGCTCGGCCTCGAGGCGGCCGCCCGCCAACTCCGGCCGGCAGCGCTTGCAGGCCCGGTACCCGGCCTGTGCGGCCGCCCGAGCGGAGCGGAAATACTCCACCCGTTCGGGACGCGGTTTCCGGCAACTGCACGTGGGCCGGCAAAAGATCCCGGTCGACCGGACGGCGGCGACGAACCGCCCGTTCGCCCTCGTGCTCTCTCCGTCTGGGCTGGCCGGAATGACGGCCTGGGCTGGGCGACCTGGGTTACTCCGTAGTCTCACCCGTCTAACTCGGGTACACGTGGTGGACCGACGCCATCGCCGCCCGCGGCGTCGCGGCCATCCCGCCCTACGCCCTCCTCGTGCCGATCCGGGGGCGGGAGGTGCAGGCCATGAAGGGCGTGCGTCAGGACCGGCTGAACTCCGTTCGCAGGATTCGGGCCGCTGCCACCATCGACGTCAGCTTGCCGAGGGCGATGTCGCGCGACAGGTATTTCATCCCGCAGTCCGGCGCCAGCACGACGTTCTCCGGCCGCACGTAGGCCAGGGCACGCTCGATGCGCGCGACGATCGTGTCCACCGTGTCCACGGCCGGGTCGTTGAGGTCGAGGCAGCCGACCACGATCTGCTTACCCTCGAGCCTGGCGAGGATGGCACAGTCGAGCCTGGCTTGCGCCGTCTCGACGGAGACCTGGTGGCACGGGCACCCGGCCAGCTCGGGCAGAAAGGAGTAGCCCGACGGCCGCTGGTGGATGATGGCGGCGTAGCCGAAGCAGATGTGCACCGCCGTCGTGCCGGCGATTCCCTCCAGCGCCCGGTTGAGCGCCGCCAGCCCGTACTGGCGGGCCTTGTCCGGTCGGGCCTGCATGTAGGGCTCGTCGAGCTGCACGATGTCGGCGCCCGCCGCGAAGAGGTCGCGGACCTCCTCGTTCACGGCGACCGCGTAATCCATCGCGGCCCGCTCCTCGCTGGGGTAGTAGTCGTTCTGGGCCTGCTGCGACATCGTGAAGGGCCCCGGCACGGTCATCTTGATGGGCTTCGTGGTGTGGGCGCGCAGGAACCGCGTGTCCTCGACCGCGACCGGGTGCCGGCGGCGGATAGGCCCGACGATCCGCGGCACGGGGTTGGGGTGGCCGGAGCGGTCCAGCGCGGTGCCCGGATTGTCGATGTCGATGCCGGCCAGCGCGGTGGCGAACCGGTTCGAGTAGCTTTCTCGGCGGATCTCCCCGTCGGTGATGATGTCGAGCCCCACCGCGTCCTGGGCCCGGATAGCCAGCCGGGTGGCATCGTCCTGGGCCTCGGCCAGCCAGGGCTCGGCGATGCGCCAGAGCTCGCGCGCGCGGACGCGGGGCGGGAAGCGAGCGCCGAGCTTCTGACGGTCGATCAGCCACTCGGGCTGCGGGTAGCTGCCCACGAGCGTGGTGGGAAAGAGCGGGGTCATCAGCCCCCGTAGATCTGGGGATTGTAGAGGTTGGGCGGCCGCTCGCCCTTGATCATGGCGATGATGTTGGCGGCGGCCAGCTTGGACATCTCGCGCCGCGATTCCCAGGTGGCGCTCCCGATGTGCGGGGTCAGGATGACGTTGTCGAACTTGAACAGCTCCGGACTGGGGGCGGGCTCGCCGACCGGCGGCTCCGTCCAGTACACATCCAGGCCGGCCCCGGCGATGGTGGAGTTGCGGAGCGCGTCGATCAGCGCCTTCTCGTCGACGATGCGGCCGCGGCCGGTGTTGACGAAGAAGGCGGTGCGCTTCATGAGCGCGAACTCGCGAGCCCCGATCATCAGGTGCGTGCTGGGGTTGTAGTTGGCCATGATGACGACGAAATCGCCCCGGCGGAGGACGGCGTCCTTGTCCGGCACCCGCTCGACGCCGAGCTCTTTCTCGCGTTCGGGGGTCAGCCGGGTGCGCTTCGTGTAGATCACCGGCATCTCGAAGGCACGCAGCCGTTTGGCGATCTCCTCGCCGATCCGACCCAGGCCGATGAACCCGGCCACCTTGCCGGGCAGGGAGTGGCAGAGGAACGACATGGATTGCTCCTGGCGGAAGCGCCTGCTGCGGGTGAAGCGATCGGCTTCCACCAGCCGCCAGGCCAGGCCCAGGATGAGGGCCAGGTCAGGTCGCAGGTGGTCTTGGTGATGATGTGGGGGATGTTCGTCAGGGGAATCTTGCGGGCCGTCATGGCGTCGACGTCGATGACGTTCGGCACCATGGTCATGGCCGCGATCCCCTTGAGGTTGGGATTGGCGTTCAGCACCTCGGCGTCGATGGGGGTATCGCCCAGGGTGTACAGGTAGTCGCAGCGCTTGACCCACGCCAGGAGCTCATCGCGACTCATCATCCGCTCGGACTGGAAGACCTCCACCTCGGCGACCTGCTGGAGCATCCGCAGCCCGTCCTCCGGGATGGGCTGAACGACGACGACCCATGGTCTCATGCTGACTCCTGAAGGGGCCCGGTGGCGGTGACCGAGGCGGGATTCTGTGCCGGGGGCGGGGAGCTTGTCAACCTGCGATGGCCGTTATTCGCGGCCTGATGCTAGACTGCGGCCCCATCACTCCGCAACCAGGAGATCGTTCATGAGCTATGCGCTCGGACAGTTCGATGTGGACTACGAGGCCCGGGTCGATTACGCATCGCTGCGCCGCAAGCGAGTGGAGAAGGCGCGGACGCAAATGGCGGCCCAGCAGCTGGATGCCCTGCTCGTCTGGAAGGACGAGAACGTCCGCTACCTCACCGGATTGCGCGCACAGCTCATCGCCGGGAAGAGCAGCTCGCTGAACGGCGTGCTCTTTCCCCGCGACGCCGAGCCGATCCTGCTCTGCTCGGGCGGTGAACGTGATCGCGCGCTGGCCAAGATGCCCTGGCTGGCCGAGGTGCACGCCATTCCCATCATGGAGGAGCGCGGTCTGGTGGAGGGCTTCGTCCGCTCGGTGCTCACGCCGGCGTTGACCCGGCACAAGCTGCTGAACGGTCGGCTGGGAGTGGATCAGCCAACGATGATCCTGATCGAGTCCATCCGGAGGCTGCTACCGGGCGTGGAGCTGGTGGATGGCGATTCGGCCATGCAGCAGGCCCGGCTCATCAAGCTGCCGGAGGAGATCGCGGTGATCGAAGAGGCCTGCGCCGTCGGAGACGCTGTCACCCGCCGGGCGCTCGACGCCGTGCGCGAGGGACGGCGCGAGTGCGAGGTTGCCGGTGATGCCATGCAGACCTTGTATTACCTGGGCGGCGAGATGGCCCACGTGATCACCCCGTTCGTGGCCTCGGGCGAGCATATGTCCCCGCCGCACCGGATTTGCAGCGACAAGCTGATCCGCAACCGTGACGTGTGCTTCATTGATATCGGCGCGATGTGGAACGGCTACTTTGCCGATATCGGGCGGATGACTATCGTGGGCAAACCCTCGCGGCGCCAAAAGGAGGTCTACACGGCGGTCTTCCAGGGATTGCAGGCCGGCATCGCCGTCATGCGGCCGGGCCAGACCAACCTGGACGTCTCCAAGGCCATCGTCGCCAAGATCGCGGAATTCGGGTTGGCTCAGCATCTGTTCAGCCTGTTCATCGGGCACGGCATCGGAATGGGCGCTAACGAGCCGCCCTACATCGGCGAGACGCTGGAGGGCGCCACGGTGTATCCGCTGCAGCCGGGCATGGTGTTCGCCGTGGAGCCACTGGTGTGGGTCCCCGACGTCGAGGGCGGAGCCGGCGTGCGCATCGAGGACATGGTGCTGGTCACCGAAGGCGCACCTCGGATTCTCTCGCGGATCGATTACGAGGATCGTCTGCTGTTATGACCTCCCTCCCGGTCCACGAGGTCATGCCACTTCCGGCCTCAGCCTGCGACCATATCGTCTACCGCGGCTCGGTGGCAGCTTCACCGAGGCCGCGGCCCGCGATTCCGCAGGCGGCCGGGCGGTGAAGGCGGGAGCCGGGCCATTGCGCGGTCAGCGCTCGATCTTATAGGATGTCGTACCGTTCGACCGCCTTGGAGGAGAGGGGACAGACTATGAACCCGCGACGGCAATTCCTCGGTACGTCCGTCCTGGTGGCCGGTGCAGCCGCGCTCGGTACGCCGCGGTGGGCACGCGCCCAGCAAAAGATGGTGCTCAAGGCCTCCGACGTTCATCCCCTCGGCTACCCGACGGTGGAAGCCATCGTCCGAATGGGCAAGAAGCTGGAGGCCGCCACCAAGGGCCGTCTCTCCGTGCAGATGTATCCGGCCATGCAGCTGGGCGGCGAGAAGGAGATGCTGGAGCAGACCCAGGTGGGCGCCCTGCAGATCTGCCGGGTCAGCGTGGGACCGGTGGGTACCATCGTCGATGAGCTCAACGTCTTCAACCTGCCCTTCATCTTCCGGGACGAGGCCCACATGCGGAAGGTGATCGACGGCCCCATCGGGGTCGAGCTCATCGAGAAGATCACCGCCGCCCCCAACTCGCGCCTGGTGGGTCTGGGCTGGATGGATGCCGGCACTCGCAGCGTGTACGCCAAGAAGGCCTTCAAAGCTCCCGCCGACCTCAAGGGCCAGAAGATCCGGATGATGGGCAACCCCATCTTCGTGGAGACCATGAACGCTATGGGTGGCAACGGCATCTCCATGGGGTTCAACGAGCTGTACAGCGCGCTGCAAACCGGAGTGGTGGACGGCGCCGAGAACAACCCGCCCACCCTGCTGACCCACAATCACTACCAGGTCAGCAAGGTCTACAGTCTCACCGGGCACCTGATCATCCCCGAGATCTTCGTGTTCTCGCGCCGGAGCTGGGACACCCTGGCCAAGGAGGACCAGGCCCTCATCAAGAAGCTCTCCCGCGAGGCTCAGATCGAGCAGCGGGAGCTGTGGGACAAGATGGTGGCGGAGTCCACCCAGAAGCTGAAGGCGGCCGGGGTGGAGTTCGTGGACGTCGACAAGAAGGCCTTCTACGAGGCCACCCGTCCCGTGCGCGACAAGTACGGTTCCAAGTGGACGGCCCTCATCAAGCGCATCGAGGACACCCGCTGACCCGCTGATCGCCGGATGAAGGCCTACTACGCGCAGGCGATGGAGGCCCTGTACGTCGCCTGCATCGGGGTGTCGGGGGCAAGCCTCGTCGTCATCACGCTGATCATCCCTTACGGCGTCTTCATGCGGTACGTGGTGAGCTCGCCGGCGTCGTGGCCGGAGCCGGCGGCGGTGCTGCTCATGATCGTGTTCTCGTTCCTGGGCGGGGCCGCCGTGTACCGCGCCCAGGTCCACATCGCGGTGCGGGCCCTGGTGGACGCGGTGGGGCCGTCCACGCAGCGGCTCATGCTCGCGCTCGTGGACATCGCCATGGCCCTGACCTGCCTGTTCATGTTCCTGTGGGGGCTGGAGCTGGTGCGCGCCACCTGGAACCAGGTGATCGCGGAGTTCCCTCTGCTATCGGTCGGCCTCACCTACGCCCCCGTCCCCCTGGGGGGCCTGCTCACCTTGCTGTTCATCCTGGAGCGGCGCTGGATCGGCGAGCCGCCGCCCACGTCCCTCATGTATCGAGACCAGGCCGTCGCCCTCGAGTAGCCGCCGGTGGATGCGCTCGTCCTGCTCGGATCGTTCACCCTGCTGTGCGCCATCGGTATGCCGGTGGCCTACACGCTGGGACTGGCCAGCCTCATCGCCGCGATGTGGATCAGCCTGCCCATGGAAGCGGTGATGCTGAAGATCTCCGACGGCACCGACGACTTCTCCTTGCTGGCTATCCCGTTCTTCGTGCTGGCCGGCGCGATCATGGCCGAAGGCGGCATGGCCACCCGCCTGGTGAACCTGGCCAAGATCCTGGTGGGATTCATCCGGGGCGGGCTGGCCCTGGTGAATGTGCTGGCCTCGACGTTCTTCGGCGCGGTGTCGGGCTCCTCGGTGGCCGATACCGCTTCGATCGGCACCGTCATGATCCCCCAGATGATCAGAGCCGGCTACCCGCGGGTGTTCTCCACCAACGTGACCATCTGCGGCTCGGTGCAGGCGATCCTCATTCCCCCGTCGCACAACGCGGTGATCTACTCCCTGGCCGCCGGCGGGTCGATCTCGATCGCGCACCTGTTTCTGGCCGGGGTGTTTCCGGGGCTCCTGTTCGGCGTGTGTCTCACCGGACTGGTCCTCATCACGGCTCACCGCCGGGGGTTCCCCAAGTCGGAGCCCGTCGCGCTGCGGCAGGCCCTGCGCATCGCCCTGGATGCGGTGTGGGGCCTGGTCACCATCGTCATCATCCTGGGCGGAATTCTCGGCGGAATCTTCACCGCCACCGAGTCGGCGGCGGTGGCCTGCCTGTACGCCTTCCTCGTCACCATGTTCGTCTACCGGGACTACCAGTGGCGCGACCTGCCCCGCCTACTCCACCGCACGGTGAAGACGGTGGCCATGGTGATGATGCTGATCGGGTTCTCGGCGGCGTTTGGCTACATGATGGCGATCATGCAGATCCCGGCCCGGGCCACGGAGTTCTTCCTGAGCCTCACCACCAACATGTACGCGATGCTGCTGCTGGTCAATGTGCTCCTCCTGGCCCTGGGCACCTTCCTGGATCTGGCCCCCATGATCCTGATCTGCACGCCGATCCTGCTGCCGGTCATGGTGAAGCTCGGGGTGGATCCCGTGCACTTCGGCATGATCCTGCTGGTGAATGGGGGGATCGGGCTCATCACGCCTCCGGTGGGCCCCACGCTGTTCGTCGGTTGCGCCATCGGCAGGGTCTCCATGGAGGAAGTGTCGCGGGAGCTCTGGCCCTTCTATGGCGCCATGATCCTGGCGCTCCTGCTCGTCACCTACCTGCCGGCGATCTCGCTCTGGCTGCCCAGCCTGATCCGGTTCTGACCAGCGGGCGCCTTGACTTGACCGAGCGCTCGGCCTAAGGTTTCACGCCGTTACGGTAGGTCTCCATCCCCAGCCCGGCTCGGCAGCCGGAGGGAGGGCGTATGGTCACACTCTCGGTCAATGGCAAGATCCAGCGTGTCGACGTCGAACCCGACACCCCGCTGCTCTATGTCCTCCGCGACAACCTCGGGCTGCATGGCCCGAAGTTCGGTTGCGGGCTGGCGCAGTGCGGGTCGTGCACCGTGCTGGTCGACGGCAAGGCCGTGCGCTCCTGCTCCGTCGCCGTCGGGAAGCTGGGTCCGGGCAAGGTGGTGACGCTCGAGGGGCTGGGGACGGTCCAGAAGCCCCATCCGGTACAGCAGGCGTTCATCGAGGAGCAGGCCGCCCAGTGCGGGTACTGCATCAACGGCATGGTGATGCAGGCCACCGCCTTCCTCAGCGCCCGGCAGACCAGTCCCTCCGAGCGTGAGATCCGGCAGGCCCTCCAGCGGAACCTCTGTCGCTGCGGGACGCATCAGAGGATCATCGCCGCCGTCAAGCGGGCCGCGACCCTGATGGGAAAGGGGGCGTGACATGGCGACGCTCGAGACGACTCGCCGCGAATTCTTGATCGGCACCGGGGCGCTGGTGGTGTCGTTCAGCCTGACGTCCCCCGCGCGGGCCCAGGGGCCAGGCCGGACGAAGCCGGTGGCCCTCGACCAGGTGGACAGTTTCCTGGCCGTCCATCGCGACGGCACCGTCACCATGTACACGGGCAAGGTGGACATCGGCACGGGCATCCGCGTCGCGCTGCCGCAAATGGTGGCCGAGGAGCTCGACATCGCGCTCGACAAGATCAAGCTGGTCGAGGGCGATACCGCGCTCACGCCCGACCAGGGCCCGACGTGGGGCAGCCTCTCCGTCCAGATCGCCGGCGTGCAGCTCCGTCAAGCCGCGGCCACCGCCCGGAAGGTCCTGGTCGACATGGCCGTGCAGAAGCTCGGCCTGCCGTCCGCCGACCTCGTCGTGAAGGATGGGGTCATCTTCGTCCGGGCCGAGCCCCATCGCCGGCTCAGCTACGCCGAGCTGATCGGGGAGCAGGCCTTCAACCTGAAGGTCGACCCCACGGCGCCGCTGAAGAACCCCAAGGACTACACCATCGTCGGCCAGCCGGTGCCGAGGCCGGACATCCCGGGCAAGGTCACGGGGGCCCACACCTACATGCAGGATTTCCGCGTGCCCGGCATGCTGCACGCGCGAGTGGTGCGGCCCCCGGCCATCGGCGCCACGCTCGAGAGCGTAGACGAGTCCTCCATCAAGTCCATCAAGGGCGCAACGGTCGTCCGCCAGGGCAGCTTCCTCGCTGTCGTGGCCGAGAGCGAGTGGGCGGCGGTGAAGGCGGCCAAACAGCTCAAGGCGACGTGGTCGAAGTGGGAGGGCCTGCCGGCCCCGGCGAAGCTCTGGGAGCACGTGCGCAACACGCCCGTCGCCAAGGACGATGTCGCCGTGAACCAGGGTGATCCCAAGGCAGCCATGGCCCGCGCGGCGAAGACCCTCAAGGCCACCTACGACTTCGCCGTCCACACCCATGGCTCGATGGGTCCGGCGTGCGCGGTGGCCGATGTAAAGAGTGGCAAGGCCGAAATCTGGTCGCCGTCGCAGGCGCCGCATTGGCTGTGCAAGGAAGTCGCCTACACCCTGCAAATGGACGCGAAGGACGTTCACATCCAGTACCTCGACGGAGCGGGCTGCTACGGCCGGAACGGTCACGAGGACGCGACGTGCGATGCCGCGCTCGTCTCCAAGCTGACCGGCAAGCCCGTGCGCGTGCAATGGTCACGCGAGGACGAGCACGGCTGGGATCCGAAGGGCCCACCCACCCTCGTGGAGATCTCGGGTGGACTCGACGCCCGTGGCGACATCATCGCCTGGGATGCCGAGTTGTGGGTGCCGAAGGCCGACATCACCGAGTGGCCGCGCACGCTGGCGGCGACTTTGGCCGGCATTCCCCAGAAGGAGGCCATCAATCCCGGCAACATTCACCGCAACCTGGATCCCTCGTACCCGTTTCCGAACCAGCGCGCCGTGGCCCATCGACTGGCCACGACGCCCTTTCGGCCCTCGTGGATCCGCACCCCCGGTCGCATGCAGAACACGTACGCCAACGAGGTCTTCATCGACGAGTGTGCGGCGGCGGCCGGGGCCGATCCCGTCGAGTACCGACTGCGCTACCTCACCGACCCCCGCGGCATCGCGGTGCTCCGGGCGGCGGCCGGCCTGGCCAAGTGGGAGCCGCGGCCGTCACCCCGGCGTGACCAGACCGGCCCCATCGCCCGCGGCCGGGGCGTGGCCTACGTGAAGTACGAGAACGCCCGCACCTACGTCGCCGGAGTGGCGGACGTCGAGGTCAACCGGCAGACCGGGGCGATCCGCTGCACGCGCTTCTATGTCGCCCACGACTGCGGGCTCATCATCAACTCGGACGGTGTGCGCGCCCAGATCGAGGGCAACATCATCCAGACGGTCTCCCGGACGCTGAAGGAAGAGTTGAAGTGGAACCGCTCGCGGGTCACGAGCGTGGACTGGGCGAGCTATCCCATCCTGACATTCCCTGACGTGCCCGAAGTCATCGTGGAGCTGATCAATCGCCCCAACGACCCGCCGTGGGGCGTGGGCGAGCCGGCCGCCTGCCTGCCGCCGCCGGCCATCTCGAACGCGGTGTTCGATGCCATCGGCGTTCGCCTCCGCAGCGTGCCGTTCACCGCGGCGAAGCTGAAGATGGCGATGGCGACCATGAAGGCCTAGCGCTTCGCGGGCTGCCCCGGGCGCTGGCCTGTGGCCTGGCGCCCGGGGCCAGCCCGCGGGTGGACGCCGAGCGCTCCCGGCTTCACTCGGCCCAGGCCGGGCGGGCGTCGACGGGGCCGAAGCCCGGATAGAGGCGTCGCAGTTCGGTTGGCGCCGCCGTAGTCCTCGTTTTTCGAACGGGCCGGGCTCCAGGGACGCGCGCTCGCGCTTGACTGCGCTGGTGGTCGGAGGTAGACGTGAGCTTCGGTGGCTGGAGTGAGACCGGTCGCCGTGCGACTGACCCGCGTGCTGGACCGCACCGTCCACATCCGCCCGGATGAACTGGGGGCGGCGCTCTGGTCATTCGCCTACTGCTTCTGCCTGCTCTGCAGCTATTACATCCTCCGGCCGGTGCGAGAGGAGATGGGCATCGCGGGTGGGGTCGAGCGCCTGCCCTGGGTGTTCACGGCCACCTTCGTGGCGATGGCGGCCGCGGTCCCCGTCTTCGGGGCGTTGGCCGCACGCTACCCGCGCCGGACTCTCTTGCCCGTCGTCTACGGATTCTTCGTCGCCAGCATCCTCGGTCTGTTCGCGTGGCTCCGAAGCGGGCTCGGGTCGGAGTGGGCGCCCGGCGCATTCTTCGTGTGGCTCAGCGTCTTCAACCTGTTCGTCGTCTCCGTCTTCTGGAGTTTCATGGCCGATCTCTGGAGTGACGAGCAAGCCCGACGCCTGTTCGGGTTCATCGCGGCCGGCGGCAGCGCCGGGGCCCTCGTCGGACCTTCGCTCACCGCGGTCCTGGTCGGCCTGATCGGCCCGATCAACCTCCTGCCCGTTGCGGCTGCTGTTCTGGCCGGCGCGCTCCTCTGCATCCGCCGTCTCCGGCGCGGGGCCGCCGCGGCCATCCCCGGAGCGCCAGAACGCCTCGGATGGCGCGACGAGCGAGGCCTCGGCGGGGGCGTGCTGGCCGGGGTGGCGCTGGTGCTGCGCTCGCGCTACTTGCTCGGCATCTGTCTCTTCATCGGGCTGTCTTCCACGCTGGCCACGTTCGTCTACTTCCAGCAGGCCCACATCGTTCGGGCCAGCGTGGCCGACCCCGGTCAGCGCACGTCGGTGTTCGCCCTGATCGACTTCTCCGTGAACGCGTTGACCATCGTCCTTCAGCTCTTCCTTACCGGGCGCCTGGTGGTTCGACAGGGGCTAGCCCGCACCCTGGGGGTCCTGCCGGCGCTGACGCTCCTGGGCTTCGCGGGGCTCGCGCTGGCGCCGATGCTGGCGGTGCTTGCCGCCTTCCAGGTGCTGCGACGTGCGGCCCAGTACGGCGTGGCCCGACCTGCGCGCGAAATGCTTTTCACCGTGGTGACCCGTGAGCAGAAGTACAAGGCCAAGAACGTCATCGACACCGTGGTCTATCGTGGCGCGGACGCCGTCGGCGGCTGGGTCTTCAGCGGGCTCGCCGCTCTGGGCCTGGGGCTCACCGGCATCGCGCTGGCGGCCCTGCCGCTGGCCGCGCTGTGGATCGCCATCGCGGGCTACCTGGGGCGCCACCAGGAGGGGTTGCGCGGGGTCCACGCCCCGCCCCGGGCCGTGGGGTGGGAGATCGTATCCCGATGAGGCGTGACGGCGCGCTCCTCTCGAGGCGGGCGATCCTCGCGTTGATGGCAACGGCGGCGGGGAGCGCCGCCGGCCAGGCCCCGGGCCCGCCGGCTCCCACAACGCTCCTTCGCCCGATCCCCGCCACGGGCGAGCCGATTCCCGCCGTCGGCTTAGGAACGTGGCGCACCTTCGACGTGGGTCACTCTGCTGCCGAGCGTCAGCCTCTGCGGGAGGTGTTACGGCAGTTCGTTGCCCTGGGCGGCCGCGTGGTCGACTCCTCTCCCATGTACGGGGCGGCCGAGACGGTCGTGGGCGACCTTGCCGCGGCGCTCGGCCTCCTCGGGTCGCTCTTCCTGGCTACCAAGGTGTGGACCACGGGGCGCGAGGCGGGTGTGGCCGAGATGGAGCGCTCGCTACGCCGCCTGCGCGCGCAGCGCCTCGACCTCCTGCAGGTCCACAACCTGGTGGACTGGCGCACGCAACTGCGGACCCTTCGCGTCTGGAAGGAGACTGGCCGCGTCCGCTATCTCGGCGTCACCCATTACGTGGCCAGCGCCTACGGGGAGCTGGAGCGGGTGATGCGAGACGAGCGGCTCGACTTCATCCAGCTCAACTACTCCCTGGCCGAGCGCGAAGCCGAGCGGAGGCTCCTGCCCCTCGCCCGCGAGCGCGGGATCGCCGTGCTCGTCAACCGTCCCTTTGCCGAAGGGGAGCTGTTCCGCCGGGTGCGCGGGCGCCCGCTGCCGCCCTGGGCCGCGGACTTCGATTGCGCGAGCTGGGGCCAGTTTTTCCTCAAGTGGATCCTGGCCCACGCCACCGTTACCTGCGTGATTCCGGCCACGAGCAAGCCCGAGCACCTGGCCGACAATATGCGGGCGGGCACGGGTCCCCTGCCGGACTCCACCACCCGGGCGCGGATGGTCGCATATCTCGAGACGCTCTGAGGGCGAGCGCGCGCTTACCTGCGCAGCGCCAGGGTGGGCGTGGTGCTCTGACGGCCGACTCGGTCGGCCACTCCCGGGGAGATCGCGCTCCACAATCGACTGCGGCGGGCAGTCCTGAGCGCGATCAGATCGGCCGACCACGCCTCGGTCTCCAGCAGAATCTCCTCGACAGGCTCACCGAAGCGGACGACGCTTTCTACCGGAACACCATCGAGCTGCAGCTCGGCCCCCTTCAGCTGGATCAGACCTTCGCGGCTGAGACGATCCATCTCCTGGTCGACGTAGGCGAGCACCCGGTCGTTCGATCCGAGAACGATCTCAGGCACGGGATAGACTCTGAGCAGGCGGACGGTGCCGCCGGACTCCCGCGCCAACGCGCCGACGAGCGGAAGAATCGCTTCGTCGCGTTCCCGCTCGCCGAGAGGTACGAGAATTCGCTTGGTCATGCCCTTGAGATGCATACGCAGCCGAAGGGATTCCACGTTTCTGGTGACGCGGAAATGTGCAGGCACGCGCGGCGACGCCCACGAAAGAGGCACGGTGGCCCCGGCTCGCGTCGATCGCCCACGACAACAAGAAGGTGGACCTCGTCGCCTGGGCGACGTTCAATCGCGATAACTTCGCCCGGTTCGAGCTCATCGCGACGCGGCACACCGCCCGACTCGTCCGGGAGAAGGTTGGCCTCGACGGCGCAGAGGTGCTCAGCGGCCCGGAGGGTGGCGACGCGCAGATCGCCGCGCGGGTGGCCGAAGGTTCGGTGGATGCCCTCCAGCCCGACTACTCTCACGTCCTCCACCCGGCGCTAGCACGGGGAAATCGTGTTGTAAGTTATTGATTAAACGGTTTAAAGTCTATGAGTCCGAAGCCGACTCTTTTAGTCGCCAATAGACCCAAATGGGTATACCCTGGCCCTTCTAGGAGGCTGCATGAGCCAGACAGCGAGAGTGATCGAAACGCTCACGAACCGGGAGTACCCGTACGGATTCGTGACGCCGATCGAGACCGATACCGCGCCGCCGGGACTCAACGAGGACATCATCCGGTTGATCTCGGCCAAGAAAAACGAGCCGCCGTTCCTGCTCGAGTGGCGGCTCCGCGCGTTCCGGCACTGGGTGACGCTGGAGCGCGCGGCCGCCGAGCCACGCTGGGCGAACATCACGTACGCGCCGATCGATTACCAGAAGATCGTCTACTACTCGGCGCCCAAGAAGAAGACGGTGGGGAGCCTGGACGAGATCGACCCAGAAATTCTCAAGACGTTCGAGAAGCTCGGCATCCCGCTCGATGAGCAAAAGTGGCTCTCCGGCGTAGCGGTGGACGCGGTCTTCGACAGCGTGTCCGTGGCCACAACCTTCCAGGACAAGCTGGCCGAGCTGGGTATCATCTTCTGCTCGTTCTCGGACGCCGTCCACAAACACCCGGAGCTGGTCGGGAAATACCTGGGCTCGGTCGTTCCCTACACGGACAACTTCTTCGCGACGCTGAACTCGGCGGTCTTCACCGACGGCTCGTTCTGCTACATCCCCAAGGGCGTCCGCTGCCCGATGGAGCTGTCAACGTACTTCCGGATCAACGCGGCCAGCTCGGGGCAGTTCGAGCGCACCCTCATCGTCGCCGACGAAGGCAGCTCGGTGAGCTACCTGGAGGGCTGCACGGCGCCCATGCGCGACGAGCACCAGCTCCACGCGGCGGTGGTCGAGCTGGTGGCCCTGGCCGACGCCCAGATCAAGTATTCGACGGTGCAGAACTGGTATGCCGGCGACCGGGAGGGCAAGGGCGGCATCTACAACTTCGTCACCAAGCGTGGCAAGTGCGCCGGGCCGCGCTCACGAATCTCCTGGACCCAGGTGGAGACGGGCTCGGCCATCACCTGGAAGTACCCGAGCGTCATCCTTCAAGGCGACGAGTCAGTGGGGGAGTTCTACTCGATGGCGCTGACCAACCACCGGCAACAGGCCGACACCGGGACCAAGATGATTCACATTGGCCGGAACACCCGGAGCACGATCATCTCCAAGGGCATCTCGGCCGGGCAGGGCAGCAACACGTATCGCGGCCTGGTGAAGGTGCTGCCCCGGGCGGCGAACGCGCGCAACTACACCCAGTGTGATTCCATGCTGCTCGGAGACCGCTGTGGCGCGCACACTTTCCCGTACATCGAGATCGCCAACAGCTCGTCGATGGTCGAGCACGAGGCCTCCACCCAGAAAATCAGCGAGGAGCAGCTCTTCTACTGCAAGCAGCGCGGCCTGTCGGCCGAGAACGCCGTGTCCATGATCGTCAACGGGTTCTGCAAGGAGGTCTTCAAGAACCTCCCGATGGAGTTCGCCGTGGAGGCCTCGCGGCTGCTGGGTGTGAGCCTGGAAGGCGGCGTGGGGTAGACCATGCGACCGGAGACGAGGGAGCCGATGCTGAGCATCAGAAAGCTGCACGCCGGCGTCGCCGGCAAGGAGATCCTTCACGGCGTCGATCTCGAGGTGGCGGCGGGCGAGGTCCATGCGGTGATGGGCCCCAACGGATCGGGCAAGAGCACGCTGGCCCAGGTCCTGGCCGGGCATCCCGCCTACTCGGTCACGAGTGGCGAGGTGTTCTACGAGGGTCAGGATCTGCTGGCGCTGCCGCCCGAGGAGCGGGCGCGGGCGGGTGTGTTCCTGGCCTTTCAGTATCCGGTGGAGATCCCCGGGGTCAGCAACGCCCAGTTCCTCAAGGGGGCCCTCAACGAGCTCCGGGCTCGGCGAGGCCAGGAGGAGCTCGACGCCATGGAGATCCTCCAGCTGCTCCGAGACAAGCTGGCGCTGGTGGAGATGGACCCGAGCTTCCTGAGCCGCGCCGTCAACGAGGGCTTCTCGGGGGGCGAGAAGAAGCGCAACGAGATTCTCCAGATGGCGGTGCTGGAGCCCAAGCTGGCCATCCTGGACGAGACTGACTCGGGCCTGGACATCGACGCGCTCCGCATCGTGGCGGGGGGGATCAACCATCTGCGCGGGCCCGACAACGCCATCGTCCTGGTGACGCACTACCAGCGCATCCTCAACTACATCGCGCCCGATCGGGTTCACGTGCTGGCGGGCGGCCGCATCGTCAGGTCGGGGGGCAAGGAGCTGGCCCAGGAGCTCGAGGCCAGGGGATACGAGGGCCTGTGATGATCACGGACCGCGTCCGAGTTCTTGCGGCAGAGAGCCCGGACTGGCTCGGCGAAACGCGACGGAAGGCCCGGGACCGCTTCGCCGCGGTGGGGCTTCCCACCCCGCGAGACGAGGAGTGGAAGTACACGAGCCTGTCGCCCCTGGCGGCCATCCCCTTCGATCTCGACGTGGAAGCGGGGGGCGAAGGCGTCGGCCAGGCCGAGATCGCGCGGTTTCTGATGGGCGATCTGTCCTGGAGTCGGCTCGTCTTCGTGAACGGCCGCTACTCGTCCACGCTCTCGCTCGTACCGTTCGTGCCGGACGGGGCACACATCGGCAGCCTGGCCGAGGCTGTGGTCACCGACACGGCCCCACTGCGGCAGTACATGGCCGGCCGGATCGGCGAGGACGGCGACGGCTTCACCGCGCTCAACGCCGCCTCCTGGCGTGACGGCGCCCTGATCCTGGTCCCGGCGGGGGTCGTCCTCGCCGCGCCGCTGCATCTCGTGTTCGTCGCCACATCCCCGGGGGTTGCTACCGCCGCCCACCCCCGGAATCTGATCGTGCTGGGCCGGAGCAGCCAGCTGACCGTCGTCGAGAGTTACGTGGCGACCGCCGGCGACACGTATCTGACCAACGCCGTCACCGACATCGTGGTCGGTGAGGGGGCCCGTGTCGATCACTACAAGCTCCAGCACGAGAGCCCGCGGGCCTTCCACGTCGGCCGGACCCGGGTCCGGCAGCAGCGGGACAGCCGTCTGGCGTCGTGCTCGATCGCCCTTAGCGGGCGGTGGATGCGGAACGACGTGCACGTGGTCCTGAGCGGCGAAGGCGCCGACTGTGCCTTGAACGGCCTTTTCGTGATTGGCGGGGAGCAGCACAGCGATACCCACACCGTCGTGGACCACGTCTCGCCGCGCGCCACGAGCCGCCAGCTCTACAAGGGCGTGCTCGACGGTCGCGCCCGTGGGGTTTTCAACGGGCGCATCGTGGTGCGGCCCGGCGCTCAGAAAACGGACGCCCATCAGACGAACAAGAACCTCCTGCTGGCCGACGGCGTGGAGGTCGATAGCAAGCCGCAGCTCGAGATCTTCGCGGACGACGTCAAGTGTAGCCACGGGGCAGCCGATGGCCAGCTCGCCGCGGAGGCGATCTTCTATCTCAAGAGCCGAGGGTTTGGGGAGGCCAGGGCCCGGGCCCTGCTCACCTACGGGTTTGCCAGCGAAGTGCTCGGCCACATCCGGGAGGAGACCGTCCGCGCCCGCCTCGAGACCGCGCTGACGGCGCGCCTGCATGATGGCCGGGTCAGCGAGGAGATGGCATGAGCTGGGACGTGGAGCGGGTACGCAAGGACTTCCCGATCCTCCAGCAGGAGGTGTACGGCAAGCCGCTGGTCTACCTGGATAGCGCGGCCACCAGCCAGAAACCCCAGGTCGTGCTCGACGCGCTGACCAGCTACTACACGACGGTGAACGCAAACGTGCATCGGGGGGTGCATCTGCTCAGCGAGAAGGCCACCGAGGAGTACGAGGGGGCCCGCGCCCGCCTCCAGCGCTTTCTGGGCGCGGCCCGGCCCGAGGAGATCGTCTTCGTCCGGGGAACCACCGAGGGCATCAACCTGGTAGCCCAGAGCTATGGCCGCCGGACGGTCGGCTCCGGCGACGAGATCGTCATCACCGCGCTCGAGCACCACTCCAACATTGTTCCCTGGCAGATGCTCTGCACGGAGCGCCAGGCAATCCTGAGGGTCGTCCCCATCGATGACGACGGCCAGGTCGAGCTCGAGGCCTACCAGCGACTCCTTGGCCCGCGGACCCGGCTGGTCGCCGTCGCCCACGTCTCTAACGCGCTGGGCACCATTCTGCCGGCGAAGCGCATGATCGAGATGGCGCACGCGCAGGGCGTGCCGGTGCTGGTGGACGGGGCCCAGGCCGTGTCCCACCTGCGCGTCGACGTGCGCAACCTCGGCTGCGATTTCTACGTGTTCTCCGGCCACAAGCTGCTCGGCCCCACGGGCATCGGGGTGCTCTACGGCAAGGCCGAGCTCCTGGAGCAGATGCCCCCCTGGCAGGGGGGCGGCGACATGATCAAGGTCGTCACCTTCGAGAAGACGACGTATCACGATCCGCCCTACAAGTTCGAGGCGGGGACACCGCACATCGCCGGCGCCATCGGCCTGGGCGCGGCTGTGGACTACGTGGACACCCTGGGACTGGATCGGATCGCGGCGTACGAGCATGAGCTACTGGCCTACGGGACCAAGGTTTTGGCCGCCCTGCCGGGATTGCGCCTCATCGGGACCGCACGGGAGAAGGCGAGCGTGCTGTCCTTCGTGATGGAGGGCGTTCACGCCCACGACGTCGGCACGATTCTCGACCGCGAGGGCATCGCGGTACGGACCGGTCATCACTGCGCCATGCCGGTGATGGAGCGGTTCGGGGTGCCGGCCACCACGCGAGCCTCGCTGGCGCTCTACAACACTCGGGCCGAGATCGACGCCCTGGTCCAGGGCCTCCGCCAGGTGCGCGAGATCTTCGGATGATGTCCGAGCTGCGGGAGCTGTACCAGCAGGTCATCCTCGACCACAACCGGAAGCCCCGAAACTTCCGGCGCGTGGCTCAGCCGACCCTGCAGGCCGAAGGCCACAACCCCCTCTGTGGCGACCACGTGAGCGTCGAGCTGAGCCTCGAGGACGGAGTGATCCGCGACATCGGCTTCCAGGGCTCGGGCTGCGCGATCTCGAAGGCCTCGGCCTCGATGATGACGGGGAGCTTGCAGGGCAGGACTATGGCCGAGGCCGAAGCGCTCTTCGAGCGCTTCCATCGGATGCTTACCCAGGACGGCGCCGAGTCAGGAGCTGCGGCCCTCGGCAAGCTGGCGGTCTTCGCCGGCGTCCGCGAATTCCCCAGCCGCATCAAGTGTGCGACGCTGCCCTGGCACACGGCGCATGCGGCGCTGGCGGGGCATGCCGAGCCCGTGACCACCGAGTAGGCGCCAGCGGGGAAGCGCTGAGGGAGCCATCCATGAGGGACCACGCCGCGACCGAGAAGCTCGTCACGGAGGCTCTGCAGACGGTCTACGATCCCGAAATCCCCGTCAACATCTACGAACTCGGCCTGATCTATGGGGTGACCGTCGATCCCGCTGGCGCGGTGGAAGTGAAGATGACGCTGACGGCCCCTGGCTGCCCGGCGGCCCAGACGCTGCCCGCCGAGGTGGAACAGCGGATCCGCGCCATCCCGGGTGTGACGGCGGTGAAGGTCCACGTGGTCTTCGACCCCCCGTGGTGCTCGGACCGGATGTCGGAGGCGGCCAAGCTCCAGCTCGGGCTGCTCTGATGCCGCCGGTCTACCTCGACTACAACGCGACCACGCCGCTCGATCCCCAGGTTCTCTCCGCCATGGAGCCGTTCCTGCGCGAGCACTTCGGTAATCCCTCGAGCCTGCACGCCTACGGCCGCACCGCTCGAGAGGCGGTGGCGCGGGCCCGGGACCAGGTCGCGGCGCTGCTTGGTGCGGGGCCCGCCGAGATCGTCTTCACCGGGGGCGGGAGCGAGGCGAGCAACCTGGCCATCAAAGGGGTCGTCTTCAAGGCGCTGGAGAAGTCGGCGACGGATGACCTGCACGTCGTCACCAGCACGGTGGAGCACCCGGCCACCCTGGAGCCGTGCGCGTTCCTCGAACGGCTGGGCGTGCGCGTCACCCGGGTGCCCGTCGATCGCGCGGGCATCGTCGATCTCGACGCCCTGCGCGCCGCCCTCCGGCGGCCCACGCAGCTCGTGAGCGTCATCCACGCCCAGAACGAGGTGGGGACGCTCGAGCCCATCCGGGAGATTGCGGCCCTGGCCCACGCCCAGGGCGCCCTCATGCACGCGGATGCCGCACAGTCCATCGGCAAGCTGCCGGTCGACGTCGGCGAGTTGGGGGTGGACCTGCTCACGCTGGCCGGGCATAAGCTCTACGCGCCGAAGGGGGTGGGAGCACTCTACGTCCGGGCCGGCCTGGCCCTGGAGCCCCTGATCCACGGGGCCGGCCACGAGGGCGGCCGGCGCGCGGGAACGGAGAACGTGGCGTACCTGGTCGCGCTGGGTGCGGCCTGCGACGTGGCCCGCCGCGCGCTGCCGGCGGCCAGCCACATGCTGCGTCGTCTCCGCGACCGGCTGTGGGAGCAGCTCCAAGCGGGACTGGGCGATCGCATCGTCCTCAACGGGCACCCCGAGCGCCGGCTCCCCAACACCCTGAACGTGAGCTTCCTCGGCCACGTCGGTGCCGAGCTGCTTGCCGCCGCGCCCGAGATCGCCGCCTCCACGGGGTCGGCGTGCCACGAGGGCGACGTCCAGCTCTCCCCGGTGCTGAGCGCCATGCATCTGCCGGCCGACGCCGCGCGGGGGAGCATCCGGCTGAGCCTGGGGCGGTTCACCACCGACGCCGAGGTGGACCGCGCCGCCGAGGCGCTCGTGCGCCGGAGCCGTTCTGGGGCGTGAGCACCGCCGCGGTGTGGTTGCGCTCGGCCTACTGGCCGGCCTGGGCCGCGCTCGACAACACTGAGGCCATGCGGATCCTGCGCGGTTAGCGGTAGCTGAGGACGTGGAGGCCGACGACGTCGTGCAGCGGCTCGACCTCCTCGAGGAGCCCTTCCTGGACGACCTGGCCGCTGCGCCGGTCGGTCACGGTGTAAGAGCCCCCGGCGGGGAGCAGAACGATCTCGACGCCGCGCTCCTTCGTCACCCAACGCAGGACGACGCCGCCGTTGGCCGACGTCTCGACCGCCGGCGCCGGCACCGCGACCTCGAGATGGTGGAAGCTGTTCACGAGTGCGATCGCGCGCAGCTGAGCGACCAGCGACACCGCCCGCGGGTCGGCGCTGTCCCAGCCGACGGCACGCTTGGCGAGGGCGAGGATGTCGTCGATTACGGCGTGGTAGGAACACCCGCGCGAGGAGAGGGCCATCGCCAGCGAAGCGTGCATCTTCGATGCCACGCCGATCGCCATCAGGGACACAGCCTGGGCGCTCGGAGCGCGATTCGGTTCGAGAGTCACGCCGCGCGTGAGGTGGTGCCGTCCTGGCCCCCGGGTGTCAAAATGAGGCCTTCCATCGCATAAGCGCGCGCCGACGTGAAGGTCGCGGCGTCCCTCGCCGAGGAGGTCAGCCATGGTGTCCGCGAACGCCGGTGTCAATGATCAGTCTCCTGGCCGGAGAGAACGATCGGGCACCCGGGATGCCCGGGGCGTCCCCGTCTCGTGTGCAGACCGCTCCGCGCTGGATCTCTACGAGCAAGCCCTCGTCCAGTATCAGAGCTACGTGGGAGATCCCATCGCCACCATCACGGAAGCCCTGACGCACGCGCCGGACTTCGTTCTCGGGCACGTGTTCCGGGGGACGGTCCTCATGACGTTCACCGAGCGCCGTTTCGCCGAGCAGGCCCGGGTCAGCGTCGCCTCCGCCGAGGCCCTGCTGCCGCGCGCCAACGCCCGCGAGCAGGGGTTGGTTGTGGCGGCCCGCCGGCTGGTGGACGGGGACTGGGACGCGGCCTGTCGGGCCCTTGACCGTGTGCTGGTCGACTACCCGCGCGACGCGTTCGCCATCCAGTCGGCCCACCTGATGGACTTCTTCCGCGGCGATGCCCTGAACCTGCGCAACCGCGTCTCGCGCGTGCTGCCCCACTGGAGCCCGAGCGTGCCGGGCTATTCCTACATCCTCGGGATGCACGCCTTCGGCCTCGAGGAATGCAACCAGTACCCCCAGGCGGAAGAGGCCGCCCGCCAGGCCCTGGCCCTGCAGCCGAAGGACGGCTGGGCGGTTCACGCCGGCGTTCATGTGATGGAGATGCAGGGTCGGATCGACGAAGGCATCGCCTGGCTGGAGTCGCGGGAAGCGGACTGGGCCCCCGACAACGGATTCGCCTTCCACAACTACTGGCACCTGGCGCTCTACTACCTCGACCGCCAGCGGTACGCCGATGCCCTGGCCCTCTACGACACCCACGTGCATCCCGAGCCGCCGGATTTTGCGTTGCAGCTGCTCGACGCCACCGCCCTCCTCTGGCGGCTGTATCTGGAGGGTGTGGATTTCGACCGGCGGGCCCACATCCTGGCCGACAACTGGGCCGGCCGGCTCGAGACCGAGCGCGGCTTCTACGCCTTCAACGACATGCACGCCATGATGGCCTTCACGATGGCCGGGCGCGAAGCCGAATCCGCCCGGCTCGTGGCGAATTTGGAGTGGGCGCTGAAACAGGGCACCGGGATCAACCGCATGATGACACGCGAAGTCGGCCTTCCCGTTTGCTTGGCGGTCCAGGCCTTCGGGCGTGACCGTTACGCCGAGGCAATCCAACAGCTCGAGCCGGTACGTGACATTGCCGCTCGCTTCGGGGGCAGCCATGCTCAGCGGGATGCGCTGACGCTGACCCTGATCGAGGCCGCCATCCGGAGCGGGCAGTCGGCGCTGGCCCGGCACTATATCGCCGAGCGCACGGTGCACAAGCCGGCGAGCGCCTGGGGCTGGCGATTGCTCGCTCGGACGCCCGCCCGGCCCGAAGAGGCGCCACTTCCACGGGCTCCGTCGGGTTCTTGAATGACCGGGTGGTTACGACGGATCATAGGCAGGCCGATAGTGCTGACCACCCCACCGAGGTGACGCGATGACGGCGGATTCGAGCGACATCATCTGGCGGCCGACCCCCGAGGTCGCCGAACGAGCGCGCATCGGGCGTTTCATGCGGGTACACGACATCGGTTCCCTGGCCGAGCTGCAGCGGCGCTCGATCGAAGACATGGAGTGGTACTGGTCGGCAGTCGTCCGTGACCTCGGGCTCCGCTGGCTCCGCCCCTGGGATCGGGTCCTCGACGATTCCCGTGGTCCCGCCTGGCCGGCGTGGTTCCCTGGAGGGCGTCTCAACCTCGCCGACAACTGTCTGGACGTACACGTCGAGGTCGGACGTGGCGCGCAGGCGGCTCTCGTCTGGGAATCCGACGACGGGCAGACCCGCACGCTCACCTACCTCGAGTTGGCGCGCGCGGTGAGCCGCCTGGCGAACGCCCTCCGGCGTCTGGGGATCGCGGCCGGCGACCGGGTCGGCGTATTTCTGCCCATGTCGCCCGAAGCTGCGATCGCCACACTCGCCGCGGCCCGCATTGGAGCCATCTACACGCCCTGCTTTTCCGGGTTTGGCGCCCAGGCCGTAGCGTCGCGGCTCCAGGACTGCGAGGCCAAGGTGCTCATCACTGCCGACGGCTTTCAGCGTCGGGGTCAGGTCGTCCGCATGAAGGAAACGGCCGACGAGGCCGTGGCGGCCTGCCCCGGCGTCGCCCATGTGCTCGTCTATCGGCGCCTGGGCCGTGAGGTCCCCTGGCACCCGCCCCGGGACCGCTGGTGGCACGAGGTCGTGGCCCACGAGTCGGACGCTTGTCCGGTCGAGTCGGTGGCGGCGGATCACCCCTGCCTCATCATCTACACCTCGGGCACCACCGGCCGGCCCAAAGGGGCGGTGCTCACGCACGGCGGCTTCCTGCTCAAGGCCGCCCACGACTTCGCGTATTGCCACGATGTGGGGTCGGGCGACCGGCTCTTCTGGCTCACCGATCTCGGATGGCTCATGGGCCCGATGCTCATCACCGCCGCGCTCGTTCACGGCGCGACCGGCGTGCTGTTCGAGGGCGTGCCCGACTACCCGAAGCCGGATCGGCTGTGGGCTCTGGTTGAGCGCCACCGGATCAGCGTGATGGGCATCTCGCCCACCGCCATCCGGGCCCTGATGCCCCACGGCCCCGAGCACCCCGCGGCCCATGATCTGAGCTCGCTTCGTATCCTCGCTGGCACCGGTGAGCCCTGGAACCCCGAGCCCTATCGCTGGTTCTTCGAGCACGTGGGCGGCCGGCGTCTGCCCATCATCAATTACACGGGCGGGACCGAGATCTCCGGTGGCATCCTGGGTTGCTTCCCCATGGCCCCGCTCAAGCCTTGCGCGTTCACGGGGCCCATCCCGGGCATGGCCGCCGACGTGTTCGATGAGCACGGACGATCCGTGCGGGGGCAGGTCGGCGAGCTCGTCGTGACCAAACCCTGGCCGGGGATCACCGCGGGCTTCTGGCGCGATGCCCGGCGTTATGAGGAGACGTACTGGTCTCGCTGGCCCGGGGTGTGGGTCCATGGCGACTGGGCCGTCATCGACGACGATGGCTTCTGGTTCCTGCAAGGCCGCTCCGACGACACGCTGAAGATTGCCGGGAAGCGGCTGGGACCCGCGGAGGTGGAGTCGGTTCTGGTGGGCCACCCCATCGTCGCCGAGGCCGGCGTGATCGGGGTACCGCACGAGATCAAGGGCGAGGCGGTCGTGTGTTTCGTCGTGTTGAAACCCGGGCGGATGCCGTCGGAGGCGTTGCGGGCAGAGCTGGGCGACCGGGTGGCCCAGCACATGGGCAGAGCGCTCAAGCCCGAGCGAGTGCTCTTCGTCCGGGATCTGCCCAAGACACGCTCGGCCAAGATTATGCGTCGGGTCATCCGCGCCACTTATCTCGGCCGCGAGCCCGGCGACCTCTCGTCCCTGGAAAATCCCGACGCTGTCAAGGCGGTCGCCGAAGCGCGCTAGACGTCGGCGCGCGCTCAACTAGGGCGAACACACTAGTTCTCCGGCCTGCCGCCAGTCGATGCTGCACGGGGCTCCTACCCATCCGCGGTTGGATGCTATGCTGATTTTCGCGTGAGTCCCAGCTTCGCCGAGGAAGGTAAGGCAGCACACGGCGCCCAACCCGCCACCGACGTTGCGCTCCCGTTGGGGGCGACGGTGACGATCGCGTTCAGCGATATCCGGGGCTTCACCGAGTACACCGACCAGCACGGCGACGAGGCGGCGTATCGGGTGCTCCAGCAGCACAACGGCGTGGTGCGCAACCAGGTGGACCTCTTCGGCGGCCATGTCGTGAAGACCCAGGGCGACAGCTTCATGGTCGCGTTCCCCACTGCCCGCTCGGCCATTCAGTGCGCGGTGGCGATCCAGAGGGCCCTGGCATCGACCCAGACCGAGCCGGGGACGCGCATTGCCCTGGGCATCGGGATCAACACCGGAGAGCCCATCCGCGAGGGCGGCGACTTCTTCGGGGGCCCGGTGAACCTCGCCGCTCGTATCTGTGCGGCGGCCGGGCCGGGCCAGATCTTCGTATCGGAGACGACCCGCTATGTGACCGGCCGCATCGAGGCCGTTGACTTCCTGGATCGCGGCCTGCGTGACCTCAAAGGATTCCAGGAGCCGCAGCGCCTGTACGAGGTGCGCTGGGCGGGAGATACGCGCGGCGGTGCCGCCGTCGGCCCGGATCTGGCCGGCGAGATCACGGGACTCGCCGAGCGGTGCCGCAGCCTCGGCGCCGAGCTCGTGGAGGCCAGCCAGGTGCTGCAAGCCTCGGGTGAGCTGCCCCCCGACACGCTCGGACGCCAACTGGCGGCGCTGCGGGTCGCGTTCGGGGCGCTCAGCACCCGGGTGTTCCAAAGGGCGGCGCAGGCCGGGGTCAATATCACCCAGTCCGCCGATCGCATCACCTCACTGGCAGAGCTGGAGCCATTGCTGGAGGCCGTCATCCAGGCCGAGGCCGGACGCGTAGCCGCCCGCGAACGCGCAGTGCCCGAGGACGACGGCGCCCGGCAGGCTGCCCTGGAAGCCGCCGTCCAGCGAGCCATCGGTGTGCTCAACCGTGTGCTGGGCGTCAGTCACCCCGAGGATCCCGCTTTCCATCCCCTCCTTGAGTGCCAGGCCAAAGCCAGTGAGCTGCGGCTCAAGCTGTCCCGCGTCGCCACGACGAACCGCGATTACTCTGCCTACCGGGTCGACGAGGCGACGAGACCTTTTGCCGACCTCCTCGCCCTCGTCGACGGTCAGGAGGATGTCGACGACGAGCGCTGGATGGGGCTCGAGGAAAGCGTGGGGCGTGTGTTCGGCCGGCAGCTGCTGATCGCCGCGAGTCGGGGCCGTCTCACGCTGGCCGGGGGGAGGCATCGGGCCCGCCCGGACATGCCGGAGGCGCCCGCACCTCGTGCCGAGCGGCGCGAAGTACCGGCCTCGGCCCGGGAGCCGGTTGTGCCGCCGCCGCCTGCCGAGCCGCCCCGAGCGCAGCCGCCCCCGGAGCCACGATCTGATTCGCACGCCGAGGCTTCGACGGGACCATCGCTGCCAACGCTCGATGCGCGGGCGGTTGGAGTGGCATGGTGGAGCGCCGCGCACACAGGGTGGACCGCCTGGAAGTCGTCGGGCATGGCCACGGCCCATGCACTGCGGGCCGCCATCGCCAAGCACCCTTATCTGTTGAGCGTGCCGATCGCGCGAAGCGCCGAGTACGACGAGGGGCGTCTGGCGGGTGCGTACTTCGTTCTGCTCAACCACGTGGAGAATGTCTCGCCGTCTTTTCTGCGCCACGCGGTCGATCTAGCCGTGCAGCAGACGGGCGGCGCCGCCGATCCGGAGGCACTGGGTGGTGTGCTGTACGATCTGCTGGTCACGAAGGGGCGACTGCGCCAGACTTATGCCGACTTTGTCCGAGACTCGATGGTGGCCGCCATCCCCATCCCCGGCGTATGGGCGGATGCTGTCGTGACCGAGCACGAGGACTCGACGGTCGTCACGACCCGGGTCAGCCGGGAGGTCGGTGAGGCGGCCGAGCAGTCGCGCGAGCTGAAAGATGCCACCGATCGGCTGGCCGAGCAGCGCTTCACGCTCGCGCTAGCCCCCCTGACTGCACGGTTCGTCTGCATCAGGCGGGGCGAGCTCCGAGAGGCTCGTGATATCGCCATCAAGCTGACCGAGGGGGACGAGCCTTCGTCGGCTGCCTGGCTGCTGACTCTGCGATCCGATCAGCTCATGTCGGCCCCACCCAAGCGATGTGGCCCGCAAGGGATGTCCGTCGAGGGGTTTGGCAAGAACTACAGCGCGTTGTGGCTCGCCCTGTTCAACGCCGATCCCGAGCGGGACAAAACGTATGAGCTCGTCGTCTCCATGAGCCCGCAAGGACAGCCGATGGCGGCGCCCCGGCGCTCGGTGTTCACCGGACGCCCGCGGTGAAGCCGGAAAGCAGCGCTCACATCGAGCTGGTGCAGCGGCTCACCACCCTTACGGAGCGCGTGAGCCGGGTCAGCCTCACGCTCGCCGAGGCCGGGCGCAACTTGATGGAGCGGCGGGCGCTGCCGCCTGACACGCTGGTCGACGAGATGGCCGCAGTTCACACGGACTTCGCCGACCTTCGAGATCGCGTAACGGCAGCGGCCGCCACGCTCGCGGCCGGGGCTCCACCGCCCATTACCACGCTGCGGGAGCTCGAGGTGCTGGTGAACGTCCTGGTCGAGGAGGACGTGCGTCGAGCTCGACGCCAGCCCGCCGAGGAGGGGCCCAGTGCGGCCGCCGAGGACGCTACGCCCATCGCGGAGGCCAGGGGCAAGAGCGACGAGCGACATGGCGCCGCGGTTGCGGAGGGGACGCACCCGCGGGGTGGAGAGGACTCTCGGCGCAAGGCTCACGACGAGGCGCGCCGGAAGGCGGCGGAGGCGGAGGAAGCATGGCGCCGCGCGGAAGCGGAGGCTAAGCGCCGGGCCGGGGAGGAGGCGCAACGCCGCGCGGCCGAGGACGCTCGCCGCCGAGCCGAGGACGAGGCGAGGCGGAAAGCCGCGGAGGCAGAAGACGCGCGGCGCCGAGCCGAAGCTGAGTCGCGGCGGAACGCAGTGGTGGCAGAGGAAGGGCGTCGCAAGGCGGCCGAGGCAGAGGCCAAGCGGCGGGCCGAGGAGGACGCGCGGCGCCGAGCGGAAGAGGAAGCGCGACGAAAGGCGATGGAGGCAGAGGCCAGCCGCAAGGCGGCCGAAGCCAAGCGCAAGGCTGACCAGGACGCGCAGCAGGAGGCGCAAGAGCGAGCCGCCGAGGACGCGCGGCGCCGAGCCCAAGAGGAGGCGCGACAAAAGGCGGCGGAGGCAGAGGCCAACCGCAAGGCGGCCGAAGCCAAGCGCAAGGCCGACCAGGACGCGCAGCAGGAGGCACAAGAGCGAGCCGCCGAGGACGCGCGGCGCCAGGCCGAGGAGAAGGCGCGGCAGAACGCCGAGGAGATTCCGGTGGAGATCGCCGAGCCGGTCGCCGCTACCGAGGACGAAACGGCCGATGCGGGTCTCGAGACCGCGCAGTGGTGGATTTCCGCAAGCGCCAACTGGTCGTCGATGCGTTCCAAGAAGGTCAGTTTCCCGGCCGCGGTGAGCGATGTCCTCACCAAGTACCCCTACTTCCTCAGCGTGCCCATTCAGACCAGCGCAGACTACGAGGACGGCATGCTGGCCTACGGCTACGGCATCCTCCTGGAGCACATCGAGCAGCGCATCCCCAATTTCGTTTCGGACGCGCTCGCTCGGCTCCCGGCTCGGCCCGGCGTGTCCCTCGGCCGGCGCCTGTACGATTATCTGGCTCAGGCGCTCGGGGTCGAGTACGGCGACTTCATCAAGGCCGTCATGTTAGCCTCATTGCCCAAGACGTTACCCTGGGCCACGGGGGGCATCGAGGATGGCGATCTCACCACCACGGTGTTCGTGCGTCCGAGCGCTCGCATCGGCGACACCCACCAGAAAGCCGAGCGCTTCACCCAACCCCACCAGCGCTTCGGCGAGCACCACTTCACCGCGGCGGTCGCCCCCCTCACGACGCGATTCTTCCGTGTCGAAGCCCCCGATGTGAAGGAGGCGCGGCACCTCGGCCTTCGCGTCAGCGAGAAGGGCGTGCCGTCCGATCAGGCCTGGGTCGTCTCGGTCGCGGGCCGTGGGGGCGCCCCGCAGGCGCGGCGCCACCTTCCCCAGGGCACAGTCATCAACGGACTCGGCCGCGAGTGCACCGCGGTGTGGGTGGGGTTGTTCAACGCCGACGCCGAGAATGAGAAGCGCTACGACATCACGGTCGAGGTTACCCGGCGGCAGCCGAGCACCGCGGGCTTCCGGAAGCGCTAACGCCGCTCGGCTAGGGCTTGGGTGTGGGTGAGCCTGCGGGGGCGGCCGCGGGGGCCTTGGGGTCGCGCTCGAAGGGACTCCGGCGCACACCGAGCTTCTGGGCGATCTGATTGATCGGCTGGACCGAGTCCATCAGCCGGTTCAGCACCACCGCCACTTCGTCCCGGTCCGTGCGCAGGCGGTCGTGCTCCTTGCGAAGCTCGTCGAGTTCTCGGCGGAGATCAGCAACTTCCTTGCGCAGTTTCTCGGACTCCCGTTCGAGCTCCACCACGCGGGCCGCGGCCGTGTCGCCGTGCAATAGCGGCGGCAGATGGGGGAGGAGCCGCAGCCCTTCCTGTACCCAGTGCGCCACCTTTTCACGTGTCTCGGCGGCCGGCACTCCATCCATATCGGTGATCCTCCGGCGTGGGCGTTCCGCTGCGCCCATGAGTCGAGGATTGCTGACTTTTTAGCAGCCTAGCATGCGGTCCCGAGGGCCACGGCGCAATATTTTGGCCCGGCCGGACGCCGGCCGTCCGGTCGGCTCCGGACTCAGGGAACGCCCAGCCGTCCCAGTCCCGGCAGCTTCAGCGCCGGCTCCTTCACGTCCAGACCGAAGGTGAGCCCGAGCGCGTTGACCTCCAAGCCTTCCTCCCAGCCGACCAGGATCCCGGCCAGGCCCATGAGCGACATCTGCACGCCGCGGCCGCTGGGAGTGGGGGCCATCAGCCCACCGCCCGGGAGGAAGTCCTTGCCAATCGCGGTGGGTGGCAGCTCGAGGCGTAGCTCGGGTACGGCCCGGCCGATGTATGCGACAAAGGTGTTGCTGTTGGGGCCGGGCCAGGTCCGGTAGCTGTCCGGGTAAGGGTAGCTGGCGATGGCCGCCTGAATCTTGACGATGAGGACGTCCACGTCGTCGCCGCGCCGGTCGACGAGCAGAGTCGGACGGCTGCCGAACCAATAGTTGTCCGGACCGGTGCGGTCGACCCGGATGGCCGGCAAGCCCCGCTCGACGCCCCAGCCGATGACCTCGTAGCGAGTGTAGGCTACCGCCCCGCGGGGCTTCAGGGCGATCCAGCTGTGAACGGCGACCGCCGCTCGCCACCCGACGGCGCGCGCGGCGTACACCTGCACCACCGCTTCCCGGGTGCTCGCCGGCGAGGGGGCAAGTCCGCTCGCATCCCGGCGTGCCTGCCGCCAGTCACCGCGCTCCAGAACGGCACAACCGGTGAGCGAAGCCAGGGCCAGCGCCAGCCACGTCAGTCTCCAGGTGCGCATCGTCGCGCGCTACGATACAGCAGTTGCCGAGACGCGGCCCGGCGATTCGGTGTTCCCACGCGCCACCGGGCGAAGGAGGGTATCCCCCCATGCGCGGCATCGCCAGCGACGTGCGCGTGGCTTCCCATCGGTTCGGCCTGGACCAGGGGTTCGTGCTGGCCTCGGCACTCTCGTTCGCGTTCCTCTGCTGCCTGGCCCCGCTGGCCCTGATCCTCTTCTCGGTGGCCGGCTTCCTGCTCGAATCCGAGGAAATCGCCGAATACATCTTGCAGACGACCTCCCTGTTCATGCCGGCCTACGGAGACGAGTTGACGGAGTTCCTCAAGCTGCTCATGCAGGAGCGGGCGGTCACGGGTATCGTCGGCGCCGTCAGCATGGCCATCACCGTGAGCCGCCTCTTCGCGCTCACCCGTACCGTGGTGAACCGGGCCTTCCGCGTCACCGTCCACCGCGGTCTGATCGGGGGGTTCTTCTTCGATCTCTTTGCCGTCGTCGTCGTCGGCTCGCTCATGGTGGCCTATACGGTGGCCCTCGTCATCCTGGCCGCCCTGGGCGACTTCGCCGGACGGCTGGTCCCCGTGCCGTTGCCCGATCTTCCGTTGAAGTGGATCGTCTCGGTCGCCCTCGTGTACTTGGTTGGCGGCGGGCTCTTGTTCTTCGTGTATCGAGCCTTCCCCAACACCTGGGTGCCGGTGCGGGCGGCGGCAACGGCCACGGTGACGGTCGCCGTGCTCTGGGTGGTGGCCGGCCGGGCCTTCGGCGCCTACATCGCCGTGTTCGGGTTCTACGGCAAGCTCTATGGGTCCTTCGGTATCGGCGTGGCCGTGCTCATATGGATCTACTATTCGATGACGATCTTCATCTTCGGCGCCGAGCTGGCGGCGGTGGTGGCCGAGCGGATGGGGTCGACGCCGCCCTCGCCCGCCTCCGCCCCGGCGCCGACCGATGCGTGGGTGCAACGGTGACGCCCGACCTGGACGCCGCCACGCTGACGGGCCTGCGCGAGCGCCGCTTCCGGCACCGACCCGCTCTGCGGGTGCGGAGTCCGCGGAGCGCGCTGGCCTTCGTTGCCGACGTGGGCTTCTGCTCGACGTTCTACCATTTTCCCGAGGGTGTGGCGTGTCTCTGGGAGGCGGTGGTGGGCCGCGCCCGGCCGCGCTGGCCCCGCCGCTCCCATCATGACGCCGGGGTGGGCCTGACCTGGGACCTCAAGGATCGCCTGCCCGCGGCCCGGTACGTCTACTATGGCAAGCTCCTCAAGGCGCGCCCCCTGCTCGTCGCCCTCGATCTCTTCCCGGCGTTCTACGCGCTGGTGCGGGGCCGTCAGCGCGCTCGGGACTACCGCGCGGTGTACGCCGCCGGCCATCTGAGCCTGACCGCTCGCCGCCTGATGGACGTGCTCATCAGAGAGCACCCGCTGTTCACTCGGGAGCTGCGGGCCAACGCGTTCATGTTGGAACCGGCCAAGACCCGCGAGTTCGAACGGGCCATGGCCGAATTGCAGCAGGGCCTGTGGGTCGTCAAGACCGCAGAGCGCTACGAGCCGACATTTTCCTACCGCTGGGATCTGCTCGAGGCCTGGTTGCCGGAAGAGGTGGACCAAGGCCGGAGATTGCGCCGCGAGGCGGCCCTCGAGCGGTTGCTCGAGCGTTACCTGCGTGGCGCGGTCTTCAGCCGCCCACCTCATCTGGCTCGTCTCTTTGGCGTGCGTCCGGAGGAGGTCGCCGGGACGTTGCGCCGGCTGGCCCGGGCGGGGGTCCTGCTCGACGCCGGCCGGGTGCAGGGCTGGCCCGGACGGTGGGTGATCCACCGGATGGTGGATACCCACTGAGCCACTCAGGGGTCGCTACAGTCTCTGAGGCTGCCGCACTTGTGGCACACGATCTTGCACTTCTGCTCTTCCATCCTCTCCCCGCACCGCTCGCAGAAGTGCAGCCACTCGATCCGGCCGCCACCCCGGTCGATGGCACGATCGTCCATCGCCAGAGCCTCGCACCGACCGTGGGCAGAAGTCAACGATGCCCGGGATGCCGTACACTGATACTCGATGCCCGAGGCCTGGGACGACCCCGAGTGGCTTCGCCACGTCTTCGAGGAGACGCGGGTAGTGCGACGCCCCCTCACCGGGATCATCGCGGGCTACCACACGTTGCCCTACATCCTGGTGGGGGCCGAGCGAGAGCAGCCGGGGAAGTCCGTGGAGGTCCGGGGCCGGATCCGGGTCTCACCCCGGATGGTGATCACCCCGGGCCGGGACGGTCCCACCTACGGCGAGCTGTTCGGGGAGCGCGAGCTGATGCACCACACGCTGCTGGCTCGCGTCTTCAGCTTCCGCTACGCCCCCCGTCTCATGCTGGAGAGCGAGGACCTCCAGATCCGACGGCACACGCGGGGTCCGGAAGACCACCTGCATCGGGTGCTCGAGGAACTGGCCCAGCGCGAGATCATCAACACCGGGGTGATCGTCACTCCCGACGCGCACTTCTACCCCGTGTCGATCGACCGGTTCATCCGCGAGATTCTGGATCAGGAGTTCAAGGACTGACGACGATCCGGCGCGCGAGGAGTTCCCGGATCGCGGCCTCGTCGTATCCCGCCTCGCGCAGGACTTCGGCGGTGTGCTGGCCGAGCCGGGGTGCGGGCCGGCGGATGCTGCCCGGCGTCGCCGACAGCTTGTAGGGGATGCCGAGCACCCGGGTGCGCCCGGCCTTCGGGTGATCCACTTCCACCGCCATCTCCCGCTGCCGAACGTGGGCGTCGGCGAAAACCTCCGCGTAGTTGAGGATGGGGCCCGCCGGGACCCCGGCCTGTTCCAGGCGCTCGAGCCACGCCGCCGTCGGCGCCGTCCGGAGCCTGACCTCGAGTAGCGGCTCCAGCGCCTTGCGGTGCCGCACCCGCAGGGCGGGCGTGGCAAAGCGCGGGTCGTTGACGAGGGCGTCAGCGCCGACGACGCGGCAGATCAGGGGCCAGAAGGTCGGCGAACCACCGCCGATATTGATCCAGCCGTCGGCGGTGCGGAAGGCCTGGTACGGCGCGTTCGTGCGATGCCCGGGACCCAGGCGAGCGGGCACCTCGCCGGTGGTGAAGAAGCTGGCCGCTTCGTACACCGACCAGGCGATCGGTGTCTCCAGCAGCGAGGTGTCGATGGCCTGCCCCTGACCGGTACGCGCCCGGGCGTGCAGCGCGGCCAGAATCGCGAGCGCGGCGAACATCCCCGTGCCGATATCGGCGACCGGCAGCGGCAGTGGGAGCGGGGGGCCGTCTTCCTCGCCGTTGATCGACATGACTCCGGACATGCCCTGGGCGACGCGGTCGAAGCCTCCGCGGCCGGCATAGGGCCCGGTCTGCCCGAAACCCGAGATGGAGCAGTAGATGACGCGCGGGTTGAGGTCGTGGATGGCCGCATAGCCCAGACCCAGACGGGCGGCGGTGCCGGGCCGCCAGTTCTCGACCACCACCTCGGCCTGCGCGGCCAGGCGGCGCGCCACGGTGAGGCCGTCGGGGGTCTTGAGATCGATGACGACGCTGCGCTTGTTGCGATTGATGGTCATGAAGGGCGCCGACTCACCGGCCAGATGGGGAGCGCCGGCACGCATCTCATCGCCGTGGCCGGGCCGCTCGACCTTGACGACATCGGCGCCGAGGTCACCGAGGAGCATTGTGCAATACGGCCCGGAGAGTTGGCTGGTGAGGTCGAGCACACGCAGACCGTCGAGCGCGCCAGGTCGCACGGGAATCGAGTCTAGCAGTTTCTTGACACGTCGGAGACCCCGATGCTATCGGTGGCTTCTCTCTCGGAGGAAGGATCGTGCGATTGACCACAGTCAGGGCGCTCGTTTTCGGCGCCGTCCTGCTCTCCACCCTGTCCCTCGCGGCGCAGGGCCCGATCCGTATTGGAGCCTCACTGTCGTTGACCGGTACCTACGCCAAGCCCGGGAACTACCAGCATGAGAGCTACAAGCTCTGCGCCAAGCACCTCAACGACAAGCGAGGGCTGCTCGGCCGTACGGTGGAGTTCGTCGTGTACGACGATCAGTCGACCCCGGCCGCGGCCGTGCGGCTGTACGAAAAGCTCCTCACCGAGGACAAGGTCGACGTGGTGATCGGACCGTACTCGTCGTCGATCACAGAGGCGGTGGCCAACGTGACGGAGAAGCACAAGAAGGTGATGGTGGCACCTCTGGCCGACACACCCTCGATCTTCAAGCGGCCGTCCGGCCGGAAACGCAACTATGTGGTCATGGTCCTCTCGCCCGCCGAGGTCTACCTGGAGGGGCTGGTCGATCTGGCCGGCAAGCGCGGCCTCAAGTCGGTGGCCATCGTGAGCGAAGACACGCCGTTCGCCAGGGCATCAGCCCAGGGTGTGGCTGAGCAGAGCAAGAGGCGGGGCATGCAGGTAGTCTTTCAGGAGGGCTACCCGCGGGGGAAAGGGGATTTCGCCGCGCTCCTGACCAAGTTGAAGCCGCTCAATCCCGACGTGCTGGCGGCGGCAACCAATTTCGACGATGCCATCGCCATCACCCGACAGATTCGCGACCTGAACGTCAATCCCAAGATGTATGGGGTGACGGTGGGAGGCGAGCTTTCCGAGTTCTACGATGCCCTCCAGCAGAATGCGGAGTACATCTACGGTGCCACGCAGTGGGAACCGACGCTTCCGTATCCGGGGCAGAAGGCGTTCGTTGACGCCTACCGGAGAGAGTTCGGGCGGGAGCCTGTGTACCACGCGGCGGCCGGGTATGCGGGCTGCCAGATCTACGCGGAAGCCGTGCGGCGAGCCGGCAGCCTCAACGCGGACAGGGTCCGCGAACAGCTCCTCAGGATGGAGCTGCGAACCGTGTTCGGAGATTTCAAGGTGGATCAGGACGGGTTTCAAGTGTCCCACAGAATGGTTCTGTTCCAGTGGCAGGATGGAAGGAAGGTGAGCGTCTGGCCCGAGGATGTAACCTCCGCCAAACCCCGGTACCCCACCCCGGCCTGGGACCAACGTTAGCCTCGGAGGCGATTGCACCCCCATGAAGCCGCCCTCGGAGGGGATCTCGTCGGTCGTCAGCTGGGCGGTGCTCGGCGGCTTCGCCGCGCTGGTCGTCTGGCTGGGCTGGCGTTCCCGGAGCTGGCCTCTGATCCACGACGCACCAATCATGCATTACATCGCCTGGCGGATCGGTGAGGGGGCGGCGCCGTATCGCGACCTGCTGGACATGAATTTCCCCGGCGTCTACCTCCTCCACGCGGCGCTGCTTCGGTTGGGCGGGCCGGGAGATGTGGCCTGGCGGGTGTTCGATCTCGCCTGGCTGGCTTTCGGATGCCTGACGGTGGCGGCCTTTGCCGCGCCCTGGGGTCGGGTGGCCGCCGCCGGAGGCGGGCTGTTCTTCAGCCTCCACCATCTGGCCGCTGGTCCATGGCAAACCGGGCAGCGCGATTTCCTGCTCTGTCCGTTTCTCCTGGTGGGCGCTCTGGGCGTGGCCCGGTGGGTCGAGCGGCGCGTCTCGCTCGTCCCGCTGGCCTGGGGGGGTCTCGTCCTGGGTTCTGGCCTGACCATCAAGCCTCATGCCGCCCTGCTGGCCGCGGCCCTCACCTTGGTCGTGGTGGCCCAGACCCGGCGAGGCTCGCGCAACTCCACGGGCGCCCGACCAGTCGCGATTTTCCTCCTCGCTCTCGCGTTGCCGATGCTCGCCGCGGTGGCCTGGGTGGCGGCGCTCGGGGCCCTGCCAGCCTGGTGGGCATTCCTCGTCGATTACCTGCTGCCGCTCTATACACGCCTGCGCCAGGCCGACCCCGGGTTGCATCACTGGCACGTCTGGATTCCCGTCGGCATCGGCGTCACCCTCAGCGTGACCACGGCGAGAGGGAACCAACGCTTCACCATCCGCCACGGGATCGCTCTCATCGGGCTGGCGTACGGCGTGGCCCATTTCCTCGTCCAGGGCAAGGGGTGGGAGTATCACCTGTACCCGACGGCGGCCTTCGCCGCCGTGCTGCTGTTCTCGGAGCTCGAGGCGCTCGTACGAACCCGCGCCCGGGCGATAGTCCCGCTGATGGCGAGCGTGGCCCTGGTCGCCGTACTGCTGGGCAGCAAGGGAGCCGAGAGCGCGGCCGCCGTGGAAGATGGCTGGGTGAGTGCCAAGGCGCGTCGTGTGAGCGCCGTCGTCGATGCACTGGGGCGGCACCTGGGTCCCGGCGATGTCGTCCAGGTTCTCGACACCACCGACGGTGGCATCCACGCCTTGCTCCGGCTGCGGGTGGCCCAACCCACCCGTTTCCTGTACGACTTCCACTTTTTCCACGACATTGAAACACCGATGGTTCGCGAGCTGCGCCGGGAGCTGGTGCGTGGCCTGGAGCGACGGCCGCCCCGCTGCGTCGTTGTCTTCGTGGGGGGCTGGCCGACCGGGGGCTGGGAGCGATTCGGTTCGTTCCCCGAGCTGGAGCGCCTGCTCGCCGATCGATACCGTGAGGCCGGGCGGGGCGACGGCTACATCATCTATGCGCAGCGAAACGGTTCGTAGGATCATCCGCGCCTACGATGATCCCGTCGTGCGCGCCTACTCCTGGGTGCGCTTCGGGATCCTGCGCCAGCGGTTCCTCGACGAAATTGGCCGGCACCTGCCCGAGACCGGTCCCGTGCTCGACATCGGCTGCGGGTTCGGACTGTTCTCCCTCTACTATGCGGCCACGGGACCGCGCCGCGTGCTCCGTGGCCTGGACGTCAACGGTCGGCGGATCGCCCTGGCCCGCCGTGCCGCCCGGCGCTTGGGGCTGCCTAACGTGATCTACGAAGAGGGCGATGCGCGCGACTTCAAGGGCGACGGGGAGGTGCAGGCCGCGTACATGCTCGACATCGTGCATCACATCGCGCCCGACAGCGTGCCTCAGCTGCTGATCCAGCTGCGCCGGGCGCTGCCCGCTGGTGGTCTGCTGCTCGTCAAGGACGTGGACACGCGGCCGGTCGTCAAGCGCTGGTTCACCTTCGTGCTGGACAAGGCGATGAACCCGCGCACGCCCGTCCGCTATTGGAGCGCCGAGGAGCTGACGGCGGCACTGGAGGCGAGCGGATTCCGCGTGTGGCGCCACCTCATGGTCGACCTGATGCCCTACCCGCACGTCCTCTACATCTGCGAGGCGCGTCCGTGAAACACCCTTGTCATCGCTGCACCGCTTACCGTGCCAGAACGGCGGAACTCCCCACGAGGTTGCGCGTTTCCAGTGATTTACCGCCGGCACTCTCTTTGCTGAGTTCTCGGTCGAGGGGGTGGCGTATGAAACGGGTGATGATGTTCCTGGCTCTGGCGCTTCTGGTGTGGCCCGGCATCGTCCTCGCACAGGCGCCGACCGGCGCTCGCCAGACGCGTCAGGCCGAGCGCCCGTCGGAGAACAGCTCGGGGATCATGGGCAGCACCGGCCAGGCCATCAAGGATTCGTGGATCACGTCCAAGGCCAAGGCCAAGCTCATTGCCGACCGGCGCATCACCCGCGCCGTCAGCGTTGAGACGCACGCCGGAGTCGTCACCCTGCGCGGCAAGGTGGCGAGCGCCGAAGAGCGGCAGGTGGCCGAACAAGCCATACACGGCACCGACGGGGTGAAGGGTGTGCGCAACCTCCTGCAGATCGTCCCCGACACCCAGCGCACGGCCGTCGACGCGCGGGACAAGGACATCAAAAAGGGCGTGAAGGCTCGGCTGGACAGGGAGACGATGCTCAGGGATGCCGACATCACCGTGCGCTCGGACAATGCCGTGGTGACCCTGATGGGGGCTGTCGCCGATGCCCGGGCCGCCGCCCGAGCCAGCGAGCTGGCGCGGGGAACGAGCGGCGTGCGGGCTGTCCGCAACGAGATCAAGATCGCGGTAGCGCGCCCGGCCCGTTAAACCGACGGCGACGGGCGTCGCCGTCGGCGCCCGTCGTCTCCCTCAGCGCTCCTTGAGCGCGGTGAGCACTTCGCCGGCCATGCGGGCAATCTCGCTCATCCCGCGCTCGACCACTCCGCTCGTGACCGCGCGCTCGTCGGTGAGGCGGCCCACCTCACCGCCCAGCTTGGTGAGTTCGCCTTGCAGGTCTTCGACCTCGCGCTTGAGGCGGACGACATGGGCCTCAGCCGAGTCGGCCCGCTTGCGCAGCTCGTCGCACTCCTGCATGAGCGCAGGAATGACGTGGCTCACCATGTGCTGGCTGTCGCGGACCCAGGTCTCGATCTGGTGCCAGGCTTGCGTGATGGTGTCCGTGCTCTCCATGGTCTTGACCTCGTAGGCAGGACTCGGGTGCGGTGTCCCGACCGGCGGCCGGCTCTCCCGAGCCTTCCAGGTCGGAACGATGACGACCGGGTGGCGCCGGATGTCCTCCCAGTAGTCGGGGGCCCGTCGGCGCTCCTGGCTCCGGTGCTCGGGGTGGTGCGACATGGTCACACGCCGGCGCTCGCCGCGGCGACGATCCATGAGCACCTGAACCCGGGGATCGTCAAGAAATTGATCACTGACGCGGGCGAAGAGATCGACAGCGTGGCGCGCCACGATGACGAGAAAGCGCACCTGGCCGTCCCGGATGGGGGTCTCCCGGTCCGTGATACTCGTGCGCGTCCGCTGTAAAGTTTCCAGCTTGTGCATCCAGCACACGCCGGAGGTCTCGCGCGGATCATCGAGGGGAGGTCGCTCCCCGATCAACCCCTCCCGCCCCTCGGACCGGCACCACGCGCAGACGACCTTCACGGCAACACTCCTTCCCGGCCACGCGATGATGAGAACGGCAGGATAGGGTCAGTTACCCGGGCCGTCAAGCCGCGGGCGGCTGACGCATTGCGCCGTAATCAGTTCGGCCGGCGGCGGGACTGCGTACAACGCCTCGACCAGCGCGGCGCGGCGTTCGCGGACCATGCGCTGGTTGATGTAGCCCTTGTCGGTGATCTCGTCGGCATCGATCGAGGGCGGCTCGGTCATGACCAGCGCCCGGGCTGGATAGGTGGAGCTCCCTTTGGACTCGGTGGCGAGCTTCGTCAATGCTGAGGCGATCTGCGTCCGGATGACGGCGGGGCTGAGACCGCTGGTCGCCGCAGGATTCAGAAAGACGAGCGCGCCAACCACGTCGCGGTCGTGCCCGGTGATCACCGCGTCCTGGATGAGCGGGCTGCCGGCGGCGATCAGCGCAATTCGTACGGCGCCGGTGTGCACCCAGGTTCCGGTGGCCAGCTTGAAGTCCTCCGCTACCCGCCCGTCGAACACCAGGCCCTTGGCAGGATCGGTGGGATTGGCGAATGTCAACGCATCGCCGATCCGGTAAAACCCCTCCTCATCGAACGCCGTGCGCGTCTCCGCGGCGTTCCGGTAATAACCGGGGGTCACGTGGGGGCCACGGACGCGCGCCTCGAGTTTGCCGCCCGAGGGCAGGAGCTTCAGCTCGCAGCCGGGGACGGGTAGGCCGATTACGCCGGCCCGATCGATCGCGAAGTGGACGTGCGTCGCGAGGGGCGCGGTTTCCGTGGAGCCCCAGGCCGAGAGCATCGCGAGCCCGCCGGCGTTCTCCGCTTCCGCAACTCGGCGCAGGCGGTCCCAGAGCGGCTGGGGCAGAGCGGCGCCGGCGTAGAAGACCAGGTCGAGCCGACTAAAGAAGGTGCGCCGCAGGTCGGGATCCGACTCGAGAAACGGCACCAACAAGTCGAACCCGCGTGGCACGTTGAAGTACATCGTCGGCGCGACCTCGCGGAGATTCCGTACGGTGGTTTCCACGAGCCCGGGGGCCGGCTTGCCGCCGTCTACGTACAGGGTGCCGCCGTTGCGGAGCACCATGTTGAAATTGTGGTTGCCGCCGAAGGTGTGGTTCCAGGGCAGCCAGTCGACGATCACGGGAGGCCGCTCCTCGAGAAACGGCCAGCCTTGCGCGAGCATCTGCTGATTGGCACAGAGCATCCGGTGCGTGTTGACGACGCCCTTGGGGGTGCCAGTCGACCCCGAGGTGAAGAGAATTTTCGCGATGGTGTCTGGATCGATCCCGGCAAAGGCCTCGTCCACCCTCGAGGTGGGCGTGGTCCCCAGGAGCGTCGCCATCGGGGTGACGGTGGCGTTGATCGCGTCGAGCGCCGCGGCGAATTTTGCCGGATCGGATGCCCACACCAGACCGGGACGGATCAACGCGTTGATGTGCCTGAGCTTGCCGAAGGCTCGGGACATCAATGAATAGGCGGGCGAGATCGGCGCCACCGGCACGCCGACGTGCATCGCCCCCAGCGCCAGGAGCGCGTGGTCCACGCTGTTGTCGGAGAGGATCATCACCGGGCGCTCCGCGGTCAGGCCGAGGTCGAGCAGGGACTGTCCGATACGCCGGGCGGCATCCAGCGTCTCCTGGTAGGTGACCGTGCGCCAGGACGCGCCTGCCCGCTCGGCCAGGAACACGTGGCCGGGGCGGCGCGCCGCCCACTGGGTCAGCCACTCGCCGAGGGCACGACCGTAGGGAGAGAGCGCCTGCGGTGAGCGCAGGAGCAGGGTGCCGTCCGGCCGGTGCTCGACCTCGACCCCCACGGGCGCGAAGCGGAGGGCGGAGGCGGGGTGGGAAGTCACGATCACAACCCCAAATAGGCTTGCTTGACGTGCGGGTTCTGCCGAAGGCCTTCGCGTGTGTCGTGCAACGCGATGCGGCCGTTCTCCATGACGTAACCGCGATGAGAGAGTTGCAGCGCCCGGAGGACGTTCTGCTCGACGAGGAGGATCGTCGTCCCGCTCCGATTGATTGCCGCGAGGTTGGCGAAGATGTCGCGGACCACGACCGGGGCCAGCCCGAGGGACGGTTCGTCGAGCAGCAAGAGTTTTGGCCGGGCCATGAGCCCGCGGCCGATGGCCACCATCTGTTGCTCCCCGCCCGACAGGGTTCCCGCGAGCTGACGCTGGCGTTCCCGCAAGTGGGCGAAGAGCAGGAACACCCATTCCAGGGCCTCGGCTTTCTTCGTCGCCCGGGGGAGGCAGCTGGCTCCCAGTTCGAGGTTCTCCCGCACGGTCAGCGAGGGAAAGAGCTGGCGGCCTTCGGGCACGTGGGCGATGCCCCGAGTCACCACCCGCGATGGGGGCAGACCGTCGATCCGCTCGCCTTCGAACTCGACCCGCCCTCCGCGAAGCGGCAACAACCCGCAGATCGCTCGCAGGGTCGTCGTTTTGCCAGCTCCGTTGGATCCGATGAGGGCTACGACCTCACCCGGCTGGATCTCGAGGCTCGCCCCCCTCACGGCGGCCAGGTCGCCGTAGCTCACGTCGATGTGATCAACCCTGAGCAGCGCCGACATGCTCGTCTCCGAGATAGGCCTCGATCACCCGGGGATCGCTCGACACCCGCGCCGGGGGGCCCTCGGCGATCAGCTGACCGCCGCTGAGCACCACCACGCGCTGGGAGATTGTCATCACCGCCCGCATCACGTGCTCGATGAGCAATATCGTAACCCCGCGGCGATTGATGGCACGGATCAACTCGATCAGTCGCTCGGTCTCGATCGGATTGAGCCCGGCCATCACCTCGTCGAGGAGCAGCAGCGCCGGTTCCGTGGCCAGGGCCCGCGCTAACTCCAGGCGCTTGCGCTCCGCCAGGGTGAGTCCGCTGGCCGGCTGGTTGCGCTTCGCGGCCAGCCCGACCTCCTCCAGCACGGCCTCGGCCCGGGCCGTCGCCGTGGGAACGTGGGGTTGCCGCAGCAGGGCGCCGACCACGACGTTCCGCACGACGGTGAGACGGGGGAACGGGCGGACGATCTGAAACGTCCGGGCGATGCCCAGCGCGCAGAGCTGATGTGGGGTGCGGCCCACGGTCGACTGGCCGCGAAACCGGATCTGGCCGGCATCGGGGTGGAGGAAGCCCGAGATGAGGGCGAATGCGGTGGTCTTCCCGGCTCCGTTAGGACCGATGAGTGCGACGATTTCACTCTCGGCGACCGTGAGACTGAGTTCCTTCAGGGCCTGCAGTCCCCCGAAGCGCTTGGAGAGCCGCTGAACCTCCAGGAGCGCGGCCATCCTCAGCTCCGTTGCCCTTCACCCACCAACCGACGGAGGTACGGATAGACCCCCTGGGGCAGGAAGAGGACCACCACAATGAGCAGCAGGCCGTAGGCGATGAGATGCACACCGGTCCAGCCGCCGGTAGCGAAGTAGGCGCGCGAGAATTCGGCGAGCGGCGTGAGCAGGAACGAGCCGAGAATGGGGCCGAGCAGCGTGCCCGAGCCGCCGACGATCGCCCGCAGGGCGATCTCGACCGAAAACGGGACGCCGAACACGGTGTTCGGCTGGAGCGAGAGGAAATAGAAGGCGTAGAAGGTTCCCCCCATGCCCGTCAGGAAGGCCGAGATCACGATGGCGATCATCTTGTACCTGAAGCTGTTGACCCCGAGGGCCTCGCTGGCCGCCTCGTCATCCCTGATGGCCGCCAGGTAGGCCCCGAGCCGCCGGCGCTCGATCCCGCCCGCGACGCCGGTGGCCACCAGCATGAGCGCCAGCGCGATGTAGTAATGCGGCAGGTTGCTCGAGAACTGGAACTGCCGGGGATCGCCGGTAAACGTGATGTACAGGCCCAGGGCGCCGCCGGTGGCGTCCAGATTCGCCGTCACGATCCTGGCGATCTCGGCGAAGGCGACGGTGAGGAGCGCGAAATAAAATCCCCGCAGGCCGAAGCGGAAGCCGAGATAGCCGATCACGGCGCCGAGGGCCGCCGCGAAGGCCCCGCCCATGAACATGCCGAGCCACGGGGTGAGCCCGGTGTCACGGGCCAGGATGGCCGCGGTGTAGCCGCCGACGCCGACGAAGGCGGCATGCCCGATCGAGAGCTGGCCGGCATAGCCCCCCACGATGTTCCAGGCCTGACCCAGGTAGGCGTAGAAGAAGATGACGATGAAGATCGTCATCGCGTAGGGGCTGAGGATGGCCGGCAGCGCGAGCAGGAGGGCCACGAGGACAAGCCCGGCCCACCTCAAGGCGCGCTCACAGGGTTCGCCGACCGAACAGGCCGGCCGGCCGGAAGAGCAGGATGAGGATCAGCAGCGAAAAGCTCACGAGCTCCTTGAGCGAGGGCGAGAGGAAGACCGCCCCCAGGGATTCGGCGATCGACACGGCCAACCCGCCGCAGAAGGCCCCCAACAGGCTGCCCATGCCGCCGATGATGACGATATTGAACGAGGTCACCGAGGCGGAGAGGCCGGAGGCCGGCTGGAACGGCAGGAAGGCGGAGACGAGGGCCCCGGCCGCCCCCACGCAGGCGGCGCCGATGCCGAAGGCCACCATGTAGACTCGGGGCACGTTCACACCGATGACGAGGGCGCCGTAGTTGTTATCGGCGGCGGCGCGGATCATCTTGCCGGGCCGGGTCCGGGCCAGGAAGAGATAGAGGGCGATGGTCAAGACGATGGCCACGACAAAGGTCGTGAGCCGCGCCACGTCGACGAACAGCGGGCCGAGCCAGATGGTGGCGGTGGTCAGCGGTGAGGCCACGCGCTGGGGATCGGGACCGAAGATGACGAGCGCGGTGTTCTCGAGCACGAGCGCGACCCCGAGCATGAGGAGGATCTGCATCTCGTGCGCGGAGTCGAGGACGCGGTCGACCAGCACCCGCTGCACGACGGCGCCGAGCAGGAAGAGCAGGCCGGCGCACAGGACGAATCCGAGGTAGGGATCGAGGTGGGCCCGCTCGGCCAGCACCAGGGCCAGGTACATCCCCCAGACCATCATGTCACCGTGGGCGAAGTTCACCACGCGCATGACGCCGAAAATGAGCGAGAGCCCCACGGCCATGAGGCTGTAGACGCCGCCGAACAGGATTCCGTTGAGCAGCGCCTGGCCGATGAGCGTCGGATCCACGTGGGCCGTGGGGCGAGTCGCCCGCCCCGGGGATCTCTAGACCTTGGGCCGCGGGAAGACCAGCGGGGCCTGCGCCGCTTCCTTGGGCCAGACCACGAGCGGCTTGTTCTTGAGAATCTGCACCATCGCCGTAGTGGCGCTGACGTTTTCGCCGATCTCGTTGAATCGAATGGGGCCGGCTGAGACCATGATGGGGTCGTCGAAGTTGGTCTTCCGGATAGCCTCGACGAGGGCGTCGGGGTCCGTGGACCGGGCTCGCTCTAGGACGTCGGCGATCACCTGAATGGCATCGTAGCTGAAGGAGGTCTCGTCCATGCTCTTGCCGCCCGTTCGCTTCGTGTATTCCTCGCCCACCCGCTGGGTGCGCGGGCTCTTGACGTTCGGCCACGGCACGCTGGCCATCACGAACTCGAGATTCTCCTTGAGGATCTCGAGCTGCCTCGGCTGGGTCATGCCCGGCGCGCCGGGGCTCATGACCCCCATCAGGTCCACGCGCTGTCGGGTCAGCTCCTGGAACAACAGGATGGCCGTGGCCGGTCGCGTGATCGGTGACAGGATGTCGGGCTTGAGGGCTTTGACGCGAGAGACCTCGGTGGAGAGGTCTCTGGCGTCCTCGGGGTAGGGGATCACCTCGACGATGTCGAAGCCGGGGGAGGCGGCCTTGACGGCGTTCACGAAGGACTCGGACTGTGGCTTGCCGAAGGCGTCGTTGGTGTACATGACGACGACGCGCTTGGGCGAGACTTTCGTCTCCTTGAAGACACCGGTCATATGCTGCACGGCCCGGGCGCCGAACGTGCTGGTTGAAGGGAAGATGCGGTAGACGTACTGGGTCTTCTGCTTTCCCTCCTTCACCGATTGCGCGACGTTTCGGGTGATCACATCAGCCGCGCCGATGTCGATGATGAAGGGCACGCGGCGCTGTTGGGCCACCGGGACCATGGCCATGATGTGGCCAGAGTGGAACCCCCCCATGATCACCGCGGCCCCTTCATTGACCAGACGCTCGGTGACGGTCCGCGCCACTTCGGCCTTGCTCTCCGAGTCTCCGGTCAGCAATTCCAGTCTGGCGCCCCCCATCGACTTGATACCGCCGGCCGCGTTGATGGCGTCGACGGCAAGCTGGGCACTGGTGCGCTGGAGCTGGCCGACCTCCGCGAGCGGGCCGGTGACCGGATGGATCGCGCCGACTTTGACGGCCTTGGGCTGGGCCCGCAGCGGCCGCGGGACGGCGATCAGGGACGCGGTGGCCACGGCGGTTCGGAGCAGGGTGCGGCGGCTGACGCGAGACGTCGGCATGGGAGCCTCCTCGCAGGGCACGCGTTCGTGGGTCGATGGCGGGAAGTATAGTGGAACGACCGCGGCGAGGGAATCGACCGCCGGCGCTTCGGGTTGCTGAGGCAGCTGAAATGCCGACGGGGCAGGCGGTGTGTTGCCGCGGCGCCTGCCCCGTCCAGAGATGGTGGAGCTGAGGGGATTCGAACCCCTGACCCCAAGACTGCCAGCCTTGTGCTCTCCCAACTGAGCTACAGCCCCACGCGAGGGGTCACGTTACAGGGCGCGGCGGAAGATTGTCAAGAATGGTGCCGGTGAGGGGACTCGAACCCCTACGCCCTTGCGGGCAGCGGCTTTTGAGGCCGCATCGTCTGCCTGTTCCGACACACCGGCACCTTGGCGCACACAGCGTCTCCGAAAGGCGTGTTCATACTATCATCGGTCGTCCCGGCCGGCGGCGAAGTGGTCCTTCGCGCGGACTGAGGAATGGCGCGGCAGTGTCGCGCTTGCGACGCAGGCACGGGACATCGAACGAAGGATACATCCAGCGCAGCACGGCGAGTGATTCCCGGTTCGCGTATCTCTAACACCAGGTAGGCCGTCGGCCAGCGGTCTTCCCTGATATCAGGCTTCCCGACACCCCCGCAAGAGACGGGGCGAGAGGACTCTCTGATAGAATCTGGCGCAACCCAGGAGCGCGAGGACGCCAATGGGCGAGCGAAGCTTCGCGGAGGATGTCAAGCAGCTCGGGTACGGCGCCGGGCAGGTCCTGCGCGGTGAAGGCATCCTGGCCATCACCAAGGCGCTGCTGCAGTCCGGCGTCAGCTACGTGGGCGGTTATCCCGGGGCCCCGATCTCCCATCTGCTCGACGTGCTGGCCGACGCCAACCAAGCACTGCTCGAGCCCCTCGGCATCTATTTCGAGCAGTCGGGAAGCGAGGCTGCCGCCGCCGCGCTGCTGGGTGCTTCCATCAACTACCCGGCGCGGGGCGCGGTGACGTGGAAGTCGGTGGTCGGAACCAACGTGGCCTCCGATGCGCTCTCGCACGTCGCCTCGGCGGGAGTGATCGGGGGCGCCCTCATCGTCATCGGCGAAGACTACGGCGAGGGTGCCAGCATCCTGCAAGAGCGGACGCACTCGGCGGCGCTGAAGTCGAGTATCCCTCTCATCGATCCCCGGAACAGCCTGCCCACCTTCGCGCGCTTCGTCGAGGAGGCGTTCGGTCTCAGCGAGGCCTGCCACGAGCCGGTCTTCTTCAGTATCCGCATCCGCGCCTGCCACATGCGGGGCACGCTGGTGTGCAAGGACAACGTGCCGCCTCGGGTCAGCCTGCGCGCGCCGCTGGGCGCCCCGGCCTTCAGCCTGGACCGGATCAACCTGCCGCCCTTCACCTACGCCATGGAGGCCCAGAAGTTCGAGCACCGGTTGCCCGCGGCCCGCCGGTACGTCGTGGAGCGGCGCCTGAATGAGCATCATCCGGGCGAGGCCTCGGACCTCGGGATCGTGATGCAGGGCGGGCTCTGGAACACCACGCTCCGTGGCCTGCACGCGCTGGGGCTGGCCGACGTCTACGGCCGAACCGCAATCCCGCTCCTCGTCCTCAACGTGCTGCATCCCACCGTGCCCGAGGAGCTGATCGGGTTCCTCAGGGGCAAGCGGCAGGTCCTCGTCGTCGAGGAGGGGATGCCCAACTACCTCGAGCAGGAGCTGAAGGCGCTGGCCCACGATGCGCGCCTGGAGGTGGCGATCCACGGCAAGGACCTGCTCTCGCCACACGGCGAGTACGTGCCCCAGCTCGTCATCGGCGGCCTCCGGAAGTTCCTGGCCACCGCCGCCAGCCCGGGGGTGCCCGCTTCGCTGGTGGAGGAGCGCTATGAGGCGCTCATGGGTCACCAGGCCGGGATCCGGGCTGTCCTGCCGACCCCGGTGGTCAAGCGGCCGCCCACCTTCTGTACCGGATGTCCGGAGCGGCCGGTGTTCAGCGCGATGAAGATTCTGCGTACCCGTGAACCGGCGATCGGCGACACGCACGTGGCCGCCGACATCGGTTGCCACACGTTTTCGACGCAGGCGCCGTTTAACGTGGGCAACTCGGTCCTCGGCTACGGAATGGGGCTGGCCTCGGCAAGCGCGGTCGCGCCCCTGTTCGCGAGGCGGGTCATGTCGGTCATGGGCGACGGCGGCTTCTGGCACAATGGGCTCAACAACGGCGTGGCCAACGCCGTTTTCAACAAGCAGGACTCGGTGCTGGTGATCCTCGACAACTTCTACACCTCGGCGACGGGCCAGCACCACAACCCCTCCACCGGCCGGAACGCGCGCGGCGAGTCGACGGGAATGACGATCCCCGAGGCCCTGCGCGGCGTGGGCGTCAAGTGGATCCGGACGGTCGACAGCTATCGGATCGGCCAGATGCTGGGGACGCTCCGCGAGGCGTTGACCACACGCTACGAGGGTCTCAAAGTGATCATCGCCCGCGGCGAGTGTCAGCTCGAGCGCCAGCGTCGGGAGCGGCCGCTCCTGCGCCGCCGGGTGGCCTCGGGGCAGTCCGCGGTCCAGCCGCGCTTCGGCGTCGATCCCGACGTGTGCACGGGCGACCACTCGTGCATGCGGGTCAACGGGTGCCCGTCGCTGACCCTGCGGGAGAGCCCTGATCCACTGCGCGACGATCCGATCGCCCACGTCGATCAGACCTGCGTCGGCTGTGGGGTGTGTGGCGAGGTGGCCCACGCCGCCGTCCTCTGCCCGTCTTTCTACGAGGTACGGCTGGTTCACAATCCCGCCCGCTGGCGTCGCTGGCTGGGACGCGTGCGGACAGCCGTCATCGCACGCCTGGCCTCCGCGTGAGCGAGCCCGTTCGATCGCCGGCTTTGTCGGCGCAACCGTGTGACACCCCGCGCGAATGGGGAGGTCTGGAGGGGGTCCCGGCCCCCTCCAGCGCAAATGCCGAACCCCGACTGTTCTCCCTGCTCATCCCGGCGGTGGGAGGCCAGGGCGGGGGCGTGCTGGCCGAGTGGATCGTGGAAGCGGCGCTCCACGACGGTCTCACGGCCCACTCGACCTCGATCCCCGGTGTGGCCCAGCGCACGGGCTCGACGACGTACTACGTAGAGGTCTTCTCCGGCCCCGGCGAGGGGGCGCCAGCCTTCTCCCTCTATCCGGTACCCGGCGCGCTCGACGTGCTGCTGGCGCCCGAGTTCCTGGAGGTAGGGCGCGCCATCGAGAACGGTGTGCCGTCCTCCACTCGGACCACCATCATCGCCAGCACGCACCGGCTCTACTCGATCCATGAAAAGGTGGCCACCAGCGGCGCCATCTACCCGGGCGGGCAGCTGGAGGGCGCCGCCCGCGCCTTTGCGCGGACCCTGATCGCGTTCGACGCGCTGGCGTTGGCCCGGCAGCACGACAGCGAAGTGAACGCGGTCCTTCTGGGAGCGCTGGCGGCCACCGGCGCGCTGCCGATCCGTGCTGAGGCGTACCGGGCAGCCATCGCGGGCAGGGGGGTCGGTGTGGACGCCAACCTGCGTGGCTTCCAGGCGGGACACGCCTCGAGCCGGGTGGGCGCCGCGCTACCGCGGGTGGCCGCCCGGCGGGCGCTCCGTCCGGCCCCGGCCCCGGTCCTTGCCGACGCGCTCGCCGGAGTCCCCTGCGGCTTGCGGCCCCTGGTCGGCGAGGCGCTGGCCCGGCTCGTCGATTACCAGGACGAACGCTATGCCGCGCGGTACCTCGAGCGTCTCGCCCCCTTCGCCACTCCGGGTGGGGATCCCGAGGTCGCCCGGCTGGTGGCCAAGCACCTGGCAGTGTGGATGACCTACGAGGACGCCATCCGCGTCGCCGATCTCAAGACACGGGCTGGCCGGTTCGCCCGCATCCGTGAGGAGGTGGGGGCTCGAGAGGCCGAGGTGATCGTCACCGACTATCTCAGGCCCGACCTCGACGAGATCTACGGCATCCTGCCTGACCGCCTCGTCGCCCCCATCGCCCGCTGGGCCGAGCGGCGCTGGCCTCACGGCCGGCCCGCGCTCGGCCAGCACGTGCGGACGACGACGGTGCTGGGTTTCCTGCGACTCTGGCTGCTCGCCCGTTGCCGCTGGCTCCGGCCCCACTCGTACCGGGCGCGACGGGAGCACGAGCGGATGGAGCGCTGGCTGGCGGCGATCCGGAGCGCCCAGGACCGGGACCCGGCGCTGGCCCGTGAAGTGGCCGCCGCCGCTCAGCTCGTAAAAGGCTACGGTGAGGTGCGCCGCCGGATGATGGCGCACCTCGATCGCCTGCTGGAGAGCGTCATGACCGCCGCCGCCAGCGAAGCCGGTGGCGACGGCTTCCCCGTCGCCACCGGGCTCGCTGGCGCCTTCCGTCGGCTGGTGCTCACGGATCCCGAGGGAGAGCAGCGAGCCGTCGGGCTGGCCGCCGAGGTCCTGGCCCGGCTGGAGCAAAAGGACCGTGAGGCGGCCCTGGCGGCGCTGTCGGCTGCCTAGCCGGACCTAAAACGACGCGTACCGCGCGAACGCGGTCAGACGTTCGAGTTCCGGGGCGGTGAGGTTGGCGAAGCGGAAGGCATGCCCCTCCTCGTTGCTGCGGACGAGGAGCGCCACCACGGACATCGATCCTCGGCCATCGGGCGGCGCGAAGACGAGCCTGACCGCGATCCCCGTGGGCGGCGCCGCTCCGCTCCGGATGCGGATCCCGGTCGGGCTCAGGTCGAAGGCCCATCCCTCTGATTGGGTGCCGTCGTAGCCGATGATGCGAACGGGAAAGGTCATCCGCACGCGGGCGTTTCCCCGCCGGTCCCGCGCGCGCTCGGCCACGACGAGCTGGCGCTGGAGCGCGTGAGGCTCCAGGCAGGCGAGCACCTCGCCCAGCCGGTCGAGCGCAACAGGCTTGCCGATGAAATCCATGGCGCCCAGGCGCAGGCATTGCCGGGCCTGGCTCTCGGTGGCGACACCGGAGACAACCACGATGGGCAGGCCGGAGGTGCGAACCGGACGTAGTTGCAGGAACTCGAGCCCCGACAGGCCGGGCAGGGTGATGTCGAGCAGGATGGCGTCCGGGCGATCGGTCTCCAGCCGGCTGAGAGCGGCTTCAGCGGTCCTGACGAGAACCGGCTCGTGCCCCAGCTCGAGAAGGAAATCGTGGAACACGGCGCCGACATCGGGCTCGTCCTCCACGATCAACACCCGCATGCCAGGCGAGTCTAGCACGGGGGTCGTCGCCCGCCGTTAAGTTGGAGGGGGTAGTGGCTCGCGGGCGCGCCCGGAACGGCCCGTCGTCGAGAACTCCGTGAAGAAGGCCGCCCAGAACGTCCGGGGGACCGCGGGGATCCCGTCACCGAGCAAGGCGCGCGCGTCGAAGCGGTGGGCGAGGCGATAAGCGAAGCTGTAGAAGGCGCCGATCGAGCGCGGCGTCGACTCGCCGTTGAAGCCGATGTCGAGGCCCAGGTGCATGAAGCCACCCAGGAGATAGCCCCACAGGGGCAGCGCGTCGAGCCACCACGCCAGCGCGATAAGGAGGGCGAACAGCTCGTACGAGTGCAGGATCAGGACGGCCCGGCGCGGGCGGTGTTCCATGTAGTAACGCAGGAACGCGGCCGGACGGAGATCGCGCTGGCGCTCGACGAGGACGTAGTCCAGGGCGTGATCGACGTCGATCAGGAAGCCGCCCAGGGCGATGCCGGCGGTGAGGGAAAGCGAGCCGGTCAGCGCCGCCGAAGTTGCGCAGGCCGCCGCAGTGGTGAGGAGGTGCCCGCCCGGGCTCACGTCCTCATCGTACCCGAATGCCTGCCGGCTCGTCGCTATTCGCGCGGTGGAAGGCTGGTCTGACCGGACGTGATATACTCGCAACCCGGGCTCAATCTCAACGGAGGAGGCGGGCGTGTCGGCGTACTCGTCTGTCGTCATCTTCGCAGCCTTCATCGTGGCGTTCGCCGCCGTGTCGCTCGCGGTCGCGCGTCTGCTGCGGCCGGCGCGCCCGGATCCCGTGAAGCTCATGAACTACGAGTGCGGAGCCGAGCCGATCGGCCCGGCCTGGGTGCGATTCCCGGCGGGCTTTTACCTGGTCGCGCTCGTCTTCATCCTCTTCGACACGCTGGCCATCTTCCTCTTCCCGTGGGCGCTCATCCTCAAGTCGGGCGGGCTGGCGGCATTCTGGGTCATGGCCGGGTTCGTCGGAATCATCGGGCTGGGCTGGCTCTACGCTCAGCGCGAAGGGGTCTTGGAGTGGAAGTGAAGCCGCCGGTGCCCCAGGTGCCGCCGCCGGGGTGGAGCGACGTCAAGGACCTGCAGGAGTGGGAGAAGCACCACCAGGAGCGAGGCGATGGCGACAAGACGTCGAGCGCACTGGCGGCGATCGCCGACGCCATCCATCACATGCCGGGCGGCTGGATCATCGTCACCTCCACCGAGAAGATCTTCAACTGGGCGCGCAGCTCGTCGATCTGGCCGGTGACGTTCGGGCTGGCCTGCTGTGCCATCGAGATGATGGCTACCTTCGCCTCGCGCTTCGACGTCGAGCGTTTCGGCATGGTGCCGTGGGCCTCGCCCCGTCACTCCGACCTGATGATCGTCTCCGGCACGGTGACCATCAAGATGGCGCCCATGCTCAAGCGGATCTACGACCAGATGCCGGATCCCAAGTGGGTCGTGTCGATGGGCTCGTGCGCAAACTCCGGCGGGCCCTTCCGACACGGCTACCACGTGGTGAAGGGCGTGGACCGGGTGGTTCCCGTCGACGTGTACGTGCCCGGCTGTCCGCCGACCCCGGACTCCTTGATGTACGGTCTGCTCAGGCTGCAGGAGCAGGTTGCCGAGTTCCAGCAGACGGGCCGAAGGTCCGCGCTCTCCACGCGAGAAAGCTGATCCGCGGGTGACCGCTTCCCAGGCCGCGGCCGGAATCCGGGAGACGTTTGGCGTCGACCCTGCGGTGGACGGCAGCGTCCTCTCGGTGACCCTGCCCGTCGCGCGGTGGACGGAGTTCGGGCGGTTCGCCCAGCACGAGTTGGGCTGCCGGTATTTCAACTGGCTCAGCGCGGTGGATTGGAAGGCAGAGGGGTTCGAGGTCGTCTGCCGGCTGGAGAATCTCGACGCCGGAATGGCCGTCATGATGCGGGCCCGACTCGGCGCCGGGGCGACGAATTGTCCGACCCTGACCGGCCTCTTCCCCGGCGCCGACTGGATGGAGCGGGAGTGCTACGACATGTTCGGCGTCGTGTTCGACGACCATCCCGACCTGCGACGCATCCTCCTGCCCGAGGACTGGGACGGCCATCCCCTCCGCAAGGACTACGCGCTCGACACCGCCCATCACCCCTACCGTTGACGAGAGGAGCCCGCCCATGATCCACGAGCTCAGGACCTACACGCTGATGCCGGGCAAGCAAGCGGAGTACGTCAGGCTGGCCGGTGAGGTCGGGCGCAAGGCGCGGGGCGACAAATACGGCAAGCTCGAAGGCTATTGGACCACCGAGTTCGGCACGCTCAACCAGGTTGTTCACCTGTGGAGCTATCCCGACCTCAACGAACGGGAGCGCCTGCGGGCCGAGCTGCAGAAGAACGAGGAATGGACCAAGGGGTACGTCGCCCAGAGCCGGCCGATGCTGGTCGCCCAGGAGAACCGAATCCTGGCGGCCCAGCTCCCGCTCAAGCCCCCCACCGGGAACGCCCACCTCTACGAACTGCGGTGGTACCGGACCCAACCCGGCAAGGCCCCGGAGTGGATCTCGCACTTGAAGGCGGCTTTGCCGGTCCGCGAGAAGTACTCCCCGAACGTGGGACTCTGGATCACCGAGATGGGCCTGCTGAACGAGGTCGTCCACCTGTGGGCGTACCAGGACCTCAACGAGCGGGCCGCCGTACGGGCCAAGACCTCGCAGGATCCGCAATGGCAGGCCTTCCTGGCCAAGGGCTACCCGCTGCTGCTCGACATGAAATCCATCATCCTGACTCCGGCGCCCCATTCGCCGATGAAGTGAGCGACGTCCGGGTGCCCACGGCCCGTTCGACGGTCGAGATCGGCTACGGGGGCAACGAGCGCCTCATGATGAACATGGGGCCCCAGCACCCGTCTGCCCACGGCGTCTTCCGGGCCATCCTGACCCTCGAAGGCGAGGAGGTGGTGGCCGTGGACGCCGTCATCGGGTATCTCCACCGCTGCCACGAGAAGCTGGGCGAGGCGCTGACCTATGTGCAGTACCCCTCCATCGCCTCCAAGACGGACTACGTCGCGGCCATGACGTCGGAGCTGGCCTACGTGACGGCGGTGGAAAAGGTGGGCAAGATCGAAGTCCCCCGGCGGGCCGAGTACCTCCGGGTACTCGTTGCCGAGTTGCAGCGCGTCGCCTCGCACTGTCTCTGGCTCGGCACCTGGTGTCTGGACATGGGCGGCGCCCTCGGGGGCGGAGCCACCGTGTTCCTCTACACGATGCGTGAGCGCGAGACCATCCTGGATCTCTTCGAGTCGCTCACCGGGGCCCGGTTGCTCTACGGCTTTCATCAGGTGGGCGGCGTGCGCTACGACGTGCCGGCGGGGTGGCCCGAGCAATGCCGACGCACCATCGAGCAGGTCGGGCAGCGCGTCGACGAGTACGAGGCCATGCTGGAGGACAACGCCTTCTTCCTCGTGCGCACCCAGGGCGTGGGAACGATCTCCCGCGAGCTGGCCCTGGGCATGGGCGTCTCCGGCCCGCTGGTACGCGGCTCCGGCGTGGGCTACGACGTGCGCCGGACCGAGCCGTACTCGGCCTACCCGGACTTCGACTTTGGGATCCCCGTGGAGTCGGCCGGCGACTGTTACGCCCGCTACCGGGTGCGGATGCAAGAGTTCCGGGAGTCGATCAAGATCGTGCGCCAGGTGCTGGACGGCCTGCCGGCGGGTCCCATCTCGTCGCGTCCCGGCGTCAAGTCGGTCGGGCAGGTGCGGGTCCCCAAGGGCGAGGGGTATGCCCGTGTCGAGGGCGCCCGGGGCGAAGTGGGGTGTTACCTGATCAGCGATGGGGGCCCCAAGCCGTACCGGATGAAGTGGCGGGGGGCCTCCTTCTCGAACCTGGCCGTGCTGCCCCACATCATCCCGGGCCACAAGGTGGCCGACGTGGTGGCGATCATGGGCTCGGTGGATCCCGTCTTCGGCGAGGTCGATCGATGACGCTCTCGCCGCTGACCCGAGACGTGATCGCCGCCTTCATTCTCCTCAACGCCATCGTCCTCGTGGTCACCTACGTCACGCTGCTCGAGCGGAAGTTCGCCGCCCGCATGCAGTCGCGCATCGGTCCCTATTACGTCGGCTGGCCCCACGGCTGGCTGCAGCCGATCGCCGATGCTCTCAAGCTGATGCTCAAGGAAGACGTGGTGCCGACGGCGTCGGACCGCTGGGTGTACAACCTGGCCCCCCTGGTCTTCCTCCTGCCCTGTCTGCTGATCTTCGCCACGATTCCCTTCGCGCCGGGCCTGGGGCTGGCCGATCTCAACATCGGCGTTCTGTTCTTCCTGGCGGTGTCGGGGCTGGAGATCGTGGGGCTGTTCATGGGGGGCTGGGGCTCCAACAACAAGTACGCGCTGCTCAGTGCCATGCGGGCGGTCAACCAGATCATCTCCTACGATCTGCCCTTCATCTTCGCCGCCTTGATCCCGGTGGTGCTGGCGGGATCCATGCAGATGTCGGCCATCGTCCTGGCCCAGCAGGGACTCTTCGGCTGGTATGTCTTCTACCCCGTCATCGGTCAGCTGGCCTTCCTCGCCTACGTCATCGCCACGCTGGCCGCCGAGAACCGGGTGCCCTTCGACATCCTGGAGGCGGAGTCCGAGCTGGTGGCCGGGTTCCGGGTGGAGTACAGCGGGATGAAGTTCGCCCTCATCCAGCTCGGCGAGTACGCCCACATGGTAGGCACGTCGTTCCTGGGCGCGCTCCTGTTCCTGGGCGGCTGGCTGGGCCCGGGCCCGGCGTGGCTGGGGCCGGTGTGGTTCCTGCTCAAGGCCGTGCTCGTCTTCCTGCTCGTCACCTGGGTCCGCTGGAGCTTCGTGAGAATCCGCGTCGACCAGATCCTGGCCGTCTCTTGGAAGCTCCTGCTGCCGGCAACGGTGCTCCTGCTGCTGGCCACCGCCTTCGTGGTGGCCGTGGGTGCGGGCCGTGGGGCCTGACGGACGGGACGGGTTCTGGGGCGAGCTGGGACAGCTCACCCGCGCGGTGGGGCGCGCGATGAGCGTGACCCTGCGCAACCTGTTTCGCAAGCCCGTCACCGTGATGTATCCGGACCGGCCGCGGCCCTACCCGGACCGGTTCCGGGGCGTCCTGGCGCTCGTCTACGAGAAAGAGACGGGCGAAGAGGCCTGCATCGGCTGTCGACTCTGCGAGTACATCTGCCCGCCTCAGGTCATCAAGGTGGAGATGCTCAAGGCCGAGAAGCGCAACTACGCCAAGAGCTTCACCCTCGAGCTCTATGCTTGCGAGTTCTGCGAGCTGTGTGTGCAGGTGTGTCCCACCGACGCCATCATCATGCTCAAGACCTTCGACCTCGCCACCTCCGACCGTCGAGAGATGCTGCTGGACAAGGATCGGCTGCACGCGCTGGGGCTGCAGTTTCCGGCTTCCTGGGCCACCGGGAATCGGTTGCGGGACATGCAGGCTCCCCCCAAGGCCGTCCGGGGCGAGCCCAAAGGAGAGGGTAAGGAGTGACGGGAGAGGCGATAGCCTTCTGGCTGGTTGCTGCCGTGCTGGTGGCCTCCAGCCTCGCCGTCGTACTCACGCCGAACCTGTTCCACGCCGTCCTCTTTCTTGCCGCGGCGCTCGTCGCCACCGGCGTCGTCTTTCTCCTGCTGGGCTCGCCGTTCCTCTTCGCCGTGCAGCTGCTGCTCTACGCGGGTGGCGTCGTCACCATCATGGTCTTTGCCATCATGCTCACGGAGCGGCTGGTGGGCGAGCGACTTGCCCAGACCAACCGCTGGGTGCTGAACGGCGCCATCGTGGCCGCCGCCGTCTTCGTGGGGGTGCTGGGCTTCCTCCTCCGGGCTCCCCGGCCGGGCCCGTGGCCGGCCGGCCGCGAGTGGATCGCGGAGCTGGCGAGCGCGTTGACCGGGCCCTTCGCGGTCCCCTTCGAGCTGCTGGGGGTCCTGCTCGTGGCCGTCCTGCTGGGCGCCATCTACTTCGCCCGGACGGAACAGTGACCGTGGGACTGCACGCCTACCTGGTGCTCGCGGCCCTGGTCTTCGCCATCGGCCTGTTCGGCGTGCTGACCCGGAGAAACGCCATCGGTATCCTGCTCGGCATCGAGCTCATGCTGAACGCCGTCAACATCAACCTGGTAGCCTTTGCCCGCTTCCACGCCGACCTGGTCGGTGTGATCTTCACGCTCTTCACGATCTCGATCACCGTCGCCGAGGTGGGCCTGGGACTGGCCATTGTCATCGCGATCTTCCGCGTGCGAAAAACGATCGAGGCCGACCACCTCCACCTCTTGCGGGGCTAGCCATGGACCTGACGGCCGCGGCCCTTCGGGTGCTCCTGCTCCCCTTTGTGGCCTTTCTCGTCCTGGCCCTGGTGGCCCCGCTTCGGCGCACGGGTCGATGGGCCGGGTGGCTCTCCATCGCCGCCGTTGGCGTGGCCGCCATCCAGGCGCTGACCATCTGGGTCCAGGGCGGGCGGGCCGGGGCCTCCTGGGCGTGGATCCCGGCCGACGGCGGGCCCATGGCCACCGTGGGAATCATGGTGGACGAGCTGTCGGCGGCCATGCTCGTGCTGGTCACGCTCGTCTCGCTGCTGGTTCAGGTCTACTCGCTGGGCTACCTGGACACGGAGCCCGCCCCGGCCCTGGGACGCTACTACACCTACCAGTCCCTCTTCGCCTTCTCGATGCTGGGCCTGGTGCTGGCGCCGAGCTTCTTGCAGATGTTCGTGTTCTGGGAGCTGGTGGGACTCTGTTCCTACCTGCTCATCGGCTACTGGTACGACCGGCCGGCGGCCGCGCGCGCGGCGGTCAAGGCGTTCTGGATCACCCGGCTGGGGGATGTGGGCTTCGTCATCGGTATCGTCATGCTGTGGGCCGCGACCGGCACCTTCGAGTTCGCCGCGCTGTTTCGCATGGCCGAGCAGCACGCGCTGGTTGTGGACGGCCTCAGCACCATCATGTTCCTGATCTATCTGGGTGCCGTCGGCAAGTCCGCCCAGTTTCCGCTCCATGTGTGGCTGCCCGACGCCATGGAAGGCCCGACCCCGGTATCGGCGCTGATCCACGCGGCCACCATGGTCACGGCCGGCGTCTTCCTGGTGGCCCGGGCCATGCCGCTCTTCGCGCTCGCTCCCGACGTGCTGGTCCTGATCGGGTGGGTGGGGGCGTTCACTGCGCTCCTCGCCGCCACGATGGCGTGCGTCGAGAGTGACATCAAGCGCGTGCTGGCCTACTCGACCGTTTCCCAACTCGGCTACATGATGGCTGCCGCCGGGGCCGGGGCCGCCGACGCGGGATTCTTGCACCTGTTGACGCACGGCGTGTTCAAGGCGCTGCTCTTCCTCGGCGCCGGCGCCGTCATCCACGCCGTGGGCACCAACGACATCTTCCGGATGGGGGGCCTCTTTCGGGCCCTGCCGCAGACGGGGATCGTCTTCATCGTCGGCACGCTGGCCCTCAGCGGTGTATGGCCCCTGGCCGGCTTCTTCTCCAAGGAGGCGATCCTGGCCGGGGTGCTCGAGGGCCGGATGGTCGGGCCCTTCCTCCTGCTCGCCCTGACCGCATTCCTGACGACCTTTTACATGTTCCGGGTGGTGCTCATCGCCTTTTTCGGCCGGCCCCACGCTGGCGTCCACCCCCATGACGCCCCTCCGCTCATGGCCGTCCCCTTGTGGATCCTGGCCGCCCTCACTGTGGGGCTCGGCGTGCGCTTCGCCGTGGTGGGCGCCGGCGACCACCACGGACCCGCGTGGCTCGCTCCGCTCTCACTCGGTCTGGCCGCAGGGGGATTCTTGCTCGCGGTGGCGATGTACCAGCGGACCCTGATCGATCCCGCTCGGGTCGCCGCTGCGCTCAGTCCGTTGTACGGGCTGGCCCGTCATCGCTACGGGATCGACGCCCTCTACGGCGCCCTCTATCGCGGTTTCCTTCTCGGCTTTTCCCGGCTGATCGGCTGGATCGACCGGTACCTGGTGGACGGGTTGCTCAATGTGCTGAGCGCATGGACGCTGCGTGGCGGTGACGTCCTGCGGCGCGTGCAGACCGGCCAGGCCCAGGACTATGTCTACGGCGTGGCCTTCGGTGTTCTCGTGCTCCTCGTCTGGGCCCAATGGGCGCGCTAGAGCCATGACCGCCGTCCCGATGCTCACCCTCATCACCTGGGCGCCCTTCCTGGGCGCGCTGCTCATCATGTTCACGGCCCGGCGCTCGCCGCTGGCCGTTCGGCTCATCGCCACGGTTTCCACCAGCGTGTCCACGGCGCTCTCGCTGTGGATCTTCGTCGTGTACGACCGGGAGGCGGCGGGCTTCCAATTCTACGAGAAGCTTCCCCTGGTGCCTCCGCTAGGTGTCGCCTACGAGCTGGGCGTCGACGGGATGAGCCTGCTGATGGTCCTGCTCACGTCGATCATCATCTTCGCCGGCGTGTTCGCCTCGTGGACGATCGCCGTGCGCAGCCAGGAGTTCTACGCGCTCCTGCTGGTCCTGGTCACCGGCGTCTACGGCGTCTTCGTCTCTCTCGACCTCTTCGTCTTCTTCCTCTTCTACGAGCTGGCTGTCCTGCCGATGTATCTGCTGATCGGAATCTGGGGCTCCAGCGGCGAGATCCGGCCCCGCGGCATCTTCGCCTGGGCGGTCCGGGAGACAGGTGTCGGCACCAAAGAATATGCGGCCATGAAGCTGACGCTGTACCTGCTCTTCGGCTCGGCCTTCATCCTGGTGGGGATCTTTGCCCTCTACGTCACCGCGGGGGCCGCCTCCTTCTCCTTCGTGGACCTGGAAGTCGCGACGTTCGACCCCGGCGTCCAGCGCTGGGTCTTCCTTGCTTTCTACGTGGGCTTCGGGATTCTTGCCGGCATCTGGCCTCTGCACACGTGGTCGCCGGACGGCCACGCCTCGGCGCCCACCGCCGTCTCCATGCTCCACGCCGGGGTGCTCATGAAGCTCGGCGCCTACGGGGTGGTCCGTCTGGGCATGGGACTGCTACCGGAGGGCACCCGCGAGCTGGCCTGGCTCATGGGGACGGTGGCGTGCATCAACATCGTCTATGGCGCGCTCTCGGCCATGGCCCAGACCGATCTCAAGTACGTGATCGCCTACTCGTCGGTCTCGCACATGGGCATCGTCATGCTGGGCGCGGCCACGCTGACCGAGGCCGGCCTCAACGGCTCGGTGTTCCAGATGTTCGCGCACGGCATCATGACGGGGCTCTTCTTCGCCCTGGTGGGTCTGGTCTACGAGAAAGCCCACTCGCGGGAGATCTTCAAGATGGGCGGTTTCGGGCGCGCGATGCCGGGCATCGCCACCGCGTTCACGGTGGGTGGCCTCTCCTCCCTGGGGTTACCGGCGACGGCCGGCTTCGTGGCGGAGATCCTGACGTTCATGGGCGCCTGGCGGTCGGCGCACGCCTGGTGGCTGTTCCCGGCGGTGGCCGGCACTTTCCTCACCGCGGTGTACGTGCTCCGGGTGGCCAGGCAGATTTTCTGGGGGCCAGCCTCCCCGCACTTCCACAATCTGGTAGACGCCCGCGGGCCGGAGTGGGTGGCGCTGGTCGTGCTGGTGGCCGTGCTGGTGATCTTCGGCATGGTTCCGGCGCTCGCGCTGGCGCCCGTCGACATCGCGACGGTGCCGTTGCTGGCGAGGATCCTCGGGCCATGACTCCGTTCCTGCTCGAGCTCGGATTGGCGGCGCTGATCCTCGTCGTGTTCGTCGCCACGCTGCTGGCCCGCGGCGAAGACCGTCGCTGGGTGGGCTGGCTGGCCGCCGCCGGGGTGTTGGTCCTCGGTGCGCTCGCGGTGGCCGTGCCCCAGACCCCCGATGCGCTGGGGGGAATGTTCGTCCAGGACGGACTGGCCCTCTTCGCCAAACGGTTGCTCCTGGCCGCGACCTTCATCGGGCTTCTCGGCGGCCTCGGGCAACCGGGTGTCGTCTTCGCCCGGCGAGCCGGGGAGTACCACCTGCTGCTCCTGGCTTCGCTGCTGGGCATGCTGGTGCTGGCCTCGGCCCGGGACCTGATTTTATTGTTCGTGGCCTTCGAGCTGATGTCCATTCCGCTCTACGTGCTCTCCGGTTTCGCCAAGCGCGAGCCGACGGCAGTGGAAGCGGCGCTGAAGTTCTTCCTGGTGGGCAGCGTGTCTTCGGCGGTGATGGCGTACGGGCTCTCCTTCGTCTACGGGTCGGTCCGGACGACCAGCCTGGACGATGTGGCCAAGGCGCTCGCCGCCGGGGACCCGCTCCTCGTCCTGGGGCTCCTGACCGCCTTCGCAGGCTTCGGGTTCAAGATCGCGGCTTTTCCCTTTCATATGTGGGTACCGGACACCTACGAGGCGGCTCCCACGCCGTTCGTGGCCTGGCTGTCAGTGGCGCCGAAAGCGGCCGGCTTCGTGGCGTTGTTCCGTGTCTACTTCGAAGGTGTAGGCCCGGAGGCGGCCCGCTGGATGCCCGTGGCGGCGGGCCTGGCCGCGATCACGATCATAGCCGGCAATCTCATGGCCCTGCCTCAGCAGAATGCCAAGCGGCTGCTGGCCTACTCGGGCATCGCCCACATCGGCTACATGCTGATCGGGGTTGCCGCAGCGTCGGCGGTGGGGACGGCGATGGTCCTCTTCTACCTGGTCGCCTACGTCTTCGGCAACATGGGCGCCTTTCTCGTGGTCGAAGCGGTAGCCCGTGCCGAGGGCTCGGAGCACGTCGCCGCCCTTCGCGGACTCGCCCAGCGCTCCCCCCTGCTGGCGCTGGCGATGCTCCTGTTCCTGCTCTCCCTGGGTGGCATCCCCTTCGTGGCGGGCTTTTGGGCGAAGCTCTACGTGTTCTGGGCAGCGGCCGGGGCGGGCCTGTACTGGCTGGTCCTCCTCGGCGCGATCCTCACCGTGGTCGCCCTCTTCTACTACCTGATCGTTGCCAAGCGGATGTACATCGAGTCGCCGCCACGTGGCGAACGGGTGCCCGTCGAGGCGACTTTAGCCGTGGCCCTGCTGCTGTGCGCTGTTGGCGTGGTGGTGCTCGGGCTGTATCCCAAGCCCGTCGTCATGGCGGCTCTGCGGGTCGCCACCCCGCTCTTTTGATCGAAGGGGGCCTCGACGGCCCCCTCCGAGGCCTCCCCCAGGAAGATCGCGCGGGCCTGGCCTGCGCAGGAACCCGCCGAATTTCTTGGTTGACGCGGTGTGTCTTTGCAGGTAATTCTTGTACCGACTGGTCGGTACAGTGACGACAACACAGCCTAAGTCCAGGGACGGCAAGCAGACGCGCGAGACGATCGTCGCCGCGGCGACGCGTCTCATGCCGATCAAGGGCTACCACGGGACCTCGCTCGATGACGTACTGCGCGAGAGCGGCGTGGGCAAGGGCAGCTTCTACCACTTCTTCCGAAGCAAGGAGGAGCTCGGTCACGCCATCCTCGACACGATCATCACCGCGTTCATCGAACAGACCGTCGACCCGTGCTTCGCGGATCCCCGGGGTGAGCCTCTGGACCAGATCCGCTGTTTCCTCGATCGGGTGGTGGCGGCTCAGCGCGCCCACAACTGCGTAGGGGGCTGCCCGTTAGGCAACCTCGCCTCCGAGCTGTCGGACGTCCACGAGGGCTTCCGGGCCCGCCTGGCCCAGGTGTTCTTGACCTGGCGAGACCGCCTCACCTTGGCCCTGCGGGAGGCCCAGCGGCGGCATGCGCTGAGCGACGCCTGCCGGCCCGAGGCGGTGGCCCACTTCCTGGTTGCCTCGCTCGAGGGCGCGATTCTCATGACGAAGGTGACCAGGGACATCACGGTGATGGAGCAGTGCGTGGACGAGGTGAAGCGCCACCTCGCACTGTACGGGAGCGACCGTCGGTGAGCGTGACCGACCGTCACCGCGAAGATCCGGACGCCGCGCTCGTGGTAGCGCTGCGGCGAGAAACGCCGGAGGCCATGGAGCAGCTCGTGGAGCGCTACGCGAACCGCGTCTATCGGCTCGCGCTGCGCATCACGGGTTCGCACGAAGACGCCGAGGAGGTGACGCAGGACGCGCTCTGGACGGCTGGGCGGAAGGTCCACACCTTCAAAGGTGAGTCGGCCTTCGGTAGCTGGGTCTACCGCATCACCGCCAACGCGGCCTATATGAAGCTGCGCGCGCGACGGGCCAAGGCCAACGAGATCGCCCTGGACGACGTGCTGCCGGCGATCGACGGGGGGCACTTCGAGCCCATGGACGACTGGTCGCCCCGGGTGGACGAGCAGGCCCTGCAGGGTGAGCTCCGGCGGGTGCTGGAAGAGGCGATCGACCAGCTGCCGGCCGACTATCGGACCGCCCTCGTCCTGCATGATATCGAGGGGCTGTCGAATCCCGACATCGCAGAGGCTCTGGGCATCAGCCTGCCCGCCGTGAAGTCGCGCGTTCACCGCTCGCGCCTGTTCGTGCGCAAGCAGTTGGCCGCATACCTGACTCCCGCTGTCTGAATAGTGGCCTCGCGCGCAGATTGCTCGTAACCGCGCCACCCTGGGCTCCGGCCCGCGCGCGGAGCCAGGCGTGGCGCCAGACGGCAGACCGGGCGTGCGGCGCCACACGCTCCTGGGCCAGCCCACCCTGCGCTCTACCCGAGCACGCGCCGCCGATACAGTTGACGCGGTGCGCGTCGGTGTGGTCAGATAACTGCTTGCCGTCACGAATCCCCGAGGAAGGTCAGAGGCGATGGAAGCTGTCATCGAAACCGGAGGCAAGCAGTACCGGGTGGCGCCCGGCCAGGTGATCGCCGTGGAGAAGCTGCCCGGTGAGAAGGGTTCGCGGGTCGAGTTTCGCTCGATCCTGCTCGTGAATCGGGAGGGCGATCTCATCACCGGCGCGGATCGCCTGCGCGGAGCGAAGGTGGCAGGCGAGGTCGTGGGCCAGGGTCGTCGTCGCAAGGTCCTCGTCGTGAAGTTCAAGCGGCGCAAGAACTACCGCCGGCACCTGGGTCACCGGCAGCCGGCGACACGCGTGCGGATCACGCAGATCGAGGTGTAAGGGTATGGCTCACAAGAAAGGCGTCGGTAGCTCCCGGAACGGTCGGGACTCCAATCCCCAGATGCTCGGCGTCAAGCGCTTCGCCGGGCAGTTCGTCACGGGCGGCAGCATTCTTGTCCGCCAGCGGGGCACACGCTTCAAGCCGGGCACCAATGTCGGCCGCGGTTCCGATGACACTCTCTACGCCAAGATCGCCGGCGTCGTGCGGTTCGACCGGCGCGGCGACTCACGCTACGTGACCATCGTCGCCAGCCCGGCCTGACGGTGGGCGGGCGCTCCCCGGGCCCGCGACAGCGGTGTTTGTCGACGAGATCGAGATCTACGTCAAGGGCGGTGACGGGGGCGCCGGCTGCGTCAGCTTCCGCCGGGAGAAGTATGTTCCCTTCGGCGGGCCCGATGGCGGTGACGGGGGCGCCGGCGGTAGCGTCTGGATCGAAGCCGATCCCTCTCTAACAACCCTGCTCGACTATCACTACAAGCGTCACTACCAGGCCGAGCGCGGCGAGCATGGCAAAGGGGCCAATCGCCACGGTGCTCAGGGGCGTGACCTCGTCCTCCGCGTGCCGACAGGCACCGTGGTCAGTGACCGAGAGACCGGTGAGGTGATGGCCGATCTCTCCGCGCCCGGTCAGCGGATTCTGGCTCAGCCGGGAGCACGCCGGGGTCGAGGCAACGCCCGGTTCGCCTCGTCCACCAACCGCGCCCCGCGCCAGGCCGATGCCGGGAGCTATGGCGAGGGCCGGTGGCTCAAGCTGGAGCTGAAGCTCCTCGCCGACGTCGGCGTGATCGGGTTTCCCAACGCCGGCAAGTCGACGCTCGTTTCCCGGCTGAGCGCGGCCAAGCCAAAGATCGCCGACTACCCGTTCACCACACTGGCGCCCACGCTGGGCCTGGTGCGCCTCGACGAGGAGCACAGCTTCGTGATCGCCGACCTGCCCGGATTGATCGCGGGCGCCTCCGAGGGCCGGGGTCTCGGTCACCAGTTCCTGCGCCACACGGAGCGGACGCGGTTGCTCCTGCACGTGCTCGACCTCGACCCGGCCACCGGCCGTGATCCCGTCGACGATCTGCGCGTGATCAACGCCGAGCTCAACGCATACTCCGAGCGCCTGGCCGGGCGACCTCAGATCATCGTCGGCAACAAGGTCGACCTGCCCGAGACCGGGCTGCGCCGGCGCGCGGTCGAGACGGTGTGTGCCGGCGCCGGCCTGCCCTTCGTCGCGATCTCGGCGGCCACGGGTGCTGGCCTGGGCGAGTTGAGGGCTCGGGTGGCTGCGGCCCTCGAGGAGATCGGATGGGTACCGCTGACCGGCTGAGCGCGACCGGGCCCATCGGACGTCCAGGGCTCAGCCGCGTGCGCCGTCTCGTCGTCAAGGTCGGCAGCGGCCTGGTCAGCAGTAGCATCGGTGCCGATCCCGGGCGCATCGCCACCCTGGCCGAGGAGATCGCCGGCGTCCGGCCTGGCCGCGAGGTCGCCCTGGTGACGTCGGGCGCCATCGCCACAGGGATGGCCCGCCTGGGCCTGGCCGAGCGGCCGCGGTCGATCCCCGAGAAGCAGGCGGCGGCGGCGGTGGGGCAGGCCGCGCTCATGTGGCAATACGAGCGGGCCTTCGAAGTCCATCGGCTGCCCGTGGGCCAGGTGCTGGTAACGGCCCAGGACATCGCCGACCGTACCCGGTATCTCAACGCTCGCAACACGTTGATGACCCTGCTGCGCCTGGGCGTCGTGCCCATTGTCAACGAGAACGACACAGTGGCCGTGGACGAGATCAAGGTGGGCGACAACGATAACCTGAGCGCTCTGGTGGCCTCACTCGTCGACGCCGACCTCCTCGTGCTGCTGACCGATGTCGATGGTCTCTACACCGCCGATCCGCGTCTCGACGCGGCCGCCCGCAAGCTAGACACGGTGGACGCCGTCACCGACGACATCGCGCGGCTCGTCTGGGACCGGGCCGGCCGCGTCTCGGTGGGCGGGATGACCACCAAGCTGGCCGCGGCCCAGAAGGCTGCCGCCGCCGGCATCCCCATGATCATCGCCCGGGGGGGCGAGCCGGGCGTTCTTCGCCGCCTGCTCGCCGGCGAGCTGCTCGGCACCTATTTCGCGGCCAAGGCTGATCCCCTGACCGCGCGCAAGCGCTGGATCGCCTTTGCCGTACCGCCTCAGGGGCGGCTGACGGTTGACGACGGGGCGCTCAGGGCATTAACTCAACAGGGACGCAGCCTCCTGCCCTCGGGCGTGGTCGAGGTCGAAGGCGACTTCGCCGCCGGTGAGATGGTGGCGGTCGTCGGGGTCGGGAACGGCAAGGAGGTCGGTCGCGGGCTTGTAAACTTCGACGCCGCCGAGCTCAGGAAAATCCTCGGGGCCAACACCCGAGACATCGAGGCCCGGTTGGGGTACAAGAGTGCCGACGAAGTGATTCACCGTGACAACCTGGTGATTCACTGAGGGGGGGCGGGGCATGGAGGTGAGGACCCTGGTGGAGGGCAAGGCCCGGGCCGCCCGTGCCGCCGCGCCGGCCCTCGCCCTCTGTCCCACCCGGACCAAGAACGAGGCGCTGCTAGCCATGGCCCGGAGCCTCGAGGAGAAGGCGGCCGCCCTCATCGAGGCCAACCGGGCAGATGTGGAACGGGCTCGGGGGCAGGGAGCCAGCCGGGCCTTCGTCGACCGCCTCACCCTGACCGAGCCGCGCGTCGAGGAGATGGCCACAGCCCTGCGCCAGATCGCGGCGCTCCCCGATCCCGTGGGCGCCACCGTGGAGTCCTGGCGCCGGCCGAACGGCATCGAGATCGCGCAGGTGCGGGTCCCGCTAGGGGTCATCGGGTTCATCTATGAATCGCGCCCCAACGTCACCGCCGATGCCGTCGGGCTTTGCGTGAAGTCAGGGAATGCCGTGCTCCTCCGGGGTGGGAGCGAGGCGATCGAGTCGAACGGGATGATCGCCTCCGTGCTGACCAAGGCCCTGGAGAAGGCGGGCGGACCCCCCGACGCGATCCAGTTCATCGACACGACCGACCGGGAGGCTGTGGCCGCTATGATCCGCCTCAGTGACCTGGTCGACCTCGTCATTCCCCGCGGCGGGGAGGAGTTCGTCCGCTGGGTCAGCGAGCACTCGCGGGTGCCGATCCTCAAGCACGATCGGGGTCTGGTGCACGTGTTCGTCGACGCCGACGCCGACCTCGACATGGCGACCACCATCATCATGAATGCGAAGGTGCAGCGGCCCAGCGTGTGCAACGCGGTGGAGACGCTGCTCGTGGACCGGGACATCGCTCCGCAGTTCCTGCCCGCGGCCGCTGCCTGCCTCATGCGGGCGGGCGTGGAGCTTCGCGGCTGCTCGCGAACGATGGCGCTCGTCCCGGGTATCCGGCCGGCCACCGAGCGGGATTGGGATGAGGAGTACCTGGACCTCATCCTGGCCGTCCGTGTGGTCGACGGCCTCGACGAGGCCATCGCCCACGTCCGGCGCCACGGCTCCGGCCTGGCCGAAGCGATCGTCACCAACACCCTGGCCCACGCCCGCCGGTTCACCCGGGAAGTCGACGCCGCCGTGGTCCTCGTCAACGCCTCCACCCGCTTCGTCGACGGCGGCCAGTTCGGGATGGGCGCCGAGATGGGCATCTCCACTTCCCGCGTTCATGCACGGGGGCCAGTGGGGTTGCGGGAGTTGACCACCACGAAGTATGTCGTGTACGGCGACGGCCAGGTGCGGGAGTAGTGACCCGGACCGCGATCCTCGGCGGGTCCTTCAACCCTATCCATTACGGCCATCTTCTGCTGGCCGACGATCTCCTCGAACGGCTGAGCTTTGATCGTCTGCTCTTCGTGCCGGCCGGGACGCCGCCCCACAAGCCGACCACGACCCTGGCTCCGGCCGCCGACCGCTACGCGATGGTCAAGCTGGCGGTGGCCGGTCATCCACCCTTCGAGGTCTCTGACCTCGAAGTGCGTCGGTCCGGACCGTCATACACCGTGGACACGCTGGGCGCTCTGGCCTCTGCGGATCAGGCGCTGTTCTTGATCCTGGGGTCGGAAACTTTCCTCGATCTGTTGTCCTGGCGGGCCCCCCGCCGGATCGCCGAGCTCGCCCGGCTGGTGGTGGTGCCGCGGGCCGGCAGCGTGTTCGATCCCGAGGCCACGGCCGCCCAGAAGGTGCTTCGCGAGATCGGCGCCCCGCGCTTCGTGGTGTGCGAGCAGGGGCCCGTTCCCGACGACGGCGTCCTCGTGGTGCACGCCACATCGCTGCCGATCTCGGCCTCCGAGCTCCGGCGGCGCGCCCGCGAGGGCCGCTCGCTCGCCTATCGACTGCCGCCGGCCGTGGCGGAGTACATCCGCAGCCGGGGGCTCTACGGCGGCGGCCCCGCGTGAACGCCGGAGTGAGCGCCGAGCAAAAGGTCCGGCAGGCGGCGCAGGTGGCCCTGGAGAAGAAGGCGGTGAACGTCGTCGTCCTCGATGTGCAGGGCCTGAGCGGCGTGACCGACTACTTCCTGGTGTGCAGCGGCAAGTCCACTACCCACGTCCAGACCATCAGCGACGCGATCCGGGACGGGCTCAAGGGCCTGGGGGTGCGTCCCCTGCACGCCGAGGGCGTCCCCGAGAGCGGCTGGGTCCTCCTGGATTACGGTGACGTATTGATGCATGTGTTCCTGGAGGACACCCGTCTCTACTATGCGCTAGAGCGTTTGTGGGGGGACGCGCCGACGCTGTCATTGGAGGCCTGAAGGAGTTGCGTGCCTGTGCTGTTGATGCTAGCGTAGCCCAGGGTTATTTTGGAGGTCGCGATGAGAAAAGATCGGCTGGCGTCTTTCAAGAAGCGCCTGCTCGAGAAGCAGTACCAGCTGCTCGAGGAAGTGGGACGGAGCGCGCTGTACGGCAAGGACCAGGAGGACGACTCGATCAAGGATCTCGGCGACCAGGCCAACACTGCCTATACGCGCGAGTTCTTTTTCGAGCTCGGCAATGGTGATCGGCGACTCCTCCGCGACGTCGTGCTCGCGCTCCAGAAGATCGAGGACGGGTCCTTCGGCACCTGTGAGCGCTGCAGCGAGCCGATCGCCGAGAAGCGGCTCGATGCGCTTCCTTTCGCACGCTACTGTATCGATTGTCAGCGAGTAGTCGAGGAGGAGGAGCGCATGGCCACGGGCTGAGTCCCGGGGCCTCGCGTACTCGCGCCCTCGCCCTTCATGCCCGTCCTGCTCTCGTCGCTCAACGCCCTCGCCTCCGTCGGTCGCCTGATCGGCCGCGCCATCGGCGCCGTGCCGTTGACGCGCGCCGCCAGCGCCGAGGTCGCCGAGCTGCTCCGCCGGGCGGGCGAGGCTGACCGCGCCGGCCGGCGCGATGAGGCTGCCCACCTGTTCCGTCAGGTCCTGGGCCATCGTCGGAACGACGTGACGGCCCTGCGTCGTCTGCGCGACCTGGCGATCGACACGCGGAGCTGGCGGGAGGCGCTGGACCTCGCCGAGCGCCTCGTGGCTCAGGTGCCAGCCGGGGAGCGTGCGCGGGAGGCCGAGTGGGTGGCCATCATCCACTATGAGCTGGGACGCGCTGAGACCGAGCGCGCCCGTCCGGCCGCCGCCATCCCCCATTTTCGGAGCGCGCTTCGGGCCGACCGCAGCTTCGTGCCCGCCGTGCTGGCTCTCGGAGAGGCTCACGAGGCGACGGGGGATCGTCGCGAGGCTCTACGCGCCTGGGAGCGCGCGGTGGAGATGCAGCCGGCTCTGCCCGTGCTCGTTCGGCTCGAGCGGGCCTACCGCGAGGAGGGGCGGCCCAGCCGCATGATCGCGCTCTACCGGGCAGCCGTCGAGCGGGCACCCGACGACCTGGCGCTGGCCGTGGCGCTGGGACGCGTCTACTTCGAGCTCGAGATGCTCGATGAGGCCGCGGATCAGTTCGAGAAGGTGGAGGTCCGGGCCCCGGACTTGCCGGTGGTGCACGCGTTCCTGGCGGCGGTCTTCGAGCGGCGCGGGGAGACGCGAGAAGCCTTTGAAGAGTACCATCGCGCCCTGCGGCTGAGCCACGCCTTCGACTGGCCCCACCGCTGCACCGCCTGCGGCGTGTCCGCCCCCGCTTGGCGGGAGCGCTGCCCGCAGTGCGGACGCTGGAACGGACTGCGGCCTCTCGGAGGACGCTGAGCCTTCCATCGGCGCTCGCCGGGGGCCGATTGAGAGCCTGGACCAGCGCCGCGCTCGACCTCCTCTATCCCGCACTCTGTCCCGTGTGCCAGACGCGTCTGGGCGGCGACCGTCGTGATCCTCTCTGCGGTGGCTGCTGGGCGCGGATTGCCCGCCTCGAGCCGCCCTACTGCGTCGTGTGCGGTGTGCCCACCGCCGGGCAAACCAGCCTCGTGGGGCCGTGTCTGGCCTGTCGAACCGAACCCCCGCCGTTCGACTACGCCCGCGCCGCCGCGCCCTACCTGGATCCCTTGCGGTCTGCGGTCCACGCCTTCAAGTTCCACGGCAAGCGGGCCCTGGCCCGGCCGCTCGCCGACCTCGTTGTCGAGCAGTGCGCGCCGAGTCTTCCCGCTCCGGCCGACGCGCTCGTGCCGGTTCCGCTGGCCCCCGCCCGCGAGCGTGAGCGAGGGTTCAACCAGGCCGCCCTCCTGGCCGAGCGCGTGGGGCGGGCCCTGGCCCGGCCCGTGAGGCCCCGCTGGCTCGGTCGGGCGCGGCCGACGCGACCCCAGAGTGAGCTCGCGGCCGACGAGCGTCGCCGCAACGTGCGCGGCGCCTTCCGCGCGGCGCCGGCAGTGGACGGTTGTCACGTGTTGGTGATCGACGACGTGCTCACCACCGGGGCCACCGCCGCCGAGTGTGCCCGCGCGTTGCGGGCGGCCGGCGCCCGGATCGTGGGTGTCCTCACCGTTGCTCGGGTGGTCTGACGCGCCGTATAATCAATCAGCAGCAACGCCCGTGGATCCCTCACAAGGAGTCTTCCATGAGCATTCGAGTCGGCGTGAACGGTTTTGGACGCATCGGCCGCGTATTCTTCCGGACCGCCCTCAACGATAGCGATATCGAAGTGGTCGGTGTCAACGATCTGGCCGACGCCAAGACCCTGGCCCACTTGCTCAAGCACGACTCCGTGCACGGCTCGCTCGCCGCGGAGGTGACGGCCAAGGACGGCGCCATCTTCGTGGCCGGGCGCGAGATCCGCGTGAGCGCTGTCAAGGACCCGGCCAGCCTCCCCTGGAGGGACCTCGGCGTGGACGTCGTCATCGAGTCCACTGGCGTGTTCCGAGACACCGCCACCGCGTCCAAGCACCTGCAGGCGGGGGCCCGCAAGGTCATCATCACGGCGCCGGCCAAGGATCCGGATGTCACGCTGGTGCTCGGCGTCAACGAGCAGACCTACGACACGCACCGCCACCGCATCATCTCCAACGCCTCCTGCACCACCAACTGTCTGGCCACCACGGTCAAGGTGGTCGACGATGCCTTCGGTCTCAAGCGCGGGTTCGCCACCACCGTCCACGCCTACACCAATGATCAACCCGTGCACGACTTCCCCCACAAGGACCTGCGGCGGGCCCGCGCCGCCGCGCTGAGCATGATTCCCACCACCACTGGTGCCGCCACCGCCGTGGGCCTCGTGCTACCCAAGCTCAAGGGCAAGCTGGACGGCATCGCCATTCGGGTACCGACCGCCAACGTATCGGTGGTGGATCTGGTCGCCGAACTCGAGCGGCCGGCCAGCGTGCAGGCCGTCAATGATGCCTTCCGCGAGGCGGCAGCGGGCAAGCTGCGGGGGATCCTCGATGCCACCGAGGAAGAGCTGGTGTCCATCGATTTCAACGGCAACGCCCACTCCTCCATCGTCGATCTGGCATCCACGGCGATGATCGAAGGGAACTTGGTGAAGGTGCTCGCCTGGTACGATAACGAATGGGGCTATTCGTCGCGCCTGCGCGATCTGGCCCGGTTCATCGGCAAGACCTTGTAGGCACGGGGACGGTGGCCAAGCTCACCATCGAGCGGCTCGACCTCGACGGCCGGCGCGTGTTCTTACGGGCCGACCTCAACGCACCCCTGGACGGCGGTGCCGTGAGTGACGACACCCGGCTGCGGGCCGTGGTGCCTACCATCCAGTACGCGACGAGTCGGGGCGCCGCCGTCGTCCTTGCCTCTCACCTGGGACGTCCGCAGGGTCGGCGGACGCCGGAGGCGTCGCTGCGTCCCGTGGCCGAGCGACTCGAGGCCCTGCTGGCCCAGCCCGTGCCTTTGGCTCCGGACTGTGTGGGATCCGAGGTCACCGAACGGGCCCAGGCTCTCAAGCCCGGCCAGGTGCTCATCCTCGAGAATTTGCGCTTCCACAAAGAGGAGGAAGCCAACGACGAGGCCTTCGCTCGGGCGCTGGCCGCGCTGGGTGACTGCTACGTGAATGACGCCTTCGCCGCCGCCCACCGAGCCCACGCCTCGATCGCCGCCATCACCAAGTTCCTGCAACCGGCCGCGGCCGGTCTGCTGATGCAGAAGGAGTTGCACGCGCTCACCCGCATCATGGAGCGGCCGGAGCGGCCGCTGGCGGCGGTGCTGGGGGGGGCCAAGGTCTCCGACAAGCTCGCGCTGGTGGAGAACCTCTTGGCCCGCGTCGACGCCCTCCTGATCGGCGGGGGGATGGCCTTCACGTTCTTGAGCGCGCTCGGTCACGATGTGGGCCGCTCGCTGCTGGAAAGCGAGCAGATCGACACGGCCCGACGCATCCTGGCTTCCGCCCGGCGCCGCGGCGTGCCCCTGGTGCTTCCCGTCGACGTCGTGGTGGCCGCAGGGCCGAACAGTCCCACGGGTTCAGTGGTCGGCATTCGAGAAATACCGGCGTCCCTCATGGGTCTGGACATCGGCCCGCTCACCGTCGATCGGTTCGCGGCCATGCTCAAGCCGGCTCGGACAATCGTGTGGAACGGCCCCCTGGGCGTCTTCGAGAAGCGCGCGTTCGCCGAGGGCACGCTCGGGGTGGCCCGGGCGGTGGCCGCCGGCCCGGGCTTCTCCGTCGTGGGCGGCGGGGACACGGTGGCTGCCGTGAACGCGGCTGGCGTGGCCGAGCGAATCGGTTACATCTCCACGGCGGGTGGGGCCTTCCTGGAGTTCCTTGAGGGGCGGTCGTTGCCCGGTGTGCAGGCCCTCACGGAGGCGTGATGCGAACCCCGCTCGTCATGGGGAACTGGAAGATGCATGGCACCCTGGCCGAGGCCCGGGCGCTGGCCGGCGCCATCCGCGACAACCTCAAGCGGCCCGGCCGCGTGGACGTCGTGCTCTGCCCTCCCTTCACGTCGCTGGCGGCGGTGGCCGAGGTGCTGGCGGGCAGCCCCATCCGTCTGGGCGGCCAGAACTGCCACTGGGAAGCGTCGGGTGCGCACACCGGGGAGATATCGCCGGCGATGCTCGTCGACGCCGGCTCCCGCTACGTGATCCTCGGCCATTCGGAGCGCCGCCGGGAGGCGGGAGAGACCGACGAGCAGATCAACCGCAAGGTGCAGGCGGCCCTCGCCCACGGCCTGACGCCCGTGCTGTGCATCGGCGAGACCGCTGACGAGCGGCGGCAAGGGCTCACCTTCACGACGGTGGAAGGTCAGCTCCGCGCGGGACTGGCCGGGCTGGCCCCGGAGGCGATCGCCAGGCTCGTCCTGGCCTACGAGCCGGTGTGGGCCATCGGAACCGGCCTCAACGCCACGCCGGCGCAGGCCGCCGAGGTCCATGGCTATCTGCGGGGCCTGCTCTCGGAGCTGACTTCGAAGGAAACGGCCCAGCTCATCCGCATCATATACGGGGGCAGCGTGAAGGCCGACAACGTCGACGCGCTGGCCGCGGAACCCGAGATCGACGGAGCCCTGGTGGGCGGCGCCAGCCTCAACGCCCAGGGATTCGTCGCGATTGCCAGGAAGACGGCGCGCGCCGGCGCCGCCACGAAAGGGGAGTAATGTACACGCTCCTGATCGTTCTTCATGTCATCGTGTGCTTCGGCATCGTCGGCATGGTGTTGCTCCAGTCGGGCAAAGGCGCCGACATCGGCTCGGCCTTTGGCGGCGCCGGCACCCAGGCGGTCTTCGGGTCCATGGGCACCCCCACCATCCTGGGCAAGATCACCACCGTCATCGCCATCCTCTTCGTGATCACCTCGTTCAGCCTGGCCCTGCTGGGGGGGGAGCGTGGCGGCTCCGTGGTCCGGGAGCCAGCTCGCCCGCCGGCGGCCCCCGTGCCGTCGACTCCTAGCCCGGCCGCGCCGGCGCCCGCCAAGTAACGTGAACCGGTTGCCGGCTCGGGTCATCCTCGTGCTCCTGCTGTTCGGGGGAGCAGCCGCCCTGGCCGGCTGTGGCAGCGAAGTGGGCGGCGCCATCGAGGACGGGCCCGGAGCCGCCAGCGCCAAGCCGGCCTACGGCGACACGCTGGTGGAGGCGATCACCGGCAACGTCTCGGGCCTCATTCCCAACATCACGGCCGACAGCGCCTCGCACGAAATAGGCAATCTCCTTTACTCGGGGCTGGTCAAGCGCGATCGCGAGCTGAACCTGGTCGGGGACCTCGCAGAGTCATGGACCTTCAGCCCCGACTGCCTGCAGCTCACGTTCTCGCTGCGCAAGGACGTCCACTGGCACGATGGGCAGCCCTTCACCGCCGAGGACGTCATCTTCACGTACCAGACGGCGATCCACCCCAAGACCCCCACCGCCTACCGCGAGGACTTTCGCGCGGTAGAGAGCGCCGAAGTCGTGGATCCGCATACGGTGCGGGTCACGTACCGGAAACCTTACGCCAAGGCGCTGCAGAGCTGGGGCACCTGGATGCTGCCCCGCCACTTGCTCGAGCGCTTCGTGCTGGAGGGGCGCCTGCGCGACGCACCGCAGAACTGGGTGAGCCCGGTCGGTACTGGCCCCTATCGCTTCAAGGAGATGCGCTCGGGGGAGAAGATCGTCCTGGTCGCCAACCCCGATTTCTACGAGGGTCGGCCCTACGTGTCCCGTATCGTCTACCGGGTCATTCCCAGCCAGGCCACGATCTTCCTGGAGCTCAAGGCCAAGGGCGTGGACACCGCGGGCCTGACGGCGCTGCAATACCGGCGGCAGACGGAATATCCGGCCTTTCGGAAGGCGTACTGGAAGTTCCGCTACCCCAGCAACGCCTACACCTATCTGGGCTTCAATTTGAAGGATCCCCGGTTCACTGACAAGCGGGTGCGCCACGCCTTCGCCCACGCCATCAACAAAGGGGAACTGATCGAGGGCGTGCGCATGGGCATGGGCCGGGACGCTACCGGTCCCTACAAGCCGGGGACCTGGGCCTACAATCCCGAGGTTGCGCGCTATCCCTACGATCTGCAGCGCGCCCGCCGGCTGCTGGCCGAGGCGGGCTGGACCACGCGGAACGGCGAGGGGCTCCTGGTCAAGGATGGCCAACCCTTCACATTCACGCTGCTGACCAACCAGGGCAACGACGAGCGGAAGAAGATCGCCGAGATCGTGCAAGCTTCACTCAAGGAGCTAGGGGTCGGCGTGGAGATCCGCGTGCTGGAGTGGGCGTCCTTCCTCAAGGAGTACGTCAAGAAACGCCGCTTCGACGCCATCATCCTGGGCTGGGGGATCGGTCTCGACCCTGACCAGTACGAGATCTGGCACTCCTCGAAGACCGGGCCTGACGAGCTGAACGTGATCTCCTTTAGCAACGCCGAGGTCGACCGGCTCCTGGAGCAGGGACGGCAGTCCTGCCGCGAGGTCGAGCGCAAGAAGTACTACTCCCGGATCCAGGAGATCCTGGCCGACGAGCAACCTATCGTCTTCCTGTACTTTCCCGACGCGCTGCCCGCCGTGTCCCGGCGCGTCTCCGGGATCGTCGAGTCCCCGAATGGCATCCGCTTCAACTTCACGGAGTGGTACGTTCCCACAGCCCTGCAGCGCTACACCTCCGAGTAGAATACCGGGCCGTGCTCTGGTACGCCCTCCGCCGCTTCGTGCTGGCCCTGCCCTTGCTCGTGGGCATCACCTTCGTATCGTTCATCGTGATCCACCTCGCCCCCGGCGACCCCCTGGAGATGCAGATGGGCGAGATGACCGCCGAGTCGAGCACCCAGGCCAAGCAGATGCTGCGCGAGTTCTACGGACTGGACAAGCCCTTACCCGTGCAGTACTGGAACTGGCTGCTCCGCCTGTCCCGTCTCGACTTCGGCCGCTCGTTCATGCCCGACGGGAGACCCGTGCTCGCGAAGATCGGGGAGCGGCTGCCCGTGACCCTGCTCCTCAATCTCGTCGAGATGATCATCATCCTGGCCCTAGCCGTCCCCATCGGGATCCTCAGCGCCACCCGCCAGTATTCGCGCTTCGACAAGGTCACCACGGTGTTCGTCTTCGTCGGCTTCGCCACCCCTGACTTCTGGCTGGCCCTCCTGCTCATGATGCTCTTCGGCGTCCAGCTCGGCTGGCTGCCGATCTCGGGGCTGCGCTCGCTGAACTGGGAGTACTTGAGCTTCTGGCCGCAGCAGTGGGACTTCTTCAGTCACCTGATCCTGCCCATCGTGGTGGCTACCTTCGGGGGTCTGGCCGGCTTCTCCCGTTATATGCGACAGAGCATGCTGGAGGTCATTCGGCAAGACTACATTCAGTCGGCGCGGGCCAAGGGCCTGGCCGAGCGGGTGGTCATCGGCAAGCACGCGCTGCGCAATGCCATGCTTCCCATCGTCACCATCCTGGGCCTCTCATTGCCGGGACTCATCGGAGGCAGCGTGATCGTGGAGTCGGTCTTCGCCATCCCGGGGATGGGGCAGCTGATGGTGCAGTCGGTGTTCCAGCGCGATTACCCGGTGATCATGGCCAACCTGGTCATCGTCGCCGTGCTGACGCTGCTGGCCAACCTGGTGGCGGATCTCTCGTACGGGTTGGTCGATCCGCGGATCAGGCTGGCCGGGCGACGCGGGCGGCGATGAGGGCCTTCGGGCGCGCCTTCGCCAAGAACCGGCTCGCCCTCGTGGGTGGGGCGATCGTGTTCGGCCTGGCTGTCCTCGCCATCCTGGCTCCTGTCATCTCACCCCGCGACCCCAATCGGCCTAACATCAAGAAGATCCTCGATCCCCCCTCGGCCGCCCATGCGCTGGGTACCGATCAGCTCGGGCGGGATGTGCTCTCGCGCATGCTCTACGGAGCTCGGGTGTCGCTGGCCGTCGGCTTCGTCTCGGTCGGTATCGCCACGGCCATCGGCATCGCCCTGGGCTCGGCCGCGGGCTACCACGGTGGTCTCGTGGACGCCCTCATCATGCGGCTCGTGGATTTGATGCTGGTCTTCCCCCGGTTCTTCCTGCTTCTGGCGGTGCTGGCGTTCCTCAAGCCTTCCATCTGGACGATCATGGTGGTCATCGGGCTCACCGGGTGGATGGGGGTAACTCGGCTCGTCCGCGCCGAGTTTCTCAGCCTCAAGGAGCGGGAGTTCGTCGTCTGGTCTCAGTCGGTCGGGGCCAGCGGCTTCCGCGTCATCTGGCGTCACATCCTGCCCAACGCGATGGCTCCGGTGCTGGTGGCGATGACCCTGGGCATTCCCGCTGCCATCCTCACCGAGTCGGGACTGTCCTTCCTGGGGCTCGGCGTGCAACCGCCGTTCGCCAGCTGGGGCAACATCCTCAACGAGGGCAAGGACACCATCGAGATCGCATGGTGGCTCTCGCTGTACCCCGGGCTGGCGATCCTTCTCACGGTACTCTCCTACAATCTCCTCGGCGAGGGGATCCGGGACGCGCTCGATCCCCGACTCCGCCAGGCCATCGGTCGGTTTGTCACCCGCGGACGCTGACGGTATACTCGGGCCTCCACACGGGCCGAAGTGGCGGAACTGGCAGACGCGCACGTTTGAGGGGCGTGTGGGGCAACCCGTGGGGGTTCGAGTCCCCCCTTCGGCACCATTGATTCGTAGATCCTTAGAAGGTCCCGCCGCCTCCGCCCCCGCGGCCGCCCCCGGACGATCCGCCGGAAAATCCACTCCGCCCCCCCCCACCATTGCCGCCCCCTCCGCGGGGGCCCGCGGCCAGGGCCTCGCGGACTCCGCGACCGAAGCGTTGCACATCGTCCCGGTAGGTCGACAGGGTGAAGGGCTGACGCCCCCGGTACCATGAGGGTGCGTCCACGTTCATCCCCTGGAACCGCTGGATCCACTGCTCGCTGACGCCGAGCGCAATCGCCCACGGCAGCCAGCGATGCAGGGTATCGGGCGGCAGCCGCTCGAGTCGGTCCTTCTCGGCCCGCTGGAGGAACTCCTGGAAGCCGCGCAGGTGGATCAGCAGCCTCACGCCGCGCCAGGTGCGCCGGGGCATGACCTGACCGATGCCCAGCACGATGAGGCCACTGGCCAGCACTCCGGCGGCTAGCGGCCAACGGGGGCCGTCGAAGCGCTCGAGCCCGATGAACAGCGCGCCCCCCAGGAAGACCAGGGCAACACCGAGGGCCCCCCAGCCCTGCCGGATCCAAAACGGGGAGCGCGGGAACACTCGGCGCTCGACCATCGTTCGGTAGATCGCGTCGCGGATGGGCGCGAAGACGTAGTCGCCATTACGGTGTAGCTCTGAGAGGTGGCGCTCGTTGAGGCTCAGCTCCTCGCCGAAGACCTTCCGGAGCACGGCGACCTCGAGCGGAGAGAGCCCGGGATCTCCTCCCAGGGCCCGGGCCCGGCGGAAGCGAAAATCACCGTTCCCCACGGGCTCCACGGCGATGTAGCCCCGCACACCCAGATCGACCAGAGTGGCGATGACGTCACTGGGCTCGGCCCGCTCGTCGATCAGCGTTCCCCCTTCCGCCGGGGTGAGCTCGGACGGGGGAGAATACTCGGGCTTGATCGAGCGGTGGGTGACCGGGTCGCGTCCGTAGGCTCGCCACACCATCCCCATCCCGACCAGCGCCAGCAGCGGCAGGGCCAGCGGCCAGTTGTCGACGACCGCCCACCAGGCCCGCCACCAGCTCGAGGGATGGACCACGGCGCCACGTGGCCAGCCCACCACGACGGTGAGTCCTTCGCGCGGCCGCAACGGCCGCCGCGCCCGGAACGTGACCTCTCCGGCGCGGCGTTCTTCCTCGTAGTCGGCGCCGGTGGCGCCCCGCACGCCGGTAAAAGCCAGGGTGCGGATGGCCCCGTTGCCGAGCCCCGGCGGCAGCACCACCGTGGCTTCCGCGTGCTGGATGGGGACCAGCCACTCGTCACCTGTCACGTTCCAGTAGAGCTCGTCGTGGCTGTCGAAGGTCAGCAGAGCCCGGCGGACCCGGTACAGGATGCGGACGGTCCTGGTGGTATCGACAGCGCCCGGCACCCACGCCTGGATCCTGACGTAGTGGTCGGGGAAAGAGACCTCCGTTTGAAGCGGCGCGTACGACTCATCGAGGACGCGGACGTCGTCGACGCGGAGATCCAGCGCGAGCCCACGACGGAACTCCCGCACGGGAATCAGGCGAATGACCCCGTTGTGATGGCCCCGGAAGGCGAAGGTGAGCACCTCCTGCACGACGACGCTGGCGTCGGGCCGGATCTCGAGGGAGACGGCGAAGCGCTCGATGGCGAACGAGCGCGCTGCCGCCGCCGGGGGGACGGCAAGAAGGGTCGCCAGCGCGATGACGGCGAGAACGGAGCCACGCCTACCTGGCACAGGCCACCCTCGCCTCACGCCGGCCTCGCGGCGTCCGCTACAACAGCCCCCGCTACAACAGACGCTCAGCTCCCGAAGCTCACGCGGGGCACTTGCCGGTCCTCGGGGCGCTCGAGCTCGAAATAGGCCCGCCGGGCGAAGCGGAAAAATGTGGCCACGAAGTTCGAGGGAAAGCTCTCGATGGCCGTGTTGAGATCGCGGGCCACGGCATTGTAATACCGTCGCGAGTCTTGGACCGCCCCCTCGATCTCGGTCAGCGAATGCTGAAGGCTCTGAAAGTTGCGGTTGGCCTTGAGCTGGGGGTACGCCTCGGCTAGGGCGAAGAGCTGGCGCAGCGCGGCGCTCAGCTGACCTTCGGCCTGGGCGCGCGCCTCGGGAGTGCCAGCCGCCACGGCCGCCCCGCGGGCCCGGACGACTTGCTCGAGCGTGGCTTGCTCGTGGGCGGCATAGCCTTTGACGGTCTCCACCAGATTGGGCACCAGATCGGTCCGCCGCTTGAGCTGCACGTCGATATCGGACCAGGCGGCCGCCGAGCGCTGCCGAAGTCCGATCAGCCGGTTGTACGTGACGACCGCGAACCACACCACCAGCGCGATCACGGCGAGGAATACCCAACCGCCGAGCGTCATCTCGATCCTCCCGGAGCTATCTTAGCCGGTACCCCCGTGGCATAATGAAACGGTTTTTCAAAGGATTCGGTGTTTACACGAGCTCCGCTGCCCATCATCGATGCGCCCGTCGCCCCCGACGGTCGCAAGCCGGCGTGGCTCAAAGTGCGCGCGCCCGGCGGGCCGAACTACATGCGGCTCAAGGGCCTCATGAGGACCTGGAACCTCCACACGGTATGCCAGGAGGCTCATTGCCCCAACATCGGCGAGTGTTGGGAGGACGCCACCGCGACATTCATGATCCTGGGCGACGTGTGCACCCGAAGGTGCGGCTACTGCGCGGTGGCCCACGGGCGGCCGGTGTGGGAGGATCGCGAGGAGCCCGAGCGCATCGGACGGGCTGTGGCGGCCCTGGGGCTCGACTACGTCGTCATCACCTCGGTCAACCGTGACGACCTGGCCGACGGCGGCGCCGCGCACTGGGCGGCCACCGTTCGCGCGGTGCGCCGGCAGGCCGAGGCCTGCCGGGTCGAGGCGCTGATCCCCGACTTTCAGGGCCAGGCCGCGGCCCTGCAGATGCTCGTCGAGGCCGGGCCGCACGTCCTCAACCACAACACCGAGACCGTTCCCCGGCTCTACAAGGTCGCTCGCCATGGCGGCCGCTACGAGCGGACGCTGGAACTGTTCCGCCGCGCGCGCGCCTGGGCGCCGGCGCTCCCCACGAAGTCGGGCATCATCGTGGGGCTCGGCGAGACCCGCGAGGAGCTTCTCGTCACCATGCGCGATCTGCGCACGGTGGACGTCAACCTCCTCACCCTGGGTCAGTATCTGCGCCCGTCGCCGGGCCACCTGCCGGTGGCCCGCTACTACCATCCCGACGAGTTCGCCGCGCTGGCCGAGGCGGGCCGGGAGATGGGATTCGCGCACGTGGAGGCCGGGCCGCTGGTCCGCTCGTCATATCACGCCAAGCGCCAGGCTGACGTCATACCATCATGACTGAGTACAGCACGATCCTGATGGTGTTCGCCTTCGCCGCCCTCGTGGCGGGCGCGCTGCTCACACTGCCCCGGCTCCTGGCGCCGCGCCGGCTCTCTGCCGTCAAGGCCCAGCCCTTCGAGTGTGGCAAGGACCCTGTGGGCATCGCCGAGGGGCGCTTCGCGATCAAGTTCTCGACGGTGGCTATCTTCTTCATCCTGATCGACATCGAGCTGATCTTCGTGTGGCCCTGGGCCATGCTCTACCGTCAGCTGGGCTGGTTCGGCTTCGTGGAGATGATGGTGTTTCTGGGGGTGCTGATGGTTGGCTTCCTCTACATCTGGCGCAAGGGGGGGCTGGCATGGGAGTAGGCGGCTTCTTCACGTCCAAGCTCGATGAGGCCATCGGTTGGGCGCGCAAGTACTCCATCTTCCAGTATCCCTTCGTGACAGCCTGTTGCGGCATGGAGTACATGGCCACGGCCTGCTCGCACTACGACATCGATCGTTTCGGCGCCGGCCTGCCGCGCTTCTCGCCGCGCCAGGCGGACGTGCTCTTCGTGGTGGGCACCATCAGCCACAAGATGGCGCCGGTCCTCAAGCGGGTCTATGACCAGATGACCGAGCCGAAGTGGGTGGTGGCTTTCGGTGTCTGCACCTGCACCGGCGGCTTCTACGACAACTATGCCACCGTGCAAGGCATCGACACCATCATCCCCGTCGACGTGTATATCCCGGGCTGTCCTCCCCGCCCCGAGAGCGTCATCGACGGCCTGATGAAGCTGCAGGAGAAGATCGCCGCCAGCGCCCAGAGGTTCTAGGTGGACGGCGCAACTCTCCTGACCCTGCTGCGCGAGCGATTCGGCGCGGCCGTGGTGGATGCGCGCGCGCCCCTCGGCGAGCCCACCGCGGTCGTGGAGCGTGGCGCGATCCTCGACGTCCTGCGCTTCTGCCGGGACGACGACCGGCTGGCGTTCGCGATGCTGACCGACCTCACCGCCGTCGATTATCTGAAGTTCCCGGGCCGCGAAGACGGGCCCCGCTTCGAGATCGTCTACCAGCTCTATTCCCTGCGGCACAACCACCGTCTCCGGCTCAAGGTCCGCGTCGACGAGGACGATGCCGTGGTCCCCACCGCGGTGCCGCTCTGGCCCATCGCCAACTGGCTGGAGCGTGAGGTGTGGGACATGTTCGGCGTCCGCTTCGAGGAGCATCCGGACCTGCGCCGACTCCTCCTCTACGAGGAGTTCGCCGGGCACCCGCTCCGCAAGGACTACCCCATCAACCGGCGGCAGCCGCTCATCGGGCCCAAGATCTGACATGGTGACACGCCCGACGACCACCCGGGAGTTCATGCTGGGCGAGGGGGCGGGCACCGGGGCCCCCCGTCATACGATCCAGGTCGGCGTGGGGCCCGCTCATCCCGCCATGCACGGGATCATCCGGATCCTGACCGAGCTGGACGGCGAGGTCATCGTCAAGTCCGATGTGGAGATCGGTTATCTGCACCGGGCGTTCGAGAAGGACTGCGAGGTGGGCGCCTACAACAACGCCATTCCCTACACCGACCGCCTCAACTACGTCTCTCCCCTCATCAACAACTTCGGGTACTGCGCGGCGGTGGAGAAGCTGCTGGGGATCACCATCACCGAGCGCTGCCAGTACATCCGGGTCATCATGGCCGAGGTTTCGAGGATCTGTGACCACCTCACCTGCATCGGCGCCTCGGCGATGGAGCTCGGCGCGTTCACGGTCTTCCTCTACATGATCAAGGCGCGCGAGTTCCTGTGGGAGCTGGTAGAGGACGTCACCGGGGCTCGGCTCACCATCTCCTACGGCCGGGTGGGCGGCGTGAAGGCCGACCTGCCCGACGGCTTCGGGGAGCGGATGCGGGCCGCCTTCAAGCAGGTGCGTGAGGTGCTAGAAGAGGTCCACCGTCTGCTCACCGGCAACCGCATCTTCATGGACCGCATGGTGGGCGTGGGGGCGCTCTCCCGCGAGGAGACGATCGCCTACGCTATCACCGGGCCGCTGCTCCGGGCGACCGGGGTCGCCTACGATGTCCGCCGGGCCCAGCCCTACGACGCCTATGACCGGATCGACTTCGAGATACCGACCCAGACGGCCGGCGACAACTATGCCCGCTATCTGGTCCGGATGGCCGAGATGGAGCAGGCCATGCGTATCGCCGAGCAGGGCTTCGACCGGCTGCCGGGAGGGGCGATCCAGGTAGACTTTGCCGGCCGGCCCGTCGATCCGGCCAGCTACGTTGACCAGGGCAAACAGGGCAAGACGGAGGGGTTGCTGCTCATGCCCATCGCGCTGTCGCCCAACCTGCGCGGCTCCGAGCGGCCCGCGCACGCCCGGGTGAACGCGGGCGACAAGCGAGTGGTGCTGCCCCCCAAGGAGGCCACCTACGGCTCCATCGAGGGGCTGATGAACCATTTCATGCTGATCATGGAAGGCTTCGGCATCCGTCCGCCTCAGGGCGAGGCCTACGCCGCCGTCGAGGGCGCCAACGGTGAGCTCGGGTTTTACGTGGTCTCCGACGGCACGGACCGTCCTTACCGCGTACGCTGCCGGCCGCCGTGCCTGCCCCCGCTGGCCGCGCTGCACCGGATGATCGAAGGCCAGATGGTGGCCGATCTGATCCCCACCTTCGGCTCGGTCAACATGATCGGAGGGGAGCTGGACCGGTGAGCATGATAGCCCAGACTTTTTCGCCCGAGCAGCTGGCCGAGGTCCGACGGCTCCAGGGGCTCTACCCTGACGCCCGTGGCGCGCTGCTGCCCGTGCTGCACATGGCCCAGGAGACCTTCGGCCACGTGTCCGCCGAGGTGGAGGAGTACGTGGCGGGACTCTTCGGGCTCAGCCCGGCCCATGTGCACGAGGTCGTGACCTTCTACACCCTCTTCTTCCGGCGGCCGACGGGACGCCACGTGATCTCGGTCTGCCACAACATCTCCTGCTATCTGGCCGGGGCGCCCCGCATCCTCACCCACCTCAAGCGGCGCCTGGGGATCGACGTCGGGGAAACGAGCGACGACAGACGGGTGACGCTGCTCAGCGTGGAGTGTCTCTGCGCCTGCGAGCACGCTCCCATGATGCAGGTCGACGACCGCTACGAGTTCGACCTCACGCCGGAACGCGTGGACCGGATCCTAGCGAGGCTGCGGTGACCGGAGAAAAGCTGCTGACCCGCAGCTTCGCCCGGCCCGACTCGCACACCCTGACAGCCTATCGCGAGGGCGGCGGCTACACGGCGTGGCCGAGGGCCCAGGCAATGGAGCCGGCGGCCATCACCGAGGAGGTGAAGAAGTCGAACCTCCGCGGGCTGGGGGGCGCGGGCTTCCCCACCGGGGTGAAGTGGTCGTTCATCCCCAAGACCCACGCCGGGCCCGTGTATCTCGTCATCAACGCCGACGAGGGCGAGCCGGGAACCTTCAAGGATCGGTACCTCCTGGAGCGCGATCCTCACGCCCTCATCGAGGGCATGCTCATCGCGGCGCGGGCCGTCCGCTCGGCGACGGCGTTCGTCTACATCAGGGGCGAATATGTAGAGCCCTGGCGTCGCTTCTCCAGCGCGGTGCGGGAAGCCTACGACGCTGGCTTTCTGGGGAAAGGCTTCGACGTGGTCGTCCACCGGGGCGCGGGCGCCTACATCTGCGGCGAGGAGACGGGGCTCATCTCCTCGCTCGAAGGCAAGAAGGGCTGGCCCAAGCTCAAGCCCCCGTTCCCGGCCATCAAGGGCGCCTTCGGGGCTCCGACGATCGTCAACAACGTGGAGACGATCTGCCACCTGCCTCACATTATCAACCGGGGCGGTGAGTGGTTCGCCGGCCTGGGCACCAAGACCCAGGGCGGCACGCGCATGTACTCGGTGTCGGGTCGGGTCAAGCGGCCTGCGGTGTACGAGGCCTCGGTCGCCATCACCCTGCGACAGCTCATCTTCGAGCTGGCCGGGGGCGTGACCGGCAACGGCCGGCTCAAGGCCGTCGTGCCCGGTGGCTCCTCGGCGGCGATCCTCCGGGCCGACGAGATCGACGTCACCATGGATGTGGATGGGCTCCGCAACGCGGGGACCATGGCCGGCTCGGCAGGCGTCATCGTGATGGACGAGACGGTGTCCATCCCCGAAGCCCTCATGGTAGTGGCCCGCTTTTACGCGCACGAAAGCTGCGGACAGTGCACGCCGTGCCGCGAGTCCACCGGCTGGATCTACCGGATGACGGAGCGTATCGTCGAAGGACGGGGTCGCAAGCAGGATCTCGACACCATCCTCGACGTGGCCCGCCGGGGCGCCGGAACCACCATCTGCGCCTTCTACGACGGCGCCGTGGGACCGTACATCTCGTATATCGAGAAGTTCCGGGACGAATTCGAGGCTCTGATCCCGAAATGACGGACGCTACAACTCAAACCGGGCGACGGATCAACCCACCAACCGTGGTTGCGAGGGGGCATGGGCGTGGCGAAGCCCGGGTACCCATGCCCTGTACATAGATGCCCAAGCTCACGATCAACGGTCAACCCGTCGAGGTCGCGCCCGGCACCAACTTGATCGAAGCTGCCCGGGCGATCGGAGTGGAGATCCCACACTACTGCTACCACCCCGGACTCTCGATCGCCGGCCAGTGTCGGTTGTGTATGGTGGACATCGAGAAGGCGCCGCGGCCCACCATCGCCTGCAACACCGTGGCCACGGAGGGCATGGTTGTCATGACGGAGACCCCGCGCGTGCAGGATACGCGGCGGTCCATCATGGAGTTCCACCTCATCAACCACCCCCTCGATTGCCCCGTGTGCGACCAGGCGGGCGAGTGCTGGCTGCAGATCTACTACATGAAGCACGGCCTCTACGATCCCCGCATGGTCGATGAGAAGGTGCACAAGCCCAAGGCCGTGCCCCTGGGCCAGCACGTCATACTCGACGCCGAGCGCTGCATTCTCTGCTCGCGGTGCGTCCGCTTCTGCGACGAGGTGACGGGGACGGGTGAGCTGGGGATTTTCGACCGGGGCGACCATTCCGAGGTGGGGCTGTTCCCGGGCCGGCCGCTCGACAACAAGTACACCGGCAACCTCAATGACATCTGCCCGGTCGGCGCCCTCACCGACCGGGACTTCCGCTTCCGGGTTCGGGTCTGGTACCTCGACACCACCAAGTCGATCTGTCCCGGGTGCGCGCGTGGCTGCAACATCGAGGTCCACGCCAATCGGCGGCGGCCTCACCATGACCAGGGCCGTCGGGTGGCGCGGCTCAAGCCACGCTTCAACGCCGAGGTCAACCGCTGGTGGATCTGTGATGCCGGCCGCTACGGCTTCGGATTCGTCGACGACCCGAGCCGCGTGTCGACGCCCCTGCGCCGGGAACGGACGGGCCAGGCGCCCGCCACCTGGGACGCGGCGGTGGCCGCCGTGGCCGACGCCCTGACCCGCCACAGTCCGGATCAGATCGGGGTGATCGCATCGCCCCGGATGGCCAACGAGGACCTGTTCGCGCTGCGGCACCTGGTGAAGCGCCGCGGCATCAGCCAGGCGGGCTTCGCGGTGCCGCCGCGGATTCCCGGCGACGAGGACAATCTGCTCATCCGGGCCGACAAGAACCCCAATACCCGCGGCGCCGAGCTGGTGGGGCTGCAGGGTGACGTGCCCGCCTTGCTGCAGGCCGCGCGAGGTGGCCGGCTCCGCTGTCTGTGGGTGTTCGACCACGACCTCTTCGAGAGCGCGTGGTCCGAGGCCGAGGTGCGGACGGCGCTGACCGCGGTGCCCATGCTCATCTGGAGCGGGACCAACGCCAACGCCACCAGCACGCTGGCCCACTGGGTCCTGCCCTCGGCCGCCTGGGTGGAGCGGGAGGGGACCTTCACGAACTTCCAGGGCCGGGTCCAGCGCTTTCGCGCCGCGGTCCCACCGCTCGGGGAGGCGAGGCCGGACTGGGAGGTCATCGGCCAGGTACTGGAGGCGCTGGGTGAGACTGTCGGCTCCCGCCGGGCCGAACACTGGTTCAGGGCCCTGGGCGCGGCGGTACCGGCTTTCGCCGGCCTGACCTACCAGAACGTCGGGGATCAAGGAAGGCTGGTTCGAGCGCGGGCTGTGCCCGCGCAACTAATCCTGGGGGCGGTTTCGGAGGGGGCCGTCGAGGCCCCCTCCGAAGAATAAGCGCCGTGGCCGATCTCGGCATCGCCTTCGGGCGCGTGGCCTTCGTGATGTTGTTCGTCCTTAACGTGGGCGGTCTCCTCACCTGGGTCGAGCGCAAGCAGTCGGCGATCATGCAGGATCGCATCGGAGCCAACCGAGCCTCGATCCTCGGGGTCCGGCTGATGGGACTGTTCCATCCTCTGGCCGACGCCATCAAGATGCTGACCAAGGAGGACTTCCGACCCGCCCGCGCGGATCGGCTGCTCTTCGAGCTGGCGCCCTTCGTATCGGTGTTCTTTGCCCTGGTGGCCTTCGCCTCCATCCCCTTCGGGGACACCCTGCGCATCGGCGGGCGCGAGATCACCCTGCAGGCGGTCACGCTGAACGTGGGAATCCTCTACGTGTTTGGAATGCTCTCCCTCGGTGTCTACGGCGTCATGATGGCCGGCTGGGCCTCGGCCAACAACTACGCTCTGCTGGGTGGCCAGCGGGCGGCCGCCCTGATGATCTCAGCCGAAATCACCATCGGCGCCTCGATCATGGGCGTGATCATGGTGTACGGCTCCCTGAACATGCAGGAGATCGTGCGCGGGCAAGGCGAGCTGCTCTGGGGCGTCCTTCCCAAGTGGGGCCTGGTGACCCAGCCGCTCGCGTTCCTGCTCTTCCTCACGGCTGGCATCGCGGCGACCCGCCGGATCCCCTTCGACACCCCGGAGAGCGAGTCCGAGATCATCGGCTACTTCGTCGAGTACAGCGGCATGAAGTTCGGCATGTTCGCCATGGCCGATTTTCTCGAGACGGTGGTCATCGCGGGCATGACCACCACGCTGTTCCTCGGCGGCTGGCAGGTGCCCTACCTCCAGGCCGGAGGGTTCCACCTTCCCGGGGGGGCTACGCTGGCCCTGCCCCACCTCGTGGTGGTGCTGCTGCAGGTGGGCGCGTTCATGGGCAAGGTGGGCCTGATGATCTTCCTGCTCATGCTCATCCGCTGGACGCTCCCGCGCTTCCGCTACGACCAGGCGATGCGCCTGGGGTGGCTGGGCCTCTTCCCGCTCTGCATCCTCAACATCGTGCTCACCGGCCTCGTCCTGCTAGCCTGGAGGGGATGAGAATTCGGAGTCGAGATGAAAAATCGGTCTAGGCGAACGCAGCCACACCCACCTGGGGCAGGCCACCCTCGGTCTGAACCGAGCAGGCCGACCCCGCTACAACAATCATGAAACTGCGCCAGCGCTTCTACGTGCTCGAGGTCCTGTCGGGGCTCGCCCTGACCGCCGATCACTTCTTCCGCAACCTCGGCGCCCACCTCGCGCGGGCGCTGGGACGCCGGAGCGCCCGCGGCGCCGTGACCATCCAGTACCCGGAGGAGCGGCGGCCGTACTCACCCCGGCTGCGAACGCTGCACCGGCTGGTGCGCCGGGCCGATGGCTCTCCCCGCTGTGTGGCCTGCATGATGTGCGAGACCGTGTGCCCGGCCCGCTGCATCTACATCGTGGCCGACGAGCATCCGAATCCGGAGATCGAGAAGGTTCCCGCTCGCTTCGACATCGACCTGGGCAAATGCGTCTTTTGTGGATACTGTGTGGAAGCGTGCCCGGAGGACGCGATCCGAATGGACACCGGCATTCTCGAGTTCTCCTCCTACAGCCGAGCCGGCATGATCTACACCATGGAGACGCTGCTGGCACTGGAGCCGGCCGGGACCGACGGCCGGCCCACGTCGCCGGTGCCGATCCCCGCGGAACGGAAGCCGTGATGGCCCTGATCGCATTCGTGGTCATCGCGGGGATCGCCGTGGGCTCGGCGCTGGGACTGCTCCTGAGGCGCAATCCGATCCATGGCGCGCTGTTCCTGGTCGTCAACCTCGGCAGCATCGCCGCCCTCTACCTCATGATGGGCTACGAGTTCCTGGCCTTCGCCCAGGTCATCGTGTACGCCGGCGCAATCATGGTGCTGTTTCTGTTCGCCATCTTCGTGCTCATCCCCGGCAAGGAGGAGACGGGGCCCGACCCCCGCCGGACCTGGCGGCTGCTGGCGGTGCCCCTGGGGGTCATCCTGCTCGTCGAGCTGACCCTGGTCGTCGTCGTGCGCAGCGCGGCGCCCGTCCCTCCGCCGCCGTCGCTGGGCTTCCAGGCCAGCATGGCCATTCTCTTCACCGACTATCTGTTTCCGTTCGAGCTCACCTCGGTGCTGCTCCTGGCGGCGATGATCGGCGTGCTGCTGCTGGCGAGGCGGCGGGCGTGATCCCCGACACTTATTATCTGGCGCTGTCGGCGGTGCTCTTCACGCTGGGCATCGTGGGCGTGGTCATCCGCCGGAACCCTCTGGTGATCTTCATGTCGATCGAGCTGGCTCTAAACGCCGCCAACCTCGCGCTGGTGGCCTTCGGCCAGCGCTGGGGAACTCCCCAGGGTCAGACGCTGGTGCTATTCGTGATGGCGGTGGCCGCGGCCGAAGTCGCGGTCGGCCTGGCGATCATCGTGGCGATCTTTCGCGTGCGTCATCGCCTCAGCATCGACGACCTCAGCCTGATGCGCTGGTGATTCGAGCGGATGGAGGAGACATGCCCCAGAAGAAGCCGACCCTGAGCATCGACGCCGACCTGGCCCGCCGGCTCCTCGGCGACATGGTGCTGATTCGTCGGTTCGAGGAGAAGGCCGCCGAAGGCTATGCGCTGGGCAAGATCGGCGGCTTTCTGCACCTGTACATCGGGGAGGAAGCCGTAGCGGTGGGGGCGACCTCGGCGCTGCGGCCCGACGACTACGCCATCGCCGCCTATCGGGAGCATGGGCACTGCCTGGCCAAGGGGTCCGACCCCCGCCGGGTCATGGCCGAGCTCTACGGGCGCCGGGACGGGCTCTGCAAGGGCAAGGGCGGCTCCATGCATCTCTTCGACGCCAGCGTGAACTTCCTGGGGGGCCACGCCATCGTGGGCGCCCACCTGCCGCTGGCGGCCGGGGTCGGGTTCGCCATCAAATACCGGGCCACCGATCAGGTCATCGTCTGTTACTTCGGCGAGGGGTCGGTGCCGCAGGGCGAGTTCCACGAGGCCATGAACCTCTCGGCTCTGTGGAAGCTGCCGGTGATCTGGCTGTGCGAGAACAATCGCTATGCCATGGGGACCGCGGTGGACCGGGCCCTGGCCCAGACCGAGATCTGGAAGTACGGCCAGGTCTACGGCATTCCCAGCGAGTCGGTGGACGGCATGGACGTGCTGGCCATCCGTGACGTGGTGGCCCGGGCCGTGGCGCGGGCGCGGACGGACAAGACGCCGTCGCTCATCGAGGCCCGCACCTACCGCTTCCGTGGCCACTCCATGCGGGACCCCGCCGGCGCCGTCTACCGCAGCAAGGAGGAGGTCGAGCGCGAGAAGCAGCGCGATCCCATCGTCCTGTTCCGCCAGCGCGTGCAGGAGGCTGGCCTCCTCAGCGAAGCCGACGTGCGGGCCATCGAAAAAGACGTCAACGATCGCATCGATGACGCCACGACGTTCGCCGACGCCTCCCCCGAGCCGCCGCTGGAGTCGCTCCTGACCGACGTCTACCGGGACGGCTCCTGATGGCGGTCATGAGCTATCGCGAGGCCCTCAACCTCGCCCTTCGCGAAGAGATGAAGCGTGACGAGCGGGTGTTCGTCATCGGCGAGGAGGTCGGGCTCTACGACGGCGCCTACAAGGTCACCCAGGGATTGCTCAAGGAGTTCGGGCCCCGGCGGGTCGTGGATACGCCCATTGCCGAGTCGGGATTCACGGGAGTGGGCGTGGGCGCGGCCATGGTGGGCTTGCGGCCGGTCGTGGAGATGATGACGTTCAACTTCGCCCTGCTGGCCCTGGACCAGATCGTCAACTCGGCGGCCAAGCTGCATTACATGTCGGGCGGGCAGTTCAGCGTGCCCCTCGTCATCCGCGGTCCGGGGGGGCCGGCCCATCAGCTCGCGGCCCAGCATTCCCAGTCGATGGAAGTGTATTTCTACCACGTGCCCGGGCTGAAGGTTGTGCGGCCCTCCACGCCCATGGACGCCAAGGGCCTTCTCAAGTCGGCGATCCGCGACGACAATCCCGTGATCTTTATCGAGTCGGAGACGCTGTACGCGGTGAAGGGGGAGGTTTCCGAGGACCCCGACTTCATCGTCCCCCTCGGTCAGGCGGCAGTGCGCCGTGAGGGCACTGACGTCACCGTGATCGCTTACATGGGAATGATGTACCGGGCGATCGAAGCCGCCGAGGAGCTGGCCCCGGAGGGAATCTCGGTCGAGGTCGTCGATCCGCGCACACTGCGTCCCATGGACGCCACGACGATCATCGGGTCGGTCCGCAAGACCCACCGGGCCGTGGTGGTGGAGGCCGGCGCGGGTTTTGCCGGCATGGGATCGGAGATCGCCGCCTTTATCACCGAGCACGCCTTCGACGACCTGGACGCTCCGGTGGAGCGCGTGACCGGCGCCAACGCGCCGATGCCGTATGCCCGAAATCTGGAGCGGGCCAAGACGCCGACGAAGGAGCGCATCATGGAAGCCATCCGCCGCGTCTGCCACGCCGGGGGGAGCGAGCCATGGCGGTGACCCGCGTCGTGATGCCGAAACTCTCGGAGGCTATGGAGACCGGTCGGGTCATCAAGTGGCTCAAGAAAGAGGGCGACCGCGTCCAGGGCGGGGACATCCTGGCCGAGATCGAGACGGATAAGGCGGACGTAGAGATGGAGGCGTTCGGGAGCGGCGCCCTGCGCAAGATCCTGGTGCCGGCGGGTGAGCGGGCCCCGGTGGGCGCCCTTATCGCGGTGATCGCCGAGCCTGATGAGGACATCGCAGCGGTGATGGCCCAGGCGCCTCCTCCGGCGCCGGCCGTCGCCGCGGCTCCGCCCGCGCCGCCGGCCGCCCCGGCCGGACCCGGAGCGGGGTCGTCCCCTCCGCCGACCACGGCTATGCGCCCCGAACCTGCCCCGAGCCTGCCCGTCGCCCGAGCGGTGCCGGCGGGCGAAGGCAGCGCGGGACAGCGGGTGAAGGCGTCGCCGCTGGCCAAGAGGATCGCAGCCCAGGCGGGCGTGGATCTCCGGCTCGTCCAGGGCTCGGGGCCGGGCGGTCGCGTCATCCGGCGTGACGTGGAGGCGGCGCGGACGGCGGGAGCGCCGTCCCCCGCGGCGCGCCTGGCGGCCCCCGGCGTGGAGTATGAGGACCGACCGCTGACGGCCATCCGGGCCACCATCGCCAAGCGCATGCCGCTGGCCAAGGCCCCCGTGCCGCACTTCTACGTGACCTCCGAAGTGGCGATGGACCGGGGCTGGGCGCTGCGCGAGGAGTTGAATGCCCTGGACGGCCAGCCCAAGATCTCCGTCAACGATCTGGTCATCCGTGCTTGCGCGCTGGCCCTGCTCGCGCATCCCGAGGTCAACGCGTCGTTCCAGGGCGAGTTCGTTCGAGTCTGGCACCGCGCCCATATCGGGATCGCGGTGGCGCTCGACGAGGGACTGATCACACCCGTCCTGCGCGACTGCCAGGCCAAGTCGCTGGCCCAGATCGCGGTGGAGGCGCGGGACCTCGTCGAGCGGGCCCGCACACGCAAGCTGCGCACCCAGGAGCTCAGCGGCGCCACCTTCTCGATCTCGAATCTCGGCATGTTCGACGTGAGCGAGTTCTCGGCCATCATCAACCCGCCGGAGGGCGCCATCCTGGCGGTGGGCGCCGTTCGTCGCGTGCCGGTGATCGAGCAGGAGACGGTGACGATCGGACGCCGAATGGCGGTGACGCTATCCTGCGATCACCGGGTGATGGACGGGGCGATGGGCGCGCGTTTCCTCCAGACGTTGAGGCAGTTGCTGGAAGAGCCGCTGCGCCTGCTGGTGTGACCGGAGTATAGCTCTGATCGGGCGAACGATGAACCAGCTAACGGTGATTCCGGCGGGGCCGCAGTGCGAGCCGAGCGGCGCCGCGGCGCGAGGCGAGCGGTGAAATTGGTCGAGATCGGTCGCAGGCGTCCGGACCCAGTTCCATGACCCACAAGACGGACGTCGCGATCATCGGCACCGGGCCGGGCGGATACGTGGCGGCCATCCGCTGCGCCCAGCTCGGCCTGTCCGTCGTCGCCGTCGAGGACGACCGGCCCGGTGGCGTCTGCCTGAATTGGGGTTGCATCCCCACCAAGGCCCTGCTGCGCAATGCCGAAGTCGTGCACCTCTTCGAGCGAGCCGAGCAGTTCGGGATTCGTGTCCAGAGCTGGCAGGCTGATTATTCGGAAGCGGTGCGCCGGAGCCGCGGCGTGGCCGATCGCATGGCGAAGGGCGTGGAGTTCCTGTTCCGCAAGAACAAGATCACCCTCCTGGCCGGGACAGGCAGCCTCAAGGGCCCGACGCGCGTGGAGGTCCGCGGCCCCGCCGGCACCGACACCATCGAAGCCCGGGCGATCATCCTGGCGACGGGCTCCGAGCCCAAGTCGCTGCCGGGGATCACCATCGACGAGAAGGTGGTCCTGTCCTCCAACGGCGCCGTGCGGCAGGAGCGGGCGCCGGCCTCATTGATCGTCATCGGCGCCGGGGCAGTCGGCGTGGAGTTCGCCGATGTCTACGCGGCCTACGGAACCCGGGTCACGATCCTGGAAGCGCTGCCGCGGCTGGTCCCCCTGGAGGACGAGGAGGTCTCGACCCTGCTGGCGCGCTCGTTCGGTCGGCGGGAGATCATGCTCAAGACGGGCGTCAAGGTCACCGCGGTGAGGCCGGGTGGCCCTGGCGTGATGGTGGAGACCGACGGCGGGCAGTTGGAGGCCGAGCAAGTGCTGATGGCGGTGGGCCGGGGCGCGCGGGTGCGCGACGTGGGCCTCGAGGCCCTCGGCGTGCAGATGGAGCGGAGTTTCGTGAAGGTTTCGCCGCGCATGGAGACCTCGGTCAAGGGCGTCTACGCCATCGGTGACATGGCCGGCCCGCCGCTGCTGGCGCACAAGGCCATGGCCGAAGGCGTGGTGGCCGCCGAGGCCATCGCCGGCCAAGATCCCCGCCCGGTAGACTACGGCAATGTGCCCTCCTGCACATACTGTCGGCCGCAGATCGCCTCCATCGGGCTCAGCGAGAGCCGGGCCCGGGAGAATGGGCGAGAGGTGAGCGTGGGACGCTTTCCCCTCACGGCGAGCGGCAAAGCGGTAGCCCTCGGCGAGACCGAGGGCTTCGTGAAGGTCGTCGCCGACAAGGCCACCGGGGAGATTCTGGGCGTACACATCGTCGGCCCCGAGGCCACCGAGATCATCCACGAGTTCGCCGTGGGCCGCACCCTGGAGGCGACACTCGAAGAGATCATCCACACGATCCACGCCCACCCGACACTATCCGAAGCGGCCCTGGAAGCTACGCTGGCCGCCCTCGGCCGCGCCATCCACATTTAGGAACGTACTGGGGGTGTGGTTCGAGCGCGGGCTCCGCCCGCGCAGTCTCCTTCTCGGGGGGAGGCAGCGAAGCGGGCCCCAGGCCCGGAGCGTCGGAAGGGGGGCAAAGCCCCCCTCCGAGGAATTAGCCTGAGGTCGACCGCTTCCGCAGCTCCTCCTGCATCGCCTCTCGGCCCGCCTCGAAGGCGGAGACCAGGCGCTGCGTCTGCTCCTCGAAGACCTCACGCCCCTTCTCGAGCCACTCGCCGGCCTGTTGCTGGGCCTGCTCGGCCAGCTCCTGGGCTCGCTTGGCCACATCGCCGCCGCGCTCGAGCAGCAGATCGCGCGCCTGCTGCCTGGTGCGCGGGGCACTGATCAGCGCCGCGACGGCTCCGACCGCCGCGCCTAGGAGAAACCAGCCCAGATAACCGCCTCCGCCGCCGCCCTCTTCACGATTCATCGTTGGCTCCTTGCTGCTTTCGCAGCCGGTGAAGAAAGACGTCGAGACCGGTCTTGAGACCGGCCGCGACGCCAACGAGCTGGCCTGCTCGGGTCAGCCCGGCAACCGCCGCCAGCACGCGGCCCAGGTTCCCTGAGAGATCCTCGATGCGTTCCGTCAACTTACCCACCCGGGCCATCTCGTCGCGCGCCTCGTGGCTGAGCGCGCGGACATCGTCCACGAGCCCATGGACGTCGGTGGCCAGCGGGCGCAGCTCCTGTTCAGCCAGCGCGAGCAGGCGCTCGGCGCGCTCGCTGGCCCGTCGCATGGCTACCAGGGCTGCAACAAGCACCACGGTGACGGCCACGGCGCAGACGACGAGGACCGCTTGGGCCCAGGGGTGCATGGCGAATTATCAGGGAATCGTCGTCTGAAAGTCAATAAATTCATTGACTTGGTGGACAGTGGGTCCCTATAATCGCGCGGGGTGAAATCAGCGGCCCTCGCGCCGCCTGGCAACCGTGAACGCAGGAGCCTGATGTCCCTCCAGGAGCGATTCGACGAGTTGCACCGGCGCCACGCCCAGGCCGCGCTTGGGGGTGGCGACGAGCGAATCCGGCGTCAGCACAAGGCCGGCAAGAAAACGGCGCGTGAACGGCTAGACCTCCTCCTCGACCCCGGGTCGTTCCAGGAGGTGGATCGGTTCGTCGTCCACCAGAGTCACGACTTCGGCATGGCCGAGCAGCAGATCCCGGGCGACGGAGTCGTGACCGGCTCGGGCCTGATTCACGGCCGCCCCGTGATCGTCTTCGCCCAGGACTTCACCGTGTTCGGCGGCTCGCTGTCCGAAGCATACGCCCGCAAGATCTGTAAGGTCATGGACCTGGCCATGAAGACGGGCACCCCCATCATCGGGCTCAACGACTCCGGCGGTGCCCGCATCCAGGAGGGGGTGGTCTCGCTCGCCGGCTACGCCGACATCTTCCTGCGCAATACGCTGGCCTCCGGGGTCGTCCCCCAGATCTCGGCCATCATGGGACCGTGTGCGGGGGGCGCCGTGTACTCGCCGGCCATCACCGACTTCATCGTCATGGTCAAGAGCACGTCGTACATGTTCGTGACGGGGCCCGACGTGATCAAAGCCGTCACGCACGAGAGCGTGACCGCCGAGGAGCTGGGTGGTGCCGCCAGCCACAGCACCACCTCCGGAGTCGCCCACTTCGCCGCCGATAGCGAGGAGGAGTGCCTGGCCCTGATCCGGGAGCTACTCACGTTCCTGCCCCAGAACAACCAGGAGGATCCGCCCCAGCGTCCCACCCGCGACCCCCTTGACCGGCGAGACGACGCTCTGCAGTCGATCGTTCCCGAGCAGCCTCATAAGCCCTACGACATGAAGGAGATCATCCGGGCGGTGCTCGATGACCGCTACTTCTTCGAAGTGCAGGGGGGCTTCGCCCCCAACATCGTGATCGGCTTCGGTCGACTGGGCGGCCGGCCCGTGGGCATCGTGGCCAACCAGCCGGCGCATCTGGCCGGCTGTCTCGATATCAACGCCTCCGTCAAGGCGGCCCGCTTTGTTCGCTTCTGCGATTGCTTCAACATCCCTCTCGTGACCTTCGAGGACGTTCCCGGTTTTCTGCCGGGGACCGGGCAGGAGTACGGCGGCGTCATTCGTCAGGGCGCCAAGCTCCTGTATGCCTTCTGCGAGGCCACGGTCCCCAAGCTGACCGTCATCACCCGCAAGGCCTACGGGGGGGCTTACTGCGTGATGTCCTCCAAGCACATCCGGGGTGACGTCAACTTCGCTTATCCGACCGCGGAGATCGCGGTGATGGGCCCCGAGGGCGCGGTGAATATCCTCTACCGCCGGGAGATGGAGCAGGCGGAAGACCTCGGCGGCTTTCGAGATACCAAGATCCGTGAGTACCGGGAGAAGTTCGCCACGCCGTACGTCGCCGCCGAGCGCGGGTACATCGATGAGGTCATCGAGCCCAGGGACACGCGGGCCCGCCTCGTGACGGCGCTGGCGCTGCTGGCTACCAAGCGCGACGCCAATCCGCCCAAGAAGCACGGGAACATGCCGCTGTGACGGATGGGAGCCGGAAGCGCAAGGAGCAATTCACGACGTCGTGGGGCGCCCCCTTGAAGCCGGTCTACGGGCCTGAGGACGTCTCCGAGCGGGAGGCGCTGGGCCGCGCGGGGGAATTTCCCTTCACCCGCGGTGTGCATCCCACCATGTACCGCGGCCGGCTGTGGACGATGCGGCAGTACGCCGGCTTCGGCGCGGCCGCCGAGACCAACAAGCGCTACCGCTTCCTGCTCGATCAGGGCCAGACCGGCCTCAGCGTGGCCTTCGACCTGCCCACCCAGATGGGCTACGACCCTGACGGACCGGAAGCCCACGGCGAGGTGGGCAAGGTCGGCGTCTCCGTCGCCTGTATCGACGACATGGCTGACCTGTTCGAAGCCATCCCGCTCGATCGCGTGTCGACCTCGATGACCATCAATGCCACCGCGGCCGTCCTCCTCGCCTTGTACGTGGTGGTGGCGCGGCGGCAAGGCGTCGCCGAGGAACGCCTGAGCGGGACCACCCAGAACGACATCCTCAAGGAGTACATCGCCCGCGGGACGTATATCTTTCCGCCGGAGCCGTCCCTGCGGCTCATCACCGACATGCTGGCCTACTGCCGCGACCGGGTGCCCCGCTGGAACGCCATCTCGATCTCCGGCTACCACATGCGCGAGGCCGGCTGCACGGCGGTGCAGGAGGTGGCCTTCACGCTGGCCAACGCCATCGGCTACGTCGAGGCGGCCCGGGAGGCCGGGCTCGCCGTGGACGACTTCGCGCCCCAGCTGTCGTTCTTCTTCAACGCCCACAACAATCTGCTCGAGGAGGTCGCCAAGTTCCGGGCCGCCCGTCGGCTCTGGGCCCGCACCATGCGTGATCGGTTCGGGGCCCGCGACCCCCGGTCCATGATGCTGCGCTTTCACGCCCAGACGGCGGGCAGCATGCTGACGGCCCAGCAACCCGAGAACAACATCGTGCGGGTGACGGTACAGGCGCTGGCGGCAATCCTGGGCGGCTGCCAGTCGCTGCACACGAACTCGATGGACGAGGCGCTGGCGCTGCCCACCGAGCGGGCCGTCCGCATCGCCCTGCGCACGCAGCAGATCCTCGCGCACGAGTCGGGCGTGGCCGATCTCGTCGATCCTCTGGGGGGATCCTTCGCCATCGAGCGATGCACCACCGACATCGAGGAAGCCGCCGCCGCCTACATCAAGCGGATCGATGACCTGGGCGGTGCGGTGGCCGCCATCCCGTTCATGCAACGGGAGATCCAGGACGCGGCCTATCGCTACCAGCGCGAAGTCGAGGACAAGGCCCGGGTCGTGGTGGGGGTCAATGACTTCGTCACCGAGGAAGCGCCGCCAGCCGACCTGTTCCAGCACGATCCCGGCGTGGGAGAGGCCCTGGCCCAACGGATCGCCCGGGTCCGTGCCGGTCGCGACCGCAGCGTCGCCCTGCGTGCCCTGGATGCCCTGGAGCGCGGGGCCCGCGGTCGGGACAACCTCGTGCCACTGATCGTCGAGGCCGTCGACGCCTCGGTCACGCTGGGCGAGATCTGCCAGCGGCTGCGCGGTGTCTTCGGCACCCACCAGCCGTCGGTGACCTTCTGATGACTCTCCGCCTGATCACTCTCCGCCCGACGACTCCGGGCGCGGGTCTGGCTCTGGCGATCCTCCTGGGCGGGCTGGCGGCGGTGGTCAGCCCAGCCGGTGCCGGCCTGGCGGACCGTGTGGGCGCGACCTTCGACCTGATGGCCGAGGACTTCATCAAAGCGACGCGGCCGCTGAATGGCATCGTGGTCGCTGTCGAGGCGGAGGCCCTCTACCTCGATGTGGGAGCCCGCGAGGGGGCTCGCGTCGGCCAGGAGCTCACGGTGTTCCGCCGCGGAGAGACCTTTACCCATCCCTACACGGGACGATCGATTGGCCGCTACGAGGATGTTCTGGGGCACGCTCAGATCCGCCGGGTGGACGACCAGTTTTCCGAAGCCCTGTACATTCCGGCGCCCGGAGCGCCCCGGCCCCGCCCCGAGGATGGCGTCCGCATCAGCCGAGGTCGGATCCGTATCGCCGTCACGCCGGTTCTAGACCTCACCAACGGTAAGGCCGACGTCCGGCGGGTGCCCTACCTGATGGCTAGCATCCTCGAGCGCTCCAAGCGCTTCCTGGTGGTCGATCCCCTGGCCGTCACCGACATGTTCGCCAACGGCGCACTACGGGTGGAGGAGGTCCTGGCCAGGCCCGAGCGCGCGATGCGGATCGCCAAGAACCTGGAGGTCGGGGGCTGGCTGGTCCCCGTCCTTCTCGAACGCCAGGGGGTGATTTATCTCGACGCCACCTGGATCTCCGCGATCACCGGAACGGCCCTCTTCTCCCGGCGCCTGCCGCTCGTGCCCATCAGCTCGGCCGAGGCCCAGCGGTTCCCCTGGGAGCCGCGGCCGGAAGACTGAGGGTGTGCTATGGTAGGGCCCGCGTGAGACCCGGGCGCCTCAGCCTCGTCTTCATGCTTGCTCTGGCACTCAGCGGCTGCGCCTCGTTCCGCGACATCGTGGGGATGCCCGGACCCGGTGAGCCCTCGGTTGCGCTCAAGTCTGCCGAGACCCGCTGGCTGCTCATCAAGAACCCTCGCTTCGGAGACGTGCCCAGCGAGCCGCAGTACGTCTGGGTGGAGGAGGACAAGGTTCCCACCACGTTCCGGACGGTGTTCATGGGCCAGCGGTCGATCATCGCCGCGCCCGAGGTCGTCGCCAAGTACGGGCGGCCGCCGGGCGGCGGCAAGATCAGCCCCCGTCAGGGGATGCCGACCCAGGCGGCGTCCGAGCCGGCCCGCGGTGAGACAGCCGCAGCCGTCGCCTCGACGCCCACACCGCCGGCCCCGCGGCCCGAAGCCACGCGCGGCTACGTCGTGTTCGTGGATACCACGCGGATTGTCATCGACCTCACCTCCGGCGACGGCATGCGGAACGGCTCCGTGGTAAGCCTGCGCCGGGACCGCATTCCCATCGTGCATCCGGTGACCGGGGAAGTCCTGGGCGAGCTGGACCAGGAGATCGGCACGGCGCGCGTCGTCGAGCTGCGCGACAAGTTCTCGGTGGCCGAGATCGAGGCGGTGGAGCCGGGCGCTCAGATCCGAGTTCGGGACCGCGTCGTCCCCAAATAGGGACCGCGTGCCGACTCCGACTCTCGAACAGGTTCTCAAGGAGCGTGTCGGGTCGCTGGTCGGGGCCGAGCTCCGGGACGTGGAAGCGGAGATCCGCCGTCAGCTCGACTCGCCGGTGGCGCTCATCCAGGAGATGGGTGGATACATTGCCGGGGCCGGCGGCAAGCGGCTCCGCCCCATGCTATTGCTCCTGGCCGCCCGGCTGGCCGGTTACCGCGGGCCTCGCTCGGTTTGGCTCGCCTGTGTGGTCGAGCTCCTGCACACGGCCACCCTGATCCACGACGACGTGGTCGATCAGGCGCCCCTCCGCCGCGGCCGGCCCTCGGCCAACGCTCAGTGGGGCGATGACGCGTCCGTTCTCGTCGGTGATCACCTGTACTCGAAGTCGTTTGCCCTGCTCGTGCGCGACAACGACCGGGCCGTGATGGAGACCCTGGCCCGGGCCACCGTGTCTATGACGGAAGCCGAGGTCTTCCAGCTCGAGCGCAAGCGAAGTGGCGTCACCACGGAGGCCGATTACCTGCGCATCATCACGCAGAAGACGGCGTCATTCATCTCCGCCTGTTGCCGCATCGGCGCGCTGCTGGGCGGGATTCCCATCGAGCAGGTGGAGGCCCTCACCCGCTACGGGCTCGACGTGGGCGTGGCGTTCCAGATCTCCGACGACTCGCTGGACTTCGTGGCCGACCAGGACCGGCTGGGCAAGGCCATCGGCAGCGACCTTCGCGAGGGCAAGCGCACGCTGCCCCTGATCGCCATGCTGGAGCGGGCGGCGCCCGCGGCCGCCGAGCGGGTGCGAACCTTGCTGAAGCGGCGGGAGCTTGCGCCCGCGGAGCTCGCCGAGATCCGCGAGCTCGTCCTCAAGTACGAGGGCGTGGACTACTCTCGCGAGCGGGCCGCCGTCTATGCCCAGGCCGCCAAGGCCGATCTGGAGGCTTTTGTCCCCTCCGAAGAGCGGGACACGCTCGGCCTCATCGCGGACTTCGTCGTCGATCGCGACCGTTGACTTGGCGGGGGCGGCCTCCGCCCCCGCCAAACCATGTGTCGTTGGAGGGGGCAGGGACGCCCCTCCAGACCTGTATTGCTGGAGGGGGCAGAGACTGCCCCTCCAGACCTCCCCGTCTGCGCGGGGTGTGACACAGTTGACGCGGCAGAGCCGGAATGGGGGCTCACGACGGCGATCATCACGCTGGCCACGGATTTCGGCACCCGCGACAGCTACGTCGCCGAGATGAAGGGCGTGATCCTCGGCATCGCTCCGACCGTTCGGCTCGTCGACGTAACCCACGACGTCGAGCCCCAGCAGGTAGCCGAAGCGGCGCTTGCCGTCGACGCCGCCGCGCCGTTCTTCCCCCGGGGCACTATCCACCTGGCCGTGGTGGATCCCGGCGTCGGGACGACGCGGCGGGGCCTGGTCGTCGTCGCCGGCGAGCAGTGCTTCGTAGGCCCCGACAATGGCCTCTTCACGCCAATCCTGCTGCGCGGTGGTTGGGCGGCCTTCGAGCTGGCGGCGCCCGAGTACCGGCGGCCGGCGGTGAGTCGGACCTTCCACGGGCGGGACGTCTTTGCCCCGGCGGCTGCCCACCTCGCGCTCGGCATCGCGCCCTCGCGCTTCGGAGCGCCGGTCACGGATCCCGTACGGCTGTCGTGGCCGGAGGCCCGGCCGGTCCCCGGAGGCGTGGCCGGGGCCGTGGTCCACATCGACCGCTTCGGCAACCTCGTGACGTCGATCCCCGCCGCCCAGGTGGAGACGCCCGCCGCGGGAGCGGTGAGGATCTGCGGCTCCGTCCTTCCCGTGGTGGGAACGTACGCTGATCTGCCGCCGGGGGGTGCCGGCGCCGTGGTCGGCTCCCGCAATCGGTTGGAGGTGGTGGTCCGCGACGGCAACGCCGCGGAGCGGTTCGGCGCCCGCCGGGGAACGCCGGTCGTCTTCAGGCGGACGGTTTCTCTGCCGGGGGCGAAGCGCCCGCGGAGTCGCTCGTAGTTGACGCATCCTTCGTGGCGGAAGTGCTAGACTTCTCCGCGGATGCCGCGTCCTTCGCGTCCGGCTTGGTTCCGCTCTTCTCCGCCTCGAGAGCCTTCTTGCGCGCCTGTGAGGGATAGTCGGTGACGTACCATCCCTCACCCTTCAAGATGAAGGGCGCAGGAGAGAGCAGGCGTTGCAGCGTCCCGCCGCATTCTTCGCAGCGCCGGAGCGGCTCCTCGGTGATCCGCTGCCGGACCTCGAACGTACGGCGGCATTGCTGACACTGATACTCGTAGGTCGGCACGACTCCGACGCTACATGGGGAGATCGTAACGTGTCAAGGCGACGGCGCTACTGGCTCTGCGCGCTGATCACTGCGCTCTGGCTCGGCGGCTGTGCGACCACCGAGCCTCCGGAGGTCCAGAAGCTGCAGGCGCGGGCTACGTACGAGCGCGGCCTTGCCCATCTTCGTGACAAGCAGGCGGCCTCGGCTCTGAGCGCGTTCCAGGAGGCGATCTCGCTGGACGGGACCGTGCCGACCTATCGCAACACGCTCGGCGTCCTCTATCTCCACCAGCTGCGGCGCCCCGATCTCGCTCTGATAGAGTTCCAGCGCGCCGCCGAGCTGGACCCCCACTACGCCGAGGCCCACCTCAATACTGGTATAGCTCTGGCCGAAATGGCACGCTGGGGCGAGGCGGTCCCGTTCTACCGTCGGGCGATCGCCACCCCGACCCTTTCCGTTCCCCACATCGCGTACCAGAACCTGGGCTTGGCCCTCTACCACCTCAAGCAGTACCGGGAGGCGGAGGAGGCGCTGCGGCTCGCCATAAATCTTGAGCCCAAGGAGGAGGGCCCCTACTACAACTTGGGGTTGGTCCTCCTTGCCCAAAGCCGCGAGAGCGAAGCCAGGTTGGCGTTTCGGCAAGCGCGCGACCTGGCGCCCCAGTCTCTCTTCGGCCAGGCAGCCGTAGGCCAGCTCAAAGCGCTCGGCGACGGCTCCGCACCCCCCCGCTAAAGGCCAAACTAAACTTGACCTAGTGCCAATGCATGGGGTAGAAATTTGCCCGCTGCTGGCAGTGGACTGCTCCGGATCAGCCCGCTGCCGGGAGTGCGCAGGTGTTGGTGTTGGGCCATGCGGAACGGTGTTCGAGGCATCTCACCACCACACTGAGGAGGCGGTATGAGGACCATCCTCGCAGCCGTCCTATCTGTGGTCGTCATCCTCGGGCTCGCGGCGCCACCGGCCTTCGCCCAGCCCCCGGCCCCGAAGGTGACGATCAACGGCCTCGTCGACTTCGCCACGGCGTACCAGAGGAACCTGCGCGACAACAACATCACCAACACCCAAGACGAGGGCTGGTACTCGCGCGAACGCGGCGTGTTCACGTTCACCGGAGAGATCGGCAAGGCCAAGGGTGTCATCGCCTTCGAGTTCGACTTCACCAACGGCGCGGGCCCGACCAGCTCGGGCACCACGGCGAACTTCGACCTCGACACGGACGTTCCCGGGACCACCGAGGTGAAGTGGCTCTACGTGGAGGCACCGCTGACCGGACCGGGGTCGCTGCTGCCGTTCCTGCCGATGGAGTCGCAGATCCGCCTGGGTGCCCAGCCGGCTACCGGACACGCCTACAAGCCCGGCATTCTGTGGTCCGGTGACTTCCCCGGAGTCAACATCACCACGACCTGGGCGCCGAACATGAGGAGCACGCTCACCTTCGCCCAGATCGGCGAACAGGTGGACTCGCTCGCGGGGGGAAACGAGGACATCGCGTTCCTCGCCAGCTTCGAGTTCGACGTCTTCAAGGGGCTGACCATCAAGCCCACGTACACGTACGCAAACTATGACGCCTTCAACACCGGGACCGCGAACCTCGGCACCGAGTCGCCAAAGGGCGGGTTCACCCCCAACGTCCTGGGAGCCCACCTCTCGCGTCACACCATCGGCGCGGACGTGAGGTGGCGGAGCGGGCCGTTCTCTCTCGAGCCCACCTTCATCTACCAGATCGGCACGCAGGAGTGCACGATCCTGAGTTGCGGCCACACCAACGACGTCGACATCAACGCGTGGATCTTCGACGTCACTGGCGGCTTCCGGACCGGCCCGCTGACCATCGAGGGACGGTTCGCCTACACGCCGGGCATGAAGGCTGAAGATTGCGTTCAGGCCGGCGGCTTCTGCGGTACCGGTGGTGAGGACATCAAGTACTACCAGGCCATCAACCCCGGATTCGTCTACCAGGCCGGGTGGGCGGAAATCCAGGCCTCGGGCGTCGACTACAACCTCGTGCACTTCGGTGCCGGTGGCGCCGCGGGTGTGCGGCTGGGCCAGTCCCCGAGCTATGACAAGTACGGCCGCATCACGCTGGCCGCGGCCGTGGACTACGCGGTGACACCGGCGTTCGTCCTCCATCTGGTGGGGAACGCGCAGTGGACGGCGGAGAAGGTGGACACCGGCCGTCCGGCGTTGAGCGGCGCTCCGACCAGCAGCGGCGATGAGAATTATCTCGGCACTGAAATCGACGTGGGCTTGACCTACCGCTTCGCCCCGAACGTAGCCTTCGACCTGATCGGTGGCTATCTGATCGCGGGCGATGCGCGCGGGTTCAACAACCTGGAGCCAGAGGACATCACCAAGGTGGCGGCCCGGATGCGCGTCACCTGGTAGTCCGTCCCTGACGTACGCGGGGGGCATGGGAATCCCCATGCCCCCCGCGGCATCTCCCGAGTCGTCATGCCCTTCCAGCCGCTTCGTTCTTCCTTGATCCGGTAACTCGCGACCTCGGGTAGCTCCTCACCACAGTGCGCTCCCTGGCCGGGAGCGCACGTCCGCTCAGGCCCCGTCGTCATCGAGGAGACCTTCTCCGCGCCGCGTGATCGCTGGGGCCGTGAGGGTTGTCACTCCACACCGGATGGGGCCAACGGAGATCGCATCCGGGCATCATCTCGCCCTCCCGCGGCACGCGTCACGAGACATGCTGAGCGTGCCGAGGGATGTCAATGCCGAGTCAGCGTGACACCCGACTTTTGGTGGAGTAGGGCCACTGACTCAGTCTCACCGGGCGAAGAGCCTCATTTCCCTCGTCATCCAGCTTGGCATCCTCGTTGCTGCCGCTCGGGTGGGCTCGATCGAAAGATGACCACCTGCAACGCGATTCGGCGGCCCGACGAACTTAACCGTACTCTCGCCGTCCTGGCGGGAGGAATTGCTGGACGTCTCGGGCGCCGCGCACTCGTGACGTCGTACGCAGGTGCTAAATGAGGCAGATCGTATCGTTCCTCCTCGTCGTGGTCGTCCTCTCGGTCTGGCAGGTACCCGCCTGGGCCCAGGCGCCTGCCGCGGCGGCCGCCCCCAAGGTGACGATCAACGGTCTCGTCGACTTCGTCACCACGATGTACCACAACCTGTCGGACTTCGACATTACGGGCACGGCCCCGATCCCGGGAGCGCGGGGTAGGGACAACGGCTGGTACTCCCGCGAGCGCGGCATCTTCACCGTCACCGGCGAGGTGGGGCGCGCGAAAGGGGTGCTGTCGCTCGAGATGGACTTCGCCAACGGCCGGATCGACAACGTGACGGCTGCGCCCAGCGGCAACAACGGCTTCGACCTCGAGACCGACGAGAAGGGCCAGATCGAGGTCAAGTGGCTGTACCTGGAGGTACCCATCACCGGCCCCGACTCGTTGCTGTCGTTCGTCCCCATGCCCACGATCGGCCGATTCGGCGCCCAGCCCGCCCGTGGTCATGACTTCAAGCCCGGCATCCAGTTCAGTGGCGACTTCCCGGGCGTCACGTTCGAGACGGGTTGGGCTCCGAACATCAGGTCCATCCTGACGTACGCCCAGATTGACGAACGGCTCGACCGGGTGATCAACCCCGGGGGCACCGAGGACTTCGCCTTCGTCGGCAGTGTCTTGGTCGACCTCTTCAAGGGATTGACGGTCAAGCCGACGTACTCCTACGCTCGGTTCGACCGGGGTAGCGGCACTCTGGCGGCGTTTGGAACCGAGCCCAAGGGAGGATTCTCCCCTGCCGCCGCCACTCAGGCTAACCAGGCCACCGTGCGCCATACCCTGGGAGGCGATGTCCGGTGGACGTCCGGTCCCTGGGCCGTGCAGCCGACGTTTCTGTACCAGTTCGGAGAGCAAGAGACGGTTGCGGCGACGGCCGGCGGGAAAAACGAGGTAGACATCAGCTCCTGGATTTTCGACGTCATCGGTGGCTTTCGTTCCGGGCCACTGACCATCGAGGTCCGGGGCATGTGGACCCCCGGCAACAAGGCGACGGAGTGTGTCCAGACGGTCGGGACCGTCTGCACCGGCGGCTCCGACATCAACTACTATCAGGCGATCAACACGGGAACGATCCTCTACTTCGCCGGGTGGTCCGAGATCGAGTCGGCCGGTGTCGATTACCAGTTGCCATTCCAGGGTGGAGCCGTGACCGGCATGAAGCTGGGTGGCAACCCCAGCTATGACAAGTACGGCCGCATCGTGGCCGCCGTGGCGGCTGACTATGCCTTCACGCCGGCATTCATCGCCCACTTCGTCACGCTGGCGCAGTGGACCGCCGAGAAGGTCGACACCGACGGTGCCCTGATCAACCCCTTGAGCCTGGCCAGCCCCGTGGCCCAGACTAACGGCATCACTCCGGCGAATGGCGGCGACGAACGCTATCTCGGCACCGAGGTCAATGGGGGATTCACGTATCGCTTCACCGCCAACGCGGCCTTCGACCTCATCGGAGCCTACCTGTTCGCCGGTCCCGCGCGCGACAACGCTCAGATCGTCGGCCTCCCGAAGCGGGACGCCAACGACGTGTACAAGGTCTCGGCCCGGATGCGCGTGACCTGGTAGTCGGCATGCCGCTCGGGGAGGGTTTCCCCGACCCTCCCCGAGCGCTGTAGTGCTATAGTGCAGGGCATCGTGGGGGGTTCATCGAGGGTCGGCGCGCCGTTTCCGCTGCTCCTGCTCGCCACAGCGCTTCTTCTCGTCATCTCCGCTCCCGCCGCCACCGCCACGGAGCACACGGGCTCGCTCCGCGTGCTCGCCGATCAGATCGCCGGCCTTTTCCCGGCCATCGACACCCAGGTCGTCGATGTCGTGGAAGGCCGGGTGACCGTGGCCGGCGGGCGCGCGCAGGGCGTCAACCCCGGTCTGGAGCTCACCGCGGTGCGGGAGGGGCGGGAACTGTACCATCCCACCACGAAGAAGCTGCTGGGGCGAGCCGAGGAGACGCTGGGCCGCCTCGTGGTCGTCGAGTCGTTCGAGCAATATGCCGTCGCGTCGGCGACCCCGGAAGTGCTAGCCCGGCTTCAGGCGGGTGATAAGGCCAGGGTACCGGCGGGCAAAGTACGCCTGGCCCTCGTCGTGCTCGGGGCCTCTCGCTCGCGCACGGTGGAGGCCGCCAGCGGCGAGCTCGTTCAGGAGCTGGAGCGGACGGGCCGCTTCCAGGTCAGGTTCGCCGATGAGGTGGCCGTCTGGCTCACCCAGGAGCGGATTGGACCCGAGGACTTCATGCGCGGTCAGGGTATCCGGCCGGTGGCCGAGCGCTTCAAGCTCGGCTACCTCCTGGCCCTGCACTTCACGACCCAGCAGGGTAAGCCGTTCATGGACATCCGCCTGTTCTCCCCCGGGTTGGACGCGCCGGTGCTCCAGCACGCCCTGTTTGTCCCGCCCTCCATCAAGCCGAGCCCCGGCCGGCAATTCTCGACGGCCCCCGGAGCCCAACCGGAGAAGGTTGAGCGCCGCTCGTTGCTGACGCGTCTGCTGTCCGGCGACTTCGAGCCCAACCGCTACTCGGCGGGCGCCGCCGCCATTCCCATTCGATCGCTGGCGACGTTTCCGTTCGTCGTGGTGTCCATGGACGTGGCCGTGGCGCCGGGCGACAAAATACCGAGAATCGTCGTCACCGACGGGCAGCGCGTCTTCCTCTACCGCCTGAAGGAGCTGGTCCTGGAGCCGGAGTGGACGTACGACAAGCTGATGGTCGGCCAGATCCTCAGCGTCCAGCTCGCGGACCTGGACGCCGACGGCGTGCTCGACGTTGTCGTGAACCGCCAGGACATCAAGGCCGGGATGCTCTCGTACATCCTGACCACCCGGAACGATCGGCCGTCGCTCCTCGCCGGCGACATTCCCATCATGCTGCTGGCGGTCGACGAAGCCGGCGACGGCGTGAACCGGGCGTTGTGGGCGCAGACCTTCGATACCGAGAAGTTCTGGACGCGGGGGACGGCAACCCGCTACGTGCTGAGGAAGGATGACATCGCACCCACCGGTCGCGCGATCGTGCACTCGGCGTTCCGGCCGACGGGGGCGGCCTTCTCGAACATCGCTGGCGTCGAGCGGGTGCTGGCGTTCGTGGACGAGCAGAGCCGCCTGGTCGTTTCTAGCCCGATCGGCCAGGAGGTGTGGCGGTCGCAGTCGGCCGTGGGCGGAGGGCTCGCCTACGGCCAGGTGCGCATCACGATGCTGAATACCCAGGTCGACAAGGTCTTCAAGATGGAGCCAAACCCCGTTGCGATCGACCTCGACGGGGATGGTGTCCAGGAAATCGTGGTCCCCGTGAACCAGGACGAGCAGGGCCGGATGGCCGTCGTGTACCGGGGTCCCGCCGGCTTTCGGATGCAGACCGTGGACTCCGGCTTCGAGGGGCTCGTCACCGGCCTCGGCGCCATGCCCGGCGAGGGCACACCGACACTGGTGGCCGCCGTCGTCCGTCGAAAGGGGCTTCTGCGAAGCGGGGGGGACACGCAGATCATCATCACCGTGCCCGAGTAGTCGTCAGAGCGGCCAGGGCCGAAATGATCCATCGCGACAAGACGACCGAGCCCCGCGTCCACCCCACCGATGCCTGAAAAGGCCGCACCCAAGCTCAGTGCCGAGCCTCCGCGTGGGATGCGCGACATCCTGCCCGACGAGGCCGAGATGCGCGATGCCACAGCGGCCACCATCCTCGACGTCTACCGGCGATACGGGTTTCGTCGCGTGGAGACCCCGGCCCTGGAACACATCCAGCTCCTGACCCGCGGTGAGGGCGGCGAGAACGAAAAGCTCATCTACAAAATCCTCAAGCGGGGCGCCAAGCTCGATCTCACCAGCGTCGCGAGCGAAATGGACCTGGTCGACCTGGGGCTGCGATTCGATCTTACGGTTCCGCTGGTGCGGTACTACGCGCATAACCACGCTGAGCTGCCCAGGCCGCTGAAGGCCGTGCAAATCGGGCCGGTCTGGCGTGCCGAACGGCAGCAGAAGGGTCGCTATCGTCAGTTCACCCAGTGCGACATCGATATCCTGGGTATGCAGTCCTGCGTGGCTGAGGTGGAGCTGATCCTGGCCACTACCGACGCCCTCACGGCACTGGGGCTCCAGAACCTGACCGTTCGGATCAACGATCGCCGCCTGCTGGCCGCCGTGGCTCACCATTGTGGGTTCGATCCGAGCCGATTCGACAGCGTGTTCATCGCGCTCGACAAGCTGGACAAGGTCGACTGGTCCGGGGTCGAGAAGGAGCTGATGCAGGTGGGGCATCCCTCCGCCGCAATAGCGCAGCTCGGGAGGCTGATAGCACGCTTCGGCCCGCAGGGGGCTGCCCCGGGCGACCTCGGGGTGATGGGAAAGGATTTAGGGACTTACCGGGACGAGGAGGCCCTCCGCGCTCTCGAGATGATCATCCAGACCTTGCGCGGCGAGGCGACCGGAAGCTGGATCATCACGTTCGACCCCACGCTGGTTCGAGGCATGTCGTACTACACGGGGCCGATCTTCGAGATCAAGAGCGACGACTTTCCCTCATCGATCGCCGGCGGCGGCCGCTACGACAAGCTGATCGGTAAGCTCCTGGGCAAGGATGTTCCGGCGACCGGGTTCTCCATCGGGTTCGAGCGCGTGATCGCCCTCCTTATGGATCGCCAGGGGCACCGGGGGCGCGGGCAGAAGCGGGTCGCCCTGATCTTCGAGGAGAAGACGGATGATCTGCCTACGGTACTGGCGGCGGCCCGGGCGTTCCGGGCCGACGGGTTAGCGGTGTCGGTGGAGCTGCGCGCGAAGAACCTGGGAGGGCAGCTGGACACGCTCTCCCGTCACGGCTTTGACGGGTTCGCCCTCTTCGACGGCACCGGACGATCGCGCCTCCGCTGGTTCGGTGACCAGGAGCGTCGAGATGAGTGACCCGCTGGGCGACTGGCGGCGTTCGCATCCCTGCGGCACCCTCCGGCAGGAGCACACCGGGCAAGCGGTGACCCTCATGGGTTGGGCGCATCGGCGACGCGACCACGGCGGTCTCATCTTCGTGGACGTGCGCGATCGGACCGGCCTCGCCCAGTGTGTGTTCAACCCCGCCACCAGTGGGGCGGCTCACGCCAAGGCCGAAGCGATCCGGAACGAGTTCGTGCTGGCCGTCCGGGGGGTCGTGCAGCGCCGGCCGGCCGGGACCGAGAATCTCAAGCTGGCGACCGGCGAGGTCGAGGTCCAGGTCAGTGAGCTCCGTGTCCTCAACGACGCCCGGGCCCTGCCGTTCCCGATCGAGGACGACGTCGAGATCGATGAGCTGACGCGCCTCACCTACCGGTATCTGGACCTGCGCCGGCCCCGGCTGTACCGCAATTTCGCGATCCGGGACGCCGTCTGCCGAGCCACCCGAGCGTACCTGCACCAGCACGGCTTCATCGAGGTGGAGACGCCCTTCCTCATCCGCACCACGCCGGAGGGCGCCCGCGACTTCCTGGTGCCGAGCCGTCTCAATCGCGGCAGCTTCTACGCCCTGGCCCAGTCCCCCCAGCTCTTCAAGCAGCTGCTCATGGTGAGTGGGTTCGAGCGGTACTTCCAGATCGTGCGCTGCTTTCGGGACGAAGACACCCGCGGGGACCGCCAGGCCGAGTTCACCCAGATCGATCTCGAGGCATCGTTCGTCGATCGCGACGACATCCTCGCGCTCGTGGAGGGGCTCGTCGCCGAGATCCTGGGGCAGGTCCGGGGCATGGAGGTGGCGCGGCCCTTCCCCCGGCTCACGTACGCGGAGGCCATGGCCCGCTTCGGGTCCGACAAGCCCGACCTGCGCTTTGACCTCGAGCTCGTGGACCTCACGCCCCTATTCCGCGGGGGAGAGTTCCAGGCGTTCGCCCAGGTCGCCGCCTCCGGCGGCGTGGTGAAGGCCCTGCGGATTCCCGGTGCCGGCGGGTTGAGCCGCAAGGAGGCTGACGAGCTGGTCAGCACGGCCAAGACGTGGGGAGCCAAGGGGCTCGTGTGGGTCAAGGTCACCGCCAGCGGTTTCCAGTCGCCGGTAGCCCGGTTTCTCGAGCCCGTCCGCGGCGCGCTGCTCGAGGCCCTGGGCGCGAGTGACGGCGACCTGTTGTTGCTGGTGGGCGACGTGCGGCCCACGGCGGAGACCGTGCTGGGGCGGTTCCGCGTGGAGCTGGCCGAGCGGCACGGGCTGATCCCGGCCGCCCGCGCCGCGGTCCTCTGGGTCCTGGACTTTCCTCTGCTGGAATGGAGCGAGGAAGAGCGGCGCTGGCAGGCCATGCACCATCCCTTCACCGCACCGCGCGACGCGGATCTGGCGCGTCTGGAGTCAGAGCCCGGCGCGGTCCTGGCCAAGGCCTACGATCTCGTGCTCAACGGCCAGGAAATCGGCGGCGGCAGTATCCGCATTCACCAGCAAGCGGTGCAGCAGCGGGTGTTCCAGCTGCTCGGTATCGACAAGGAAGAGGCTCGGGCGAAGTTCGGGTTCCTGCTGGACGCGCTGGAGTTCGGCGCGCCCCCGATGGGAGGGATCGCCTTCGGCCTCGACCGCCTGGCCGCCATCCTGGCCGGCGAGGACTCGATCCGCGAGGTCATCGCCTTTCCCAAGACGCAGAAGGGTGTCGATCCGATGACGAACGCTCCCGCCCCGGCGAGCCCGGCCCAGCTCCAGGAGCTCGGCATCGCCGTGATAGACTTGGAAAGGAACGACAAGCGGAGTTGAACGAAGCCACCATCGTCACCCGACGCATCGCGCTGGCCCCGGACGTCGATCTCCTGCCGCTCCTGGGTCGCAACGACGATCATCTCCGCATGATGGAAAGCGCGCTGGACGTTCGCATCGTGGCCCGGGGCCACGACGTCATGCTCAAGGGCGAGGAGCGGCAGGTCCGCAAGGCCGAGCGGGCCCTGACCCAGCTGGCCGACCTGGTGCGCTCGGGGGCGCCGGTACGCAGCATCGAGGTCCGAGCCGCCATGCGCATGCTCGCCGACGACGAGGAGGCCGACCTCAAGTCGGTGTTCGCCGATGCCATTCCCGTTCCCTCCCGCAAGAAGTGGGTGACCCCCAAAACGCTGGGGCAGAAGCGCTACGTCGAAGCTATCCGGTCTACCGACATGGTCTTTGCCATCGGGCCCGCCGGCACCGGCAAGTCGTTCCTGGCGGTGGCCATGGCCGTGTCGGCGCTCATGAAGCGGGAGGTGGCGCGCATCGTGCTCACCCGCCCGGCGGTGGAGGCCGGCGAGCGATTGGGATTCCTGCCCGGCGACCTCTACGAGAAGGTGCATCCCTACCTGCGCCCCCTCTACGATGCCCTCTACGACATGCTGGAGGCGGAGAAGGTGGCCAGCTTGATGGAGAAGGGCGCGATCGAGATCGCGCCGCTGGCCTACATGCGCGGGCGCACGCTCAACGACTCCTTCATCATCCTCGACGAGGCCCAGAACAGCACTGCCGAGCAGATGAAGATGTTCCTGACCCGCTTGGGTTTCAATTCGAAGATGGTCATCACCGGGGACATCACCCAGGTCGACCTCCCCGCCTCGCGCGGGTCCGGCCTCATCGAGGTGCAGAGCATCCTCAAGGACGTTCAAGGCATCCGCTTCGTGTATTTCGACGACCAGGACGTGGTGCGACATCATCTGGTGTCGGCCATCGTCCGCGCCTACGATGCCTACAGCGTGCGGTCCCGCAACGACGGTGCCGGGTCCGGCCAGCCCTAGTCGGTGCCGTGCGTGATCTCGAACCGCCAGCATGCCGTCCCCGTTTCCCCGCGGTATCTCGCCCGTGCCGCTGAGCGGACGTTGGTGGCGCTGGGGCGGACCGGCGCGAGGATCGAAGTCGCCCTGGTGGATGATGGCGAGATCCGAAGGCTCAATCGCGCCTGGCGAGGAGTGAGCCGCCGGACGGACGTCCTGGCCTTCCCCCTGGAGACACTCGAGATCGGGGGGCTGGTGGGCGAGGTGTTGATCTCGGCCGAGACGGCTGCGCGTCAGGCCCGATGCCTCGGGGTGCCCGTGGCTGCCGAGCTCGAGCTTCTTGTCACCCATGGGGTGCTGCACCTGGCGGGTTACGATGATCGCGATCCCGTAGAGGCGGGGCTCATGCACGAGCGCGAGCGCCAGATCCTTCGCTCGCGCGGGCGACGGGTGCCGGCGCGACTCTGGAAGGGACTCCTGCGGGCATGAAGACGTCTGCTCGAGCACGGGCTTTGCCCGTGCAATCCTTGCTGGGGGAGGCCGAGCGAAAGCCCCCCTTCGGGTTCAAAGCCGGGTTCGTTGCGCTGATCGGGCGACCCAACGCCGGCAAATCGACACTCCTGAATCGTCTCGTGGGGGAGAAGCTGGCCATCGTCACCCCGCGGCCGCAGACCACCCGCAACAGGATCACCGGGGTCAAGAACCTTCCCGGGGCCCAGATCGTCTTCGTCGATACCCCGGGCCTCAACCCGGCAGGCGGGAAGCTGGGAGAGTTCATGCGCAGGACGGTGGAGCGGGCGCTGGAGGATGTCGATCTGATCTGCGCCGTCGTGGACGCCACCGAGCGGACGCATCCCGACCCGCTCCTGCTCGCTACGCTCGAGGCTCGCTCGACGCCGGTGTTCTGCCTGCTCAACAAGGCCGACGCGGTGCAGCCCAAGAGCCGGCTGCTTGGGGTCATCGAGGCCTGGCAAAGCCACCACGCGTTCTCAGAGATCCTGCCGATCTCCGCGCTGGACGGCACCAACTGCGACCGCCTGACCGAGCTGATCGTGCGAGCCATGCCCAAGCATCCGGCCTTTTTTCCCGGCGATACCGCCACCGATCAGCCGGAAACCTTCTACGTGGCCGAGATGATCCGTGAGAAGGTGTTCTTGTTGACGCGGGACGAGGTCCCCTATGCGGTGGCCGTGCGCGTGGACGAGCTCATCGAAGTCCAGGCGCCGCCGCGGCTCGATATCCGAGCTACCATCTTCGTCGAACGGGATTCTCAGAAGGGTATCCTCATCGGCAAGGGCGGGAGCCTGCTCAAGCGGATCGGGACAGCGGCGCGGCGCGACCTGGAAGCATTTTTCGGAATTCAGGTCTTCCTGGGGCTGACGGTCCAGGTGCGCCACCGCTGGCGCAAGGACGACCGCGCGCTCCGCGAGTTCGGGTTCCGGCTCACTTCCTGAAATGGCCCTCGGCAAGGCCACCGCCGTCGTGATCGGCAGCTTCCCCCTGGGCGAGAGCGATCGGGTGGTCACCTTCTTCTCGCGTGAACGGGGGAAGATCCGCGGCGTGGCCAGGGCCGCCCGTCGGATGAGGTCGCGCTTCAGCGGGGCCCTGGAGCTGCTCACGCTCGGCCACCTCGTCTTTTTCGACGCGGGGCGGAGCGACCTCGTGCAGGTCGACCACTTCGACGTGATCCATCCGTTCGGTGGGGTCCGTGAGGATCTGGAGCGACTGATCCAGGCCGCCTGGATGGCCGAATGCGTGGGACGGCTCACGGCCGATCGCGACCCCAACGCGGCCGTCTACGGTCTACTGCTCCGGGGGCTCAAGAGCATGGAGCTAGGGGCTCCGCCGCGGCGGGTCGCCGTCGTCTTCGGCCTTCGATGCGTGGAGGCGCTTGGCCACCGTCTCCGGATCGACAGCTGCGTATTGTGTGGCCGGCGCCGACCGGCCGAGCGGGGACCGGTGGCCCTGGATGTGGAGGCGGGGGGCACCATCTGCCCCGGCTGCGCGACCGGAGCCGATCTGCTGCTACACGTGGATGCCGGTAGCCTGGCGCTGCTCCGCCGGCTGCGGGGCCTGAGCTGGGAGGAGGCGACCGGGACTCGGCTGGGCCGCGCGGAGCGCGAGCTGCGGGAACTCCTCGAGCGTCAGGTCGGCGGGCTCATCGGCCAGCCGACCCGAACCTCCCGTTTTGTCCGCGAGATCGAGCGATTTTCGCCTACGCTGGGAGTCAGAGACCGCCTGTGAAACGTTCTCCTGCGAGCCGGCGAGGTGAGCCTGTGAGCGAGGTGACCCTGTGAATATGGACGCGCTCGTATCGCTGTGCAAACGCCGGGGCTTCATCTTCCAGTCCAGCGAGATCTACGGTGGCACCGGGTCTTGCTGGGACTACGGGCCCCTCGGCGTGGCGCTCAAGAACAACATCAAGCGCGCCTGGTGGCGCGACAACATCCAGCTCCGCGCCGATATGGTCGGGCTCGACGCCTCGATCCTCATGCATGCGATGGTGTGGAAGGCCAGCGGCCACTTGGATCACTTCACCGACCCCATGGTCGACTGCAAGGAATGCCGGCGCCGTTTCCGCGCCGACAAGCTGGAGGAGCAGGCCTGGGTCCACTACTGCCCGGCGACCAGGGGCAACCGCTTCGAGATCCCTGCCGGCGAGCCCTGCAAGCACTGCGGCACCCGGCGCGCCCTCTGTCCGGAGTGCGGCAAAGGCGAGCTCACTCCGCCGCGGCAGTTCAACTTGATGTTCAAGACGTTTATGGGTCCCGTGGAAGAGGACGCCGCGGTGACCTACCTCCGGCCGGAGACCGCCCAGGGCATCTTCGTGAACTTCGAGAATGTGCAGCAATCCATGCGGCTGAAGCTGCCCTTCGGCATCGGCCAGATCGGCAAGGCCTTCCGCAACGAGATCACCCCCGGTAACTTCATCTTTCGGACGCGTGAGTTCGAGCAGATGGAGATCGAGTACTTCGTCAATCCCCAGGAACTCATCGACGGGCGGCCGGCCGACGAGGTCTGGCACGATCGGTGGATCGCGGACCGGCTGGCCTGGTATGAGCGTTACGGCATCCGCCCGGAGAATCTGCGTTTGCGCGAGCACGAGAAGGACGAGCTGGCCCACTACGCCAAGCGCACCGCCGACATCGAGTACAAGTTCCCGATGGGGTGGAGCGAGCTGGAGGGTATTGCCAACCGGACCGATTTCGACCTTCGCCAGCATGCGCAGTTCAGCGGCAAAGCGCTCACGTACTACGACGAGGAGCGCAAGACTCACGTCGTTCCCTACGTGATCGAGCCTTCCGCGGGAGCGGACCGCAGCCTCCTGGCCTTCCTCGTCGATGCCTACCGTGAGGAGGAGGTGCGCGGCGAGAAGCGGGTCGTCCTCCGCCTGCACCGGGACCTGGCCCCGACCAAGATTGCCGTGCTGCCGCTGCTCAAGAAGCGCGAGGAGATCGTGGTCCTGGCCAAGCAACTCCGCGATCGCCTGGCCCGGCAGTGGCCAGCCGTTTATGACGACACCGCGGCCATCGGTCGGCTCTACCGGCGGCAGGACGAGGTCGGTACCGCGTACTGCGTCACCGTCGACGTGCAGACCGTGGGGGACTCCGGGCGTGGGGAGGCCGGCGACCAGCGGGTCACCATCCGGGAGCGCGACTCGATGGAGCAGGTGCGGGTACCCCTTGCCGAGCTGCCCGCGGTCTTCGGGCGCCTGCTGGGTGAATCGGCGTGGGCGGACGTAGCTCGCGAATACCCCCGGGTGGGGGACGACCGGTCCTAACGAGGCTCCCGGACGGTCCCGCTCGGCGCGGGTAGCTCCGACTCGGACCCCCGGACACCAGGCGGTGACGCCGGGACGCTCGGCGCTGACCATCCCGGGGCCGGAGGCGGTGGAAGCGGTGCGGGGCCGGGAGCGTCAGACGATCCATGCAGTGGCCCGGCGGAGGGCGCGACGCCGGGAGCGACCGGCGCCGACTCCGGAACCAGCGGCGGAAGTGGTGCGGACGTAGGAGGTGTGATCGCCTCGCGCCGGACACCGCAGGGGAGTTCGGGTTCGGTGCCCCTGACAAATGCCATCGTCACGACCTTCACACACTCGTTGGATGGGTCGAGGTCAACCGGCACCATCGCCACGCGCTCGGGCACCGGGAAGTCCTCCTTGGGGTCCTTGCCGACTACCTGCTGCATGTACGAGGTCCAGATGGGCACAGCCACCCGCGAGCCTGTCTCGTCGCGGCCCAGGCTGCGGGGCCGATCGTAGCCGACCCACACTCCCGTTGCCAGGCGCGGCGTGAAGCCGATGAACCAGGCGTTGGAGTAGTCGTTCGTCGTCCCCGTCTTGGCGGCGATGGGCCGGTTCAGCGTCCGGGCGCCCTGACCGGTGCCGCGATCCACCACGCCCTTCAACATGTGGGTGATGATGTAGGCGAGCTCGGGCGAGACGGCCTCCTTGCCTTCGGGGACATGCTCCTCGAGGAGCCTTCCCTCGGCGTCCGTCACGTAGCGGATTGCCGTGGGCGGCAACCAGGTGCCCTGGTTGGCGAAGGCGCTGTAGGCTGACGTCAGCTCGAGCAGGGAGAGGTCGGAGGTGCCCAGTGCGAGGGTCAGGTCGGCGGTGAGCGGGCTCGTGATCCCGAAGCGACGGGCGACCTGAATGGTTCGGTTCACGCCCAGGCGCTCCTGCAGCTTGATCGTCACCACGTTGACCGAGTCCTCGACAGCCTGCTGCAGGGTGGTGGGACCGCGGAATTGGCGGTCGTAGTTCTCCGGCCTCCAGGCGGTGCCATTGCGTCCGATCGGGTAGGTCACCGGCGAGTCCTCGATGATGCTCGCCGGCGTAAAGCCCGCCTCCAGCGCCGCGATGTACACGAAGGGCTTGAACGCCGAGCCGGGCTGGCGCCGGGCCAGGACGGCGCGGTTGAACTCGCTCCGGGAGAAATCGTAGCCCCCGACCATGGCCTTCACGTAGCCGGTCTGAGGCTCGATCGTGACCAGCGCCCCCTCTGGATGCTCGCCGGGCTTTCCCCGGCTGGTACGAGTTTCCAGTGACTTCAGGCCGTCGCGCATGGCTTGCTCGGCGGCCAGCTGCATCCAGGGGTTCAGCGTGGTGTAGACGTTCAAGCCGCCCTTGAAGACCAGATCGGCGCCGTAGCGGGTCTCCAGGACACCCTGGACGTACTCGAGGAAGTACTGGCCGGTCGTCCGCCGGCGCTCGGGTGGGATGAGCCCGAGGTCGGTGCGGGCCAGCCGCTGCGCCTCGGCTTCCTTGATCGTGCCGTACTCGGCCATACGCCGTAGCACGGTCTCTCGGCGCTGCTTGGCGGCGTCCGGATGCTCGAAGGGTGAATAGCTCGTGGGAGCGCGGGGCAGGCCGCCGAGCAGGGCCGCCTCGCGAACGTCGAGTTCCGTCACGGACTTGCCGAAGTACGTCCGAGCCGCCGCCTCGACGCCGAAGGCCCCGTGCCCGAAGTACACCTGGTTGAGATACATCTCGAGGATGCGGTCCTTGGAGTAGCGGCGCTCCAGCTCGAGCGCCAGCACGGCCTCCTTCAGCTTCCGCTCCAGGCTCTTGTCGGGGGTGAGAAAAAGCACCTTGGTGAGCTGCTGGGTGATGGTGCTGCCACCCTCGACGATCCGTCCCCGACGGTAGTTCTGGACGATGGCCCGGGCGATCCCGATGGGATCCAGGCCCCAGTGGGAGTAAAAGCGGTGGTCTTCGGTGGCGATGACGGCCTCGCGCAGGGTGTGGGGAACCTGGGCGATGGGGACGAAGATCCGGCGCTCGGCGTGCAGTTCGGTGATGAGGTCGTCATTGTCGTCGTAGATCCGGGTGCCCAGTACCGGCTGGAAGTTTTCCAGCGCGCTCACGGGAGGCAGGGAGCGCGGGAGAATCATGAATGCCCACAGCGTCGCAGCAGCCAGGCCGGCACCGAACAGCAGGGTGAGCACGCCGACCGCGAGAAGGAGTCGCCGCAGCCACCGCCGGGCTCGTGCCGGGCCCCCAGCCTGGACGGTCTTACGCCTCAGCCACGACATGTGCACTCCATTATACTGACACGTATACCGACACGCGCCGTTCCGGATACGTCTTGAGACCGTCGCCTGATCGGGCGGGCTCGGTGCGATAATGCCTCCGGCTCATGCGGAGTTCCAAGTTCCTTCGGGACCTCGAGGCGCGTGGACTCGTGGCCGATGTGACCGGCCGCGAGGAGCTGGAGGCGCATCTTGGGCAAGGCTCGCGTGTTGTCTACTGCGGCTTCGATCCGACCGCGGACAGCCTGCACATCGGCAGCCTGTTGCCCCTGCTGGCGCTGCGCCGTTTCCAGCTCGCCGACCACCGTCCCATTGTTCTGATCGGCGGCGGCACCGGTCTCATCGGCGATCCGAGCGGCAAGACGGGCGAGCGTCCTTTGAACCCGGCGGACCAGGTCGAGGCCTGGGCCGGGCGTCTCAAGCGGCAGGTGGCTCGGTTCCTCGACTTCGAGGCAGGCGCGGGCGGGGCCAGGCTGCTCGACAACTTCACCTGGCTATCCCGGCTCGACGTGATCGCGTTCCTGCGCGACGTGGGTAAGGAGTTTCCCGTGGGAGCCATGTTGGCCCGGGAGTCGGTGCGGTCGCGGCTGGGGCGTGCGGAGGTGGGCCTCTCGTACACCGAGTTCAGCTACCAGATACTCCAGGCCTACGACTTCCTCGAGCTCTGGCGGGCGGAGGGATGCACGCTCCAGATCGGCGGCGCCGATCAGTGGGGCAATATCACGGCCGGCATCGAGCTGATCCGCCGCAAGACGGGCGGCACGGCGTTCGGGTTGACCCTCCCCCTGGTGACCCGGAGCGACGGCGGCAAGTTCGGCAAGACCGAGGCCGGGACCGTGTGGTTGGATGCCGCCAAGACCTCGGCGTACGAGATGTACCAGTTCTGGCTCAACACCGCAGACGCCGATGTGGACCGCTTCCTCAAGTACTTCACGTTCCTGTCGCTCGACGAGATCGCGGACCTGAGCGAAGCCACGGCTCGGGCGCCCGAGAAGCGGGCCGCCCAGCGGGTACTCGCGCGGGAGGCGACGCGCCTCATCCATGGCGAGGGGGGCCTGCGGGAGGCCGAGGCCATAACCGAAGCCCTGTTCACCGGCGACGTCGCCGCGCTGACCGAAGAGCAGTTGGCCCAGGCCTTCCGTGAGGTGCCGACGACCCGGTTCGCGAGCCAGGCTGGGCTGACCCTGATGGATGTGCTCCTGCGCACGGGGCTGGCCGCGTCCCGGCGAGCCGGCCGTGAGCTGCTGGCCAACGGGGCAATCGTGGTGAACGGGCGGCGAGTCACCGACCCCGCCGCAGCAGTCTCCCCCGATGTCGCGCTCCACGGGAGATATCTGGTTCTCCGGAAAGGCAAGCGGACGTATCATCTCGTGACCATCGGCAATGAGGTCGGCGCCGGAGGAGAATGACCGGCTCTGCGGCTCGAGCCCGGCGCATCGTTCCCGGCCCCGGGCGGTGACCAAAAGCCACCCACCGAGAAGCTTGACAGGCCGGTCCCCCATGCGTATAGTGACATTTCGCTCGTAGTTGAGCGACGGTTTAGCAGTCACATCCGGTCACCTTCCAAGCTGACCGTAGGGCTCTTTGAAAGTCGCATATGCTATCGGCTCACCGAAGAGGTGTGAGCACCATCCGTTCTATCGAGTACCTTGCGCTCGGCCGAGTGACTGCAGCACACAGCAGTAACAGGTTCGAGCTAGAGGACCAGGTTCATCGCTTTTTTTGGCGAGTTTGATCCTGGCTCAGAGCGAACGCTGGCGGCGTACCTAACACATGCAAGTCGAACGGGGATCGTCAGCGTAGCAATACGTCGGCGGTTCTAGTGGCGCACGGGTGAGTAACACGTGGGTAACCTGTCCTCGAGTTCGGGATACCCTCTCGAAAGGGAGGCTAATACCGGATACGTTCCTCGGGTCGCGAGACCTGGGGAGGAAAGGCGGCGAAAGCTGCCGCTCTTGGAGGGGCTTGCGGCCTATCAGCTAGTTGGTGAGGTAACGGCTCACCAAGGCGATGACGGGTAGCTGGTCTGAGAGGACGACCAGCCACACGGGGACTGAGACACGGCCCCGACTCCTACGGGAGGCAGCAGTGGGGAATTTTCCGCAATG